>NZ_JACHKA010000001.1:3543750-3872500 GCF_014203955.1 Sphingobium lignivorans
GATCTTGGACGCACGGCCCGCCTCGATGACCTTGCCGTCCATGTCCAGCGCGTGGATCGGCTGGTTGATCTTCACGGTGCCGGACGTCACGCGCCCGGTGAGGATGCGGCCGAGGAAATTGTCACGGTCGAGCAGCGTCACCAGGAAGGTGAACGGCGCGTCGAGGTCGAGCGCCGGCGGCGGCACATGATTGACGATCGTCTCGAAGAGCGGCGTCAGCGTGCCCTCGCGCTTGGACGGGTCCGTGCTGGCATAGCCATTGCGACCCGAGGCGTAGAGCACCGGGAAATCGAGCTGCTCGTCGCTCGCATCGAGGCTCACGAACAGGTCGAACACCTCGTCCAGCACTTCCTGGATGCGCTGGTCGGGCCGGTCCACCTTGTTGACGACGACGATCGGGCGCAGGCCCAGCGCCAGCGCCTTGCCGGTCACGAACTTGGTCTGCGGCATCGCGCCTTCGGAGCTGTCCACCAGCAGCACCACGCCATCGACCATGGAGAGGATGCGCTCCACCTCGCCGCCGAAATCGGCGTGGCCGGGCGTGTCGACGATATTGATGCGTGTGCCTTCCCACTCGATCGACGTGGGCTTGGCGAGAATGGTGATGCCCCGCTCCTTCTCCAGATCGTTGGAGTCCATGGCCCGCTCCTCGACCCGCTGGTTATCGCGGAAGGTGCCGGACTGGCGGAAAAGCTGGTCAACAAGGGTGGTCTTGCCATGATCGACGTGCGCGATGATGGCAACGTTCCGCAGAGCGTTGGGACGGGGGCTCATTCTATCTCTCTGTGACTTGTGGGCTGGAGCGGGGCTTCGGGGCCGCGCGAAATCCCGGCGCCCTTAGCGCAAAGCGGGGCAAGACGCAATCAATGCGAGACGAAGAATGGGACGCGCGGCTTCTTCCCATCGCGGGAAGCGCGATTGCCTGATGATTGCCTCGCCGGAAACGGAGCGGGACCGAAACATTTTCGACCAAGGCACTTAACTTTGCGGGGCCGTGCTCCTACACTCTTCCCGCGAACATGGAGGACTGATGACGAGGGCTTGGCCGAGCCATGGCAGCAGAGGGCAATGGTTTGCCATCGCGATGCTGCTTGCGCTGGCCAGTGCGCTCATTCCCGCTCTGGTCCACACCGGCCTGCCCGCGACCACGCCGCTGGGCTCGGCTTTCGATCCGTCGACCAATGTGGTCGCGCTGCACAGCCGGAAACAGGCGCCGCTCGCGACCCCGACAGCCACGCTGAAGGACGGGGACGCCTCGGGCTGCGACACCGGCATGGCGGCCATGCCTGCCCGCCCCCCATGCGAGGTGCCCGCGCGCACCGCCGCTTCCGGCCCGGCGGGGATGGAAAGCCGCACGGCGGCACAGCCGCGCGAAGCCAGATGGCGCGCAAGAAGCGCGCGCGAACCGCCTCTCCGCATGATATAAGCCAGACGGCCGGCCGGTTGGCGGCGAGGCGTGCCAGCATGCCGCGCGCGCTGCTTCATCCTCAGGGACACACGCTGCCCTCGCGTAGCGCGTGAAAGGCCTTCCGACCGGAGACCGTCAGCGTCCGTGCGGCACGCCATCCCCGCCGGCCGCCAACGTCACAGGACTCACCGTCACAGCACAAGGACAGAGGAAGCAAACCCGCCTGATGCCCCATTACACGCCCCTGATCGCCACCATTGTCGCCGGCTTCGTCGTCTCCTTCATCATGGGCGCGATCGCGATGCGCCTGCGCGTCTCGCCCATCGCGGGCTATCTCCTGGCCGGTGTGCTGGTCGGGCCCTTCACGCCGGGGTTCGTCGCGGACACCAATCTTGCGAACGAGCTCGCGGAGATCGGCGTCATCCTGCTGATGTTCGGGGTGGGCCTGCACTTTTCCCTCAAGGACCTGCTCTCGGTCCGCCGGATCGCCGTGCCCGGCGCGATCGCGCAGATCGCGACCGCGACATTGCTGGGCATGGGGCTGGCATGGGCGCTTGGCTGGGATCCGCTGGCCGGCTTCGGCTTCGGCCTCGCGCTGTCGGTGGCGAGCACCGTGGTGCTGCTGCGGGCGCTGCAGTCGCGCGATCTCGTCGAGACCGAGCGGGGCCGCATCGCGGTGGGCTGGCTGATCGTCGAGGATCTGGTGATGGTGCTCGCGCTCGTGCTGCTGCCGGTGCTGGCGGGCATGGTGCGCAATCCCGCGGGCACGGGCATCCTCACGCTGGCCCTGCCGCTTGGCCTCACTTTCCTCAAGGTCGGCGCCTTCGTCGCGCTCATGCTCATCGTCGGGCGCCGCGTCATTCCCTGGGCGCTGCACTGGGTCGTCCATACCGGCTCGCGGGAATTGTTCCGCCTGGCCGTGCTGGCAATCGCGCTGGGCGTGGCGGCGGGATCGGCCTTCATCTTCGATGTGTCGTTCGCGCTGGGCGCCTTCTTCGCCGGCATGATCCTGGGCGAGACACCGCTCAGCCGCCGCGCGACCGAGGAAACGCTCCCGCTGCGCGACGCGTTCGCAGTGCTCTTCTTCGTGTCCGTGGGGATGCTGTTCGATCCCAGGGTAGTGCTCGAGCAGCCTTTGCCTGTGCTCGCCACCGTCTTCATCATCGTGCTCGGCAAGTCCGTCGCGGCTTTCTATCTCGTCCGGGCTTTCGGCTACAACAAGCTCACTGCGACCACGGTCGCGGCCAGCCTCGCGCAGATCGGCGAATTCTCGTTCATCCTCGCGACGCTGGGCATCGGCCTTGGCATCATGCCGGAAAGCGCGCGCGACCTGATCCTGGCCGGTGCGATCTTCTCGATCGTCCTCAATCCGGTCATCTTCTCCTATATCCTGCGCAAGCCGAAGGACGAACCGACCGATGAACCCGCGGCGGCCGAGGAACCCCTGGCCACGACGCTGGCCCCGGCGGCGGAACCGAGCCGGGCGCATATCCTGCTCATCGGCTATGGACGCGTGGGCCAGCTCCTCGCCTCGCAGCTGAAGGCGCGGGACGAGCCCCTGACGGTGATCGAAAGCGACGAGGAAAAGGCCCGGGCCGCGGAGCAGGAAGGGCACGTCACGATCTACGGCAATGGCATCGATTCGCGCATCCTGCTGGCCGGCGGCGTCGACAGGGCCAGCGCCCTGCTCATCGCCATTCCGGAAGGCTTCGATGCGGGCGTCATTGCCGAGAAGGCCCGCAACCTCAAGCCCGGCATCCGGATCATCGCGCGGGCGCACTCGGATGCCGAGGTCGAGCATCTGACCAGGCTGGGCGTGGGCGACGTCGTGATGGGCGAGCACACGCTCGCGATGAAGATGCTCGACCTCGCCTGCTCGCAGCGCACGCTCAGGGCCATGACCTGAACGACCTGCCGGCGCATGGCCCATCGGGATCGGTCTCGATGCCCGCTCTTTTCCGGACATATTAGGACAGATAGAAGGGGCCGATCGAAAGTGCGTCCAGCTGACGCGGGGGCGCCGCCCCTGATCCGCGCGGACGGGACGGCGCGGGCGCTGCATGGGCCGATGCCGATGGGATGCAGAGGACCGGCATTTCGAAGATAAGTTATTTTATAACAATATGTTATCTATTTATCGGCTGTGCTTTGATCGGGGAGCCGGGCGGCTGCGGAGTGCCGCCGCGCACCTCGGGCAAGGACGCGCATGCAGGTGGGACAGGTACGGCCCGGGGCTCGATGATACTGGACACTCTGCGCCCCCCATCCGCTTTTTGGCCATGGAACTTCCTTGCCGGATGGATAGAGTTGCATCCGGGAATTCGGGACTGCCGCGTCCCGGAATCGGAAGGCCTGGTTCCCGGACAGAATTGAACGCGGCGGCAGAAAAAGAGGAGAGACCCAGATGAGCGACGGCGTCGAAACAGAGATCCGGGCCGAGGAGTGGAGCGGCGAGATGGGCCGCAACTGGCTCGCCAATCTCCAGCGCTTCGAGAGCATGATCGCGCCACTGGGTGCCGCCTTCATCACCCAGGCCGAATTCCGCCCCGGCGAGCGCGTGATCGATGTGGGATGCGGCGGCGGCGGCACCAGCATCGCGATCGGCCGGGCCGTCTCGCCCGGCGGGCACGTCACCGGGCTCGACATCTCGCAGGACCTCATCTGGGCATGCGGCGCGCGGGCCAGCCAGGGCACCCAGTCCGACGTGCGGTTCGTGTGCGCCGACGCGGCGACGGTGACGGTCACCGGCGGCCCCTTCGACAGGCTCTTCTCGCGGTTCGGCAGCATGTTCTTCGCCGACGCCAAGGCTGGCTTCCGCAACCTGCGCCGCATGGTGCGCGACGGAGGTCGCATCGACCTCGCGGTGTGGGCCGGGCCGCAGGACAATCCCTGGATGCAGGTCATGATGGGCGCGCTTCAGCCCTATGTCGCCCCGCCCGAAACGCCGGCCGACCCGCGCGCGCCGGGCCCGTTCGTCTTCGCCGACACGGATTATCTGAAGGAAGTGCTCCATGATGCGGGCTTCAGGGACGTCCATGTCGACGCCTGCATGCGCGACATGCCCATCGGCGGCGCGGGCGCCGGGCCGGAGGAGGCCGCCGATTTCGTGCTGTCAGCCATGCATCTGGGCGGGCAGATTCCGGAAGACCAGCGGGCCGCCGCACATGAGGCCCTGACAGCCGCCTTCGCGCCTCACCATGTCGCGGGCAAGGGCGTCCTCCTGCCGGGCCAGGCGCTGTTCGTCCGCGCGACGGCTGCGGCTTCATAGGCGACACGCCGCCCGCCCCCCCGCAAGGCGCCGGGCCTCCGTTCGTCGCAAAGATGAGGATGGATGCGGCGAATGGCGGGCCCGTTTACCTTTTCTTAACCAACATGCCGCATTTCCGGGCTTAACTCTTTATTCATACAAGGGTTGCCCCAATGAAATATCTGACGGCCCTGGCAGCGCTTGCTGCCCTCTCGGCGTGCGCCTCCCGTCCCGCGATGGTGAACGCGCCGCCGCTGCCTGCGCTCGAGCCGCCACGACAGGGGTGGCGAGCCATCGCCTCCGAGGAAGACGCGGCCCGGCTGGACGGGCTTCCCCGGACCTGGCAAGCCGCGCTGGAAGCCGCCGCGAAGTTCCGCAGAGCGCTGGCCCGTGAAGGCGACCTCCTCGCCCCGGAGGCAGCCCGCAACCATCCCGCGCCGCCCCCGGGCTCCTACCATTGCCGGCTCGTGAAGCTGGGACAGGCGGGTCGCCGGGAAGCGCCCTATCGGGGCTATCCGGCCTTCTTCTGCAACGTGCGCGGCGACACCAACGAGTCCCTGTTCTTCACCAAGCAGACCGGATCGGAACTGCCGAGCGGCTGGCTCCATCGCGACGGAGAGGCGCGCCGGCTGATCCTGACCGGCGCGAAACAGCCCAGCGGGAACGGCACGAGCCTCGTCTATGGCGAGGATGCGGCCAGCGATCTGGTCGGCGTGGTCGAGCGGATCGGCCCCTTCCGCTGGCGCATCGTGATGCCATGGCGGGGCGAAACGCCCGGCCTCGATATCTACGAACTGACCCCCGTCGCGCTCGAGCAGCAGGCCGCCGAGCCCCTGCCCGCCCTGGAACGAACCGTGGCGCTCGACCGGGGGTGAGCATTCGATGGCTTTGCGGAACGGCGGTTATCGGGGATTTCGATCCGGAAATAGCCTTGCAGAAAACGACGACGTTACCGCCATCGTCACCCCGGACTTGCTCCGGGGTCCCGCTTCCTTGTCACCCGAGGGTAGCGGGCAGAAGTCCGAACTCTCGCCGGATCGATGCTGGGGGATCCGGACGGGAAGCTGCGAGGTGACACCGACATACATCGTGCCGCGATAGCGATCGGCCATGATGGAGACCCAGCCACCGCTTCTCTCGCGCTTCATTTACACAGCATCGGCTGAAGCGGGACCCCGGGGCAAGCCCGGGGTGACGAATTGGGGAAGTGGCATCCCACGACAACTCACCCATGGCTCTGGCTATCGAGGCGACCCGATCGCCGGCTTCCTCTCAGGCCGGCATATATCCAAGCCGCCTAGGCCGCCCCTTCCGTGCGCGGCAGGCGATTCCAGGCGTCGAGGGCGGCGATCTTGTAGGCTTCCGCAAGCGTGGGATAATTGAAGGTGTTCTCGATGAAATAGTCGATCGTGCCCTTGAGGTTCAGCACGGCCTGGCCGATGTGGATCAGCTCGGTCGCGCCCTCGCCGATGATGTGCACGCCCAGCAGCCGGCGCGAGCGGATGGAGAAGATCATCTTCATGAGGCCGGAATCGAGCCCCATGATATGGCCGCGCGAGGTCTCCCGGAAGCGGGCGATGCCGCACTCATAGGGAATCTTCTTCTCGCGCACTTCCTGCTCGCTCATCCCCACGGTCGAGATCTCCGGCACCGCGTAGATGCCATAGGGGAAATAAGCGGGCGCGGGCGGCAGCGGCAGGCCGAAGGCATGGCAGGCGGCGATGCGCCCCTGCTCCATCGAGGTGGAGGCGAGGCTGGGAAAGCCGATCACGTCCCCGGCGGCATAGATATGCGGCACGTCGGTCTGGAACGTCTTGGGATCGACCTGCAGGCGGCCGCGCCCGTCCACCGCGAGGCCGCAAGTCTCCAGTCCCAGCCGGGCCGTGGCGCCGACCCGGCCCGCGGCATAAAGCAGCATCTCCGAGCGGATCGCGCGGCCATCCTCCAGCGTGGTGACGACCCGGCCGCCTTCGTCCTTGACGATGCTGGCGACCTTGACGCCGAGGCGGATGGTCATGCCGCGATCGCGCAGCTGATGCACGAATTCCTCGATGATCTCGCGGTCGATGAAATCGAGAAAGGTCTCGCGCGGCTCGATCAGCGTCACCTGCACGTCGAGCGCGGAGAAGATGGTCGCATATTCGATGCCGATGACGCCCGCGCCGATCACCACCAGACTGCGCGGCACCCGGGGGGATTCGATGAGCACGTCGCTATCAAGGACGATGTCATCGTCGAAAGGGATGTCGTCCGGCCGGAACGGCGCCGTGCCGACCGCGATCAGGAAACGCTCGCCCCGCACCAGCAATTCGCTTTCGTCGGGCGACGTGACGACGATGCCATGCGGATCCACGAACCGCGCGAAACCCTCCATGGTGCGCACGCCGTTGCGCTGGAACTGGTGCTCCAGCACGTCCACCTCATGCCCCAGCGTCTTGCCCAGCCGCTGGTCCAGATCGCTGCCGCCGATATCCTTCTTCACGCGATAGGAGCGGCCGTAAAAGCCCCGCTCGCGCCAGCCGGTGAGATTGAGCACCGTCTCGCGCAGGGTCTTGGAGGGAATGGTGCCGGTGTGCACGGACACCCCGCCCACCCGCTTGCGCCCTTCCACCACCAGCACGGACTTGCCGAGCTTGGCGGCCTGCACCGCGGCGCGGCGGCCGGCCGGCCCGCTCCCGATGACAACGAGATCGAATGTATCCACCATGGCGCCCCCCGATCCGTGGCCAGCGCCTTGCTCGGCCACGCGCCTTGTCAGGGACATCCTCCCGAAGTTGTGAGACTGGTGCATATCGCGCGCCTTTGCAATGACCTCTCCGGGATGCCGGACCATGGGACTGACCGAAGGCCGGCCATGCGAGGTGCGTCTGGCGGCGATGCGGGCTGGGTGTCCGCACGAACCCTAGACACAAAGCCCTGCCAAAGCGTTTACCATCCCGGGCTGGCCGGGCCCTGCGGGCCGACCCGGCGTGCCCCTCGCGCTGCACATGCGAAAGAATATTCGTTCCGGCCCTTGCCTGCCCGCAAATGCGGCATAAGGTCTGGCGCCTCCCCATCTCCCAGCCTGTGAGGACCATCGATGCGTTTTCGTTTCCTGCTCGCGGCCGCCGCTCTGGCCGTGTTCCAGCCCGCATTTGCCCAATCCGGCGATGAGACCAACCCGGCCAAGCTGCAGGCCAAGGAAGAAGCCAAGCAGATCGCGGAACACTGGGCGAGCGCGCCCATCGAGGAAGTGGAGAAATCCTACGACAGCAAGGTCACCGTCGATGGACGCGTGGTGAGCTACAAGGCGACGGCGGGGACGCTGACCCTGCGCGATGCCAAGGGCAAGCCGCAGCACAGCATCTTCTACACCGCCTATACCGCCCCCGGCGCCAACCGCCCGATCACGTTCCTGTTCAATGGCGGGCCGGGCTCATCCTCGCTCTGGCTGCGCATGGGCTCCTTCGCGCCCGAGCGCGTCTACACGACCGATCCGGTCGCGGTGCCGCCGCCACCCTATCAGGCCGGGCCGAACAGCGACACGCTGATCGGCACCACCGACCTCGTCTTCATCGACGCGCCGGGCGCGGGCTATTCGCGCATGCTGGGCGATGCCAAGGGCAGCGATTTCTACGGCGTGGACCAGGATGTCGCGGCCTTCACCAAGGCGATCAAGCGCTACATCACCCGCAACAAGCGCTGGGCCTCCCCGCGCTATGTGCTCGGCGAAAGCTACGGCACCACGCGCGCCGGCGCGCTCGCCTACAGCATGGAAGACGAAGGCATGAGCCTCAACGGGGTGATGCTGCTGTCCACCATCCTCAATTACGGCGTGCGCCAGTCCGGCTTCGACAATATCCATGTGGGCTATCTGCCGAGCTATGCGGCGACGGCCTGGTACCACAACCGGATCCCCAACCGGCCCGCGGACCTCGCCACCTTCGTCCAGCAGGCGCGCGACTTCGCCACCGGGCCCTATGCGGCGGCGTTGGCCAAGGGCTCCGACATCGCGCCGCAGGAATTCGACAGCATCGCGCAGCAGCTCGCCGGGTTCACGGGCCTCTCCGTGGACTACATCAAGAGCGCCAATCTGCGTGTCGACCTCAGCCGCTTCCGCAAGGAGCTGCTGCGCGACCGGCGCGAGACGGTGGGCCGTTTCGACAGCCGCTATATCGGCATCGATGCCGATGCGGCGGGCGAAGGACCGGAATTCGATGCCTCCAGCACCGGGATCACCGGCATCTACATCAGCAGCTTCATGGACCAGCTCACGCGCAAGTTCGGCTATGAGACGAACCTCGAATATCGGCGCAGCGCGCGCGAGGGCGGCGACTTCAACTGGGACTTCAGCCATCGCGAACCCGAAGGCCGGCGGCAGGGCCTCGCCGACACATCGGTCGATCTCTCGGCGGCGATGCGGATCAATCCGCACCTGCGGGTGCTGTCCCTGAACGGCTATTACGACATGGCGACGCCGTTCCACACCACCGAACTCGCGATCAAGCATCTCATGCTGCCGCCCGCGCTCATGAAGAACGTGACTTTCACATATTATGACGGCGGCCACATGATGTATCTCAACCCGCAGGCGCTGCACCAGCTCCGGCTGGACGTGCAGCGCTTCATCGAGGCGGGCGGCAAGGCCGGCTGAGGCCGGTCACGGGCTGCGTGCGGGGAAGGGAGGCGCGGCATGGGCCACGCCCCCTCCCCTTTCGCGCGCGAGAGCGCTATTGTGGCCGCAGTGAACGCACTTGATCGATGGGTGTTGTAATCTAATATAACACTCTCGAGGAGACCATGATGGCGACGACCGCGACGAAGACCGAGGACAAGCTGGACCTGACACCGCCCGAGCCGGTGCCCGTGGTGGCGCCTGCGAAAGCCGCGGGGCTCGTGCCGATCGAGGACGAGAAGCGCAGCAAGCTGGACGAGAAGGTCGACAGTTTCGTCGAGGAACTGGCCGCGCTCGACGCCAATTCGCCCGAATTCGGCGCGAAGGTGGACCAGATCACCAATATGGGCCGCAAGGAAATCTCCGAAGCGGCCGGGCACTCCAACCGCTTCCTCGACCGGCCGGTGCGCGCGATGGACAGCGACGCCAGCGTCGGCGCCGACCTGGCCGAACTGCGCCGCGTGATCGAGGATCTCGACCCGGGCAAGCGCGGCAACCTGATGGCGCCCAAGAAGCTCTTCGGCATCATCCCCTTCGGCAACAAGATGCGCAATTATTTCGACAGCTACAAGTCGAGCCAGACGCACATCAATTCGATCCTCGGCAGCCTCGCCAGCGGCAAGGACACGCTCATCAAGGACAATGCCGCGATCGACGTCGAGCGGCAGAACATGTGGGCCACGATGGGCCGGCTCGAGCAGATGATCCACATCGCCAAGAGCATGGACGCGCGGCTGGAAGAGAAAGCGCTGGAGCTCGACTCCACCGACCCGGCCAAGGCGAAGGCGATCCGGGAAAGCGCGCTCTTCTATGTCCGCCAGCGCACGCAGGACCTGCTCACGCAGATGGCCGTGACGGTGCAGGGCTATCTGGCGCTCGACCTCGTCAAGAAGAACAATGTCGAACTGGTGAAGGGCGTCGACCGCGCCTCCACCACCACGGTCTCCGCGCTGCGCACAGCCGTCACCGTCGCGCAGGCGCTGGCCGGGCAGCGGCTGGTGCTCGACCAGATCACCGCGCTCAACACCACCACCGCCAACATCATCGACAGCACCGGCGAACTGCTCAAGACGCAGACCGCGCGGATCCACGAGCAGGCGGCGAGCAGCACGATCCCGCTGGAGACGCTGCAGCGCGCCTTCCAGAACATCTATGACACGATGGACAATATCGACACGTTCAAGCTCAAGGCGCTGGAGACCATGAAGACCACGGTCACCACGCTCTCCGGCGAAGTGGAGAAGTCCAAGGGCTATATCGCGCGTGCCGAAGGGCAGGCCCGGGCGGCAGCGGCGGTGACCAGCGGCGCTTCGCCTCTCGCCGCCATCGAGTGAAGGCACGTCCATGGCCAGCGAAGTCGACGAGATCGTCCAGAAGGCGAACGAACTGATCGCGCGCACGGCGGCGCGCTACGAGCGATCGAGCCGGCGGCTGGCGCGCACCCGCAAGGACCTGATGACGCGCCTCAAGCGCATGATCCTCGCCGTCGCGACCGTGCTCATCGGCGCGGCGATCGCCGGCTTCGTGCTGGGCGGCATCGGGACGACCGGCGTGCTGCTGGTGCTGGGCCTGCTGGTCGCGTGCCTCGCCTTCGCGTTCATCCCCACGCTCGAGACGGTGGTGGAGCCCGGGCGGCTCGCGCAGGCCGATCTCAAGACGCTGCCGCTCAAGACCGAGATCTGGCTGGACAGCCAGCGCAAGGCGCTCCCGGCGCCGGCCATCCCGATCCTCAATGCCATCGGCAACCGGCTGGAGACGCTGGCGCCGCAACTGGCGAGGCTCGACCCGGCAGAGCCGGCCGCGGTGGAAGTGCGCCGGCTGCTCTCCGACCATCTGCCCGAACTGGTGACCGGCTATCAGTCCATCCCGGCACCACTGCGCAACCAGCCCCGCAACGGCCGCGTGCCGGATGCGCAGCTCGTCGAAGGGCTCTCCGTCATCGAGCAGGAGATCGCGACGATGACGCAGCAGCTTGCCAGCGGCGACCTCGACAAGCTGGCGGTGCATAATCGCTATCTGGAACTCAAATATCAGGAAGCCCGCGATCTGGGGCATTGAACGGGGCGGGGCTGAACAGTGCCTTCCGCCGGAATTTCCGCCCAAGCGCTTCGCGGACGCGATGAAAATCCGGCGGGCCGGTTGCGCAGCGCCCGGCAGTGACTAAATTGGATCTTGCGGGCCGGGCCCCTCTGGCGAGCAAGACGCATCCCCCCTTCGTCTGCTCGTGATGTCGGACCGCATCGGGTGACACCGGTGCGCAGTCTGGCACCCCCAAGCCGGAAATCACGGCCACCAGTGTCACCCGACATGGAAGCGAATGCGTTCCGATGGAGTGGCTGATCAATGACCTATGAAATATTCCGACTTCTCAACCGCCATCGTCAGCTCGACGATGCGCTGCGGACAGAGCAGCAACGCCGCCTGCCGCACATCTGGAGGCTTCAGCGCCTGAGGCGCCTGAAGCGCGCGGTGAAGGAACGGCTCAACCGGCTGATGGCGCCGCCGCTGGCGAGCATCTGACAGGCGCGAGGGCGGCCTGGAAAGAGCCGCCCGTTCAACTGCCCGCCCGTTCAACTGCCCGCGACGCGCAATTGCCGCACAGGCGCCGCGCGGCGCTGGCCGAGCCACAGCTTGACCGTGAGCGCGCCGCCCGCCAGCGTCTCGATCCGCTCCATCGCGAGGCCCGCCGCGGCAAACCATGTCGTGATCTGCTGATCGGAAAAGCCAAGCCGCGCATGGGCATCGCGCACGCGCAGCTCCTCGCGCTCATGCGGCGCGAAATCGACGATCAGCAGCCGTCCCTCGTCCCGCAACGTCCGCGCGATCTCCGCAATGGCGCGCTCTGGCGCCTGCGCATAATGCAGCACCTGATGGAGGATCGCGGTGTCCGCCGAGGCCGAAGGGAGCGGCAGCGCATTGAAGTCCCCGGCCAGGAAGCGCACCTTGTCCGCCACCAGCTCGGGCAGCTTGCCGCGCGCCAGCCGCAGCATCTCGGCGCTGCGGTCGATCGCCACCACGCTGGCGGCCTGACCGGCGAACAGGCGCGCCATCCGCCCGGTGCCGGTGCCGATGTCCAGAAGGAGGCCCAGCGGCGCATCGCCCAGCATGGCGGCCATGGCGGATTCGACCTGCGCCTCGGGGACGTAGAGCGAGCGCAGCGCGTCCCACTGCTCGGCATGGCTGGCAAAATAATCTTCCGCGACGCGCGCCCGCTCCGCTCTCACCGCGGCGAGCCGCGCCTGATCGGCATCGATCCAGAGCCGCTCGCTATCGGCCAGCGGCGCGGCGTCGAGCAGGGCGAGCAGCGCTTCGGATGCCGCTTCCCGGCACAGGCTGAGGAACACCCAGCTCCCCTCCTTGCGGCGGTCCACCAGCCCGGATTCGACGAGAATGCGCACATGGCGGGAGACGCGGGGCTGGCTCTGGCCGACCACCAATGCGATCTCCCCGACCGCCAGCTCCATCTCGCGCAGCAGGTGGACGATGCGCAGCCGGGTGGGATCGGCCAGCGCGCGGAAAAGGTCTATCTGCCCCTGCATGCGGCCATCATCGGCCAAGTCGCCGGAGGGATCAAGGGACAGCCGCTACAGGCCCCGTTCATGTCGGCCCGATGCAAGGGATTGCACTGATCGTCACAAATCGATACGAGTCGCGCTCGCAGGCTTCAAGGGGGGGACCCCTTCCATACGTTCTGCGTGGCATGATTTAACAAGGGGTTTGCCCATGACCAAGACCATTGCTTTCTCGCTCGTCGTGGCCGCTTCGCTCGGCCTGGCTGCTTGCTCCAAGGAAGAAACCACCAACGTCGTCAACGACACGGATATGATGGCCAACGACGTCGTCAACACGGCTGACGAAGCCATGAACGACGCTGGCAACGCGCTGGACAATGCGGCCAACTCCGTGACCAACGCGGCGAACGCAATGTAATCTTCGCGGCAACGCGACAGACTCTTGGTTAGGGCTGCCGAGGCTTCGGCAGCCCTTTTCATTTGGTGATATTATATTATACGTACTCAATCGCAGCGGGCGGTGATAAATGAGCCCCCAAATGCGGGACTGCTCAATTCCGTTTAGAATGCCATATTGCCTAACGGCGGCTATATCTTGGCCCTTTATCACGCCTACATCGATGAAAGCGGCGTGCATGAAGGTTCGCCTGTCGTCGCGGTGGGCGGCTATCTGATCCGAAAGAGCGAAGTCCGAAAAATGGAGCGCGGATGGGAGCGTGTTCTCCGCAAATATGGCCTCCCCCATTTTCACATGGTGGATTGCGCGCACGGCAATCCGCCTTTCGATCAACTAAGCAGAGATCGACGCGTCGAAGCCGAGAGCGCCTTCATAGAGCTTATTAAGGCTCACACCACGCTTGGGCTGGTTGCGATTGCCGATCCTAGAAGGTTTGCTGGTCGAACGGATATTTCCGATCCCTATAGCTTCTGCCTAAGCGCGTGCTCGATGGGGCTAGCGGCGTGGCTGTCCGACAAGCGTCCATCCAGCATCGCCTTCTTCTTCGAGGCGGGACACAGGAATGGCGCCATCGCCGAGCGTGAGATTATCCGGTGGGCACACAATGAGGCAGATAAGGAATACTATTCCTCTCACGCCTTTGTCAAAAAAGGCGAGGTCCATCTTCTTGAGGCGGCTGACTTACTGGTTTGGCAAGCCGCCAAATTCATGAAAGACAAGATTAGTAAGGCTAGAGCGCCGCGATATGATTTCCTTAGTCTTATGGAACACAACCATGCCTTCGCCTATTTGGTGATTGAAGGAACGAGGATTGCATTAAGCATCGATAACAATCCTCACCTCGACGATCCGCTTCGGGATGGATACTTGATGGCTGTTTTCTCCGAAACAAGCGATCAAGAGGCGGTCGTTAGAGATTATCATCGGTTCTTTGTTGCGAAACTGGCCGGTGATTGATGCGGCTCCCTCACCAGCCCGTCACGCGTCGCCTCTGCCTCGGTGGGGAAACCTAACACACCCTCTTTGGGCGTCTCTCTGTGTCTCGCCTTCGGCATTATGCCCTCCACCATCGCGCCCCAAGGCAAAGCTAGGGCCAGCCCTAGCGGAAGACCCAGTGCCGGTTGAGCATGAAGACGAAGGCCGGCGTCACCACCGCCATGAGCGGCACGGGTGACCAGAGCGGCAGCGCCAGCCGATCGACGAAGAGCCACACCCAGAAGGCGTTGAGCGCCAGGCTCAGCAGCGAGACGGTGACGAAGCGGACGGCGCGGGCCAGCGGCTGGTCCCGCTTGCCATGGCCGCGAAAGGTCACACGGCCATGGAGCACGAAACCGCTCGCCACGGCGACCAGATAGCCCAGGACATTGGCGATCTGGGGATGCACACCGCCCCACCGCGCCATGGCCCAGTAGACCGCGACCTGCAGCCCGGTCACGAACCCGCCGACGATCACATATCGAAGCAACTGGCCCGAGAGGGCACCCGTGCGACGCTCTCCGCCTGTCATCGGCTCTGGCCCTTCATCGATTTGCCCCGTTGCGCTTTTGAACCACTGGGCTAAGCCCCTAGCCGATGCGGCGAAGCCACGACAATGCTGCCCGGCCCCTGGGCGTGCGCCTGCGCCCCTGGCTCGCGGCGCTGGACCGCTTTGCGCAGCGGGAATGGCGCTGGATCGTCGTCATTGCCTGGCTCATCATCAGCGCGGTCTATCTGGATCGCTACGCCTCCGCCATCGGCTATCTCTCGCTCGGGGATACCGACGACAACATGCGCTATCTGCAAGTGCGCGACTGGCTGAACGGCCAGAGCTGGTGGGACCTGCGCCAGCACCGCATGAACCCGCCCGAAGGCGCGAACATCCACTGGAGCCGGCTGGTCGACCTTCCGATCGCCGCGCTCATGCTGTTCTTCCGGCTGTTCATGGCGCCCGATCGTGCCGACCAGATGGCGCTGGGCGTGGCGCCGCTTATCCCGCTTCTCGTGCTGATGTTCTCGCTCGCCTTCATCACGCGGCGCCTCTCCGCCGACGGGCGCGCGCACGGCTGGTTCGCGGCCATGCTGCTGCCGCTCGCCGCCAATATGGGCCTTGGCATGTACATGCCGCTGCGCGTCGACCACCATGGCTGGCAACTCGCGCTGACGGCCGCCACGCTGGCCGGGATGGTGGACCGGAAATGGACGCGCGGCGGCCTCGTCGCGGGGATATCCAGTGCCGCCTCGCTGGTGATCGGCATGGAGATGATGGTCTACCTCGCCGGGGCCGGCGCGATCATGGCGCTGCGCTGGATCTTCAAGGACGGAGCGGCGCGGCGGCTGCGCCCCTATGCGCTTGGCCTCGGCGGCACCACGGCGATCGGCTATGCGCTGTTCGCCAGCAATGCCAACCGGCTGCCGGTCTGCGACGCGCTGTCTCCGGTGTGGGCGAGCACGCTCATCCTCGCGTCCGGCATCTTGCTGGCCCTCACCATGCTGCCGCTGCGCCGCTGGCCTGCCCGGCTCGTGGCGGCGTCGATCGGCGGCGCCATCGTGGCCGGCTTCGCGCTGACGATGTGGCCGCAGTGCCTCACCGGCGCCTATCAGATCTCGCCCGAGCTGCAGAGCAAGTGGCTGGTCTATATCCGCGAAGCCAAGCCCATCTATGCGCAGGCGCGCGCGAGCTGGGTGCCGATGATCGCCCTGCCGCTCTGCGGCCTGCTCTGCGTGCTGGCCGGGTGCTGGAGCGCGCGGCGCGACACCGAGCGCCTGTGGGCCTGGGGCACGGTGGGCCTGATGACCGCCTTCGCCATCGGCCTCACTTTCTGGCAGATTCGCGCCGGGCCCGCCGCGCAGCTGCTCGCCATTCCGCCGGTCGGCTGGGCGATATGGTCCCTCGTCGCCCGGCTCGGCAAGCGTGGCTGGCCGGGGCGTGTGGCGGCGGGCATTGCCCTGGGTCTGCTGGCCTGCCTGGTTTCCGCCTACGGCCTCTACCCCATCATCAACGGGGCGCTGGCCAACAGCGGCAACGCGGCGCCAGCGCCTCCGCCCGCACCGGCCACGAATGCAGGCGGGAAAGCGCCACGCGCTGGTAATGCGACACCACTCCCCGCCTCCGCTGCCCCGGCCCGGAATGGCAGCACAGCGGCAAACGCGGGACAGACAAGGCGGCAGACGACGCGCCGCTCCGAAGCGCGCTGCCGCACGCTGCCGGCCCTGCAGGTGCTGAACCAGCTGCCGCCCGCGACGATCTTCACGCTGGTCGACCTTGGCCCGCGCCTGATCGCCACGACGCATCACAGCGCCATCGCCGGCCCCTATCATCGCAACGAGAAGGCCATTCTGGACATTCACCACGCCTTCGACGGTTCGCCGGAGAATTTCCGCGCGATCGCGGCGGCGCATGGGGCCAGCTATCTGCTGTTCTGCCCGAACTTCCCCGAAGGCACGATCTACCAGCGCCGCAGCCCGCGCGGCTTCTACGCGCGCCTCTCACGCGGGGAAGGCTTCACCTTCCTTGACCCGGTCACGCTCGATTTCCCGGGCGAGCTGCCCTACACGCTCTACCGCATCGAGCCGATGCAGCCCGACGAGGAGGGCTCAGCGCCGCTCCGCAAAAAAGGCGCGAAGAAGGCGCGCTGACGCCGCCTCGCCCAGCCCGGGGAACAGCTCGGGCCGGTGATGGCATTGCGGATGAGCGAACACCCGCGCGCCATGATCCACCCCGCCACCCTTGGGATCACCCGCGCCATAATAGAGCCGCGCGATGCGGGCATGGGCAATGGCCCCGGCGCACATGGCGCAGGGCTCCAGCGTCACCCAGAGATCGCAGCCGGTCAGCCGGTCCTGCCCCAGCGCGATGCAGGCGGCGCGGATCGCGACGATTTCCGCATGGGCGGTGGGATCATTGTCGCGCCGGTTGCGATTCTCGCCGGTCGCGATCACCCGGCCCGCCTGCGTCACCACGGCGCCGATCGGCACTTCCCCGGCTTGCGCGGACGCCTGCGCGCAGGCAAGCGCAAGGCGCATCGGCTCGGGCAGCGGGAAGGGATCGGCCATGCGCCGTCCCTAACGAAGCGGGTTTGTCAGGGAAAGCGCCTTGACGATTCGCAGCTGAGCCGCTATCGGCGCCGCTTTCCGTAAGAACCCAGATCAGGATCGATTGACATGTCGCGCATCTGCGAACTGACCGGCCGGAGCCGCCAAGTGGGCCACAACGTGTCTCACGCCAATAACAAGACCAAGCGAGTCTTTCTGCCCAACCTGCAGAATGTGACACTGATCTCCGATACGCTGGAGCGTGGCGTCAAGCTGCGCGTCTCCACGCACGGCCTGCGCTCCGTGGAGCATGTCGGAGGGCTGGACAACTGGCTGATGAAGACGTCCGACGAGAAGCTGTCGCTTCGCGTGCGCCGCCTGAAGCGCGAGATCGCCAAGAAGACGGCCGCCAAGGCCGCCTGACCGGCAATCCCGTCACGAGACGATCCGAAAGGGCGGTCCGCAAGGGCCGCCCTTTCCGTTTGGGCCCGGCATGGCGGGCGTGCCGGGATGGGGGCGTCAGGGCGCGGGCGCGTCGCTGACCCAGCCCGCCGGCAGCGCGAAGCGCATCAGCAGGCTGCGCTGCAGGAACAGGTGATTGTCGTCCGAGGCCACCCACAGGACCGGCTGGCCATTCTGCCGCGAGAGCGCCAGCGCCTCGAAATTGTCGGCAAGCCCGGGCGGGGCGAACGTGGCGATCGGCTTGCCGGTCAGGATCGCGCCTTCCGCCAGCCGGGGCAGCGTGACGAGCGAGAGGCGCGCCGTGAAACCGTCGGCCAGCGTCAGGCGGCGATTGAGCACCAGCAGCCGGTCCCCACCGAGCCAGAGCGCATCCGTGGGCCGATAACCCGTGGGCGGACGATAGCCCAGATGCACGGGCGGCGGCGTCGCCGGATCGACCGGGTCGCCTTGCCAGAGCAGGACGTCATGCGCGCCGGCAGGACCGATCGCCATTTCCGCGATCGCCAGAAAACGCCCGTCGCTGAAGCGGACCAGCGATTCGATGCTGCCCGTCACTGGCCAGTCGGCCATTTCGGGCGGCTCGACGCAGCCCTCCAGGGCGCGGAAGTCCGGCGCATAGCGACAGATACGCTGCAGGCCCTCGAACCCCACCCAGATCCGGCCGCTCACCGGATCGCGCTGCATGCTTTCCGAATCCCAGCGCCAGCCGGGCCAGTGCTCCTCGGCGGCAATGCGGGGCAGCGGCTCGATGAAGCCCTTCCCCTCCGCCCCGCTCACGCGAAAGCCGAAGAGCTCGCCGGTATCGCTGAGCCCGATCATGGCGCCGTCATCATCGACGAGCAGGGAGGAAATGCCGCCAAAGGCCTTGTGCGGACTGGTGAGCTGCCAGGCGCCGGTGAGCGTCAGGGGCCCGAAGGCGGCCGCGTCTCCGGCCTTCTCGAGCGGGATCGCGCGGGCCTGCACGACGAGGCTGTCGAACGTGGCGGGAGGCATATCGCTGCCGTGGCGCCCGTTCATGAGCAGGATGAACAGCATCAGGATGAGCGCGACCCGCTGCATGGGGCGGGGCAATAGCGGGAGATGGCGGGACTGGCCACCATCTTGTTGGCCGATCGCGCTCCCGCAGCCCCGCTTCCTGAACGGGAGCTAAAATGGCCGTTCAGCATCCACTCAAGCAAATCGGTCTAGAAGGATGTTCATGGCAGACGAGTTGTGGCCCAGATCCCACGAAGCGTTTGCCGGGACAGAAGGAGCAAGACCATGAAAGCCATCAAGTTCATCAGCCTCACGGCCGCCGCTACCATGGTCGTGACTTCCCTGGGCGTTGCCGCACCGGCCGCAGCGCGGGACCGTGGCTACAATAATTATCGCGGCGACTATGCGCGCGACTATCGCTACGACCGTCGCGACTATCGCCAGAACTACCGCGATACGCGCTATGCCCGCGACAACCGTTATTATGGTCACAATGACCGCTATCGCTGCAAGAATGACGGCTCGACCGGCACCATCATCGGCGCGATCGCCGGCGGCCTCCTGGGTCACGAAGTCGCGGGCCGCAATGGCGACAAGACCGCCGGCACGATCATCGGTGGCGCCGTGGGCGCCGTCGCCGGCCGGGCCATCGACAAGAGCGACAGCCGCTGCCGCTAACATTACAGAATAACCACTTCACGCTCCCCTAGCACGCCGGTCCTCCTTCTGGAGGGCCGGCTTTTTTATCGAGCGAGGAAGGAAGGCGGAAGACCGCGCCGCGAACCGGCCGCCCGGTGGCGCGACAAGCCGTCGGAACTCTCCGCGCGCTGTGCCGTTCGGTTCATATCCACACAGCGACAATGAGAGGAGGCAGTTATGCCAGCGCGCCTGAAGCCGCTTGACCAGCAAGTCATCGTGATCACCGGGGCCTCGTCCGGCCATGGCCTCGCCACGGCCCGCATGGCCGCCGCCGCGGGCGCCCGCGTCATGCTGGCCGCGCGCGACGAGGAAGCGCTCCGGGAGATATGCAACGACATCCGCGCCGAGGGCGGCAGGGCGGACTATGTCGTGACCGACGTGGGCGACGAAGCGCAAGTCCAGCGCCTCGCCGACCAGACCATTGCCCGCTTCGGCGGCTTCGACTGCTGGGTGAACAATGCCGGCATCGGCATCTACAGCGAGCTGCTCGACACGCCGATCGAGGATCATCGCAAGATATTCGAGACGAACTACTGGGGCGTCGTCCATGGGTCGCTCGCGGCCGTGCGTCACCTCAAGGGCAAGAACGGGGGTGGCGCCATCATCAACGTGGGCTCCATCAACAGCGACATGTCCGGCCCGCTGCTGGGCGCCTATAATGCGTCCAAACATGCCGTGAAGGGCTTCACCGACGCCCTGCGCATCGAGATGAAGGCCGACGACGCACCCATCTCCATCACGCTCATCAAGCCGAGCGCGATCGGCACGCCGTTCACGGAACATGGCCGCAACATGACGGGCTATGAGGCCCGCCTGCCCCAGCCGATCTATTCCCCCGAGATCGTGGCCCATGCCATCCTGGATGCGGCGCAGCATCCCCGCCGCGCGATCACGGTCGGGGCCGGCGGCAAGCTCCAGGTGCTCGGCGCCGTGCTGTTTCCCTCCCTGTTCGACCGGATCGCCACGGGCATGCGCGACTCGCTGCTCTACAAGGATCGCCCCCAGCCGCCGGTGGAAGGCAATCTCTACGAGCCGCAGGGCAATGACGGCCGCGCGGAAGGCCGGCAGCAGGGACGAAAGTTCAGCCTGTTCACGACGGGGCGGACGCATCCCGCCGCGACGCTGGCGATGGTGGCGGCGACGGGTGTCGGCGGCGCATTGCTCTATGCGCTGCAGAAAGGCCGGCCGGCGATCGCCGGTTCCCGTTGAGGCCGGTACACAGGAGCACCGGGCGCCTTGGGGCGTCGGGTGTTCCTGTGGGCTAGAGCTAATCGACGTTCTTCTCTTCCGTTGAACAGCCACCCTTCCTCTCAATATCTTCGTCATGCTGAACTTGTTTCAGCATCCATCGTGCCTTCAAGCTCCGGTCTCGGATGCGAAATGGATGCTGAAACAAGTTCAGCATGACGTTTTCCAAGGAGGGAACGCGCTTCAGAGGGTTCCGGGACTTTGAGGGAGCCAGAAGCCCGCTTTTCGGCCTTTCTCATCCGTCATTCCGGACTTGCTCCGGAATCCCGCTTCTTTCTGTTTCTCAACGGGCTGAGCCCGGCGGGATTCAAGGTAGCGGGGTCCCGGATCAAGTCCGGGACGACGTGGTGAGTGACGGGAGGATGCGCGCTGCTTTGCAAGAAACGCGATGAAACCTTAGTGAACGAAGCGCGCGACGACATCGCGGTAGGAGCGGCTCACTTTCACCTGGCTGCCTGATTCGAGCACGAGGAAGCATTCGCCATTGGTGTGCGGCTTCACTTGCCGGACCTGGCTGAGATTGACGATGGTGGAGCGGTGGATGCGCTGGAAATTGCGCGGATCGAGCCGCTTTTCCAGATCCTTCATCGTCTCGCGCAGGATCAGCGAATTGTCGGCGGTGTAGATGCACATATAGTCGCCGGCCGCGTCGATCCGCTCGATCGTATCCACGTCGATGCGGAAGATCTGGCCGCGATCCTTGATGTTGATGAGCTTCTCGTAACGGCTGGAGGCCGGCGTCTCATGATCCGGGCCCATGTCCGTGACGGCATCGGGCGCGACTTCGGCCAGCACTTCGCGCAGGCGCTCCACCTCGACGACATTGCGCTTCTCCTGAAGCCGCTGGCGCGCCCGGTCGAGCGCATCGGCGAGGCGCTGCTCGTCGACGGGCTTCATGAGATAATCGATGGCCTGCGCCTCGAAAGCGCGCAGGGCATGATCCGAATAAGCGGTGACGAAGATGAATAGCGGAGGCTCCACTTCCATCACGCCCTGCACCACGGAAAATCCGTCGAAGCCCGGCATCTGGATATCGAGGAACACGAGGTCGGGCTTGTGAGTCTTGATGGCGCGGATGGCTTCCCGGCCATTGGTACAGGTTTCCACGATCTCCACATCGGGATGTGCCTCCAGACGGAGCGTGAGCCCCTGTATGGCAAGGCTTTCATCGTCGACGAGAATGGTGCGAATGGTCATGCGGCTACCCTTGATGGTTCGGCGATAGAGAGCGGCATCTCGATGATGACGCTGTAGCCCCCCTCGGGCGGAGAACGTGTTTCCATGCTCTGGCGTTCCCCAAAAGCCTGAGCCAGCCGATCCCTGATATTGGCCAGGCCCACGCCCGTTCCCTTCGTCACGCGCTGGTCATGTCCGTTCAAGCCGGGTCCGGTGTCCGACACGACGATCCGAACATTTTCACCGATGGGCTGAGCCGTGACCACGATATCGGCGCCTTCCTCCTGCGGGGTTACGGCATATTTAATCGCGTTCTCGACCAAAGGTTGCAGCAGCAGCGAAGGAAGTCGCGTGCCGGCCACCGCGGGATGGATGTCGAAGATGGGGCGAAGCCGGTCCTCGAAGCGCATTTTCTCGATCTCGAGATAGAGTTTCAGCGTCTCGATCTCCTGCTCCAGCGTCACTTGCGCCGTCGGCTCGTTGATGAGCGTGTAGCGCAGGAAAGCCGACAGGCGGGAGAGCATCGCATTGGCCCGATCGGTCTGCTTGAGCAGCACGAGCGTCGAGATGCTGTTGAGCGTGTTGAACAGGAAATGCGGGTTGAGCTGGTAACGCAGCATGGCAAGCTGGGCGGAACTGGCCTGGTTTTCCAGCCGCTGGAGCTGGTCTGCCTGCTGCTCCACGGTGAGATAATAATTGATGGCGTAATAGAGCGCCGACCAGGCGCCCAGCAGCGTGAAATTGAGGTAGAAGGCGCCGAGGAACAGCTTCAGACCACCCCCTTCGCTCAGGGGATTGAGCGTGGTGAACACCCAGGCATCGATGAAGGCCGAGGTGCCGGCAGCGAAGATCGCCACCGCGATCGATGTCGTCCAGGTGACGATCGGCCGCTGGCGCAGCAGGAAGCGGAAGCCCACCGCCATCAGCAGCGTCAGCGAATAGCCGGTCACCGTGGAAATCAGCACCGGCACGAGGAAGGAAATGGGTTGCCCATTGGCAATGCCCGACAGGCCGCGCAGCAGGAAGGCGCCGGACCAGCCCAGCCCCTGCAGGATCCAGAACGCGCGGTTCTTGTCCTCGAAAAAGGGTTGCGCGCGCATGACGGTCAGGGCGGCGTTCTGTTCAGTGGTCTTCTGCATGCCCTGCGGCCTCGCATTCAGGCTTGGTTGTCGTCCCGGTGTCCTCCGGCTCGATCCAGCACAGGTCGCGATGGTCGAGCGGCCGTCCGTCCCACGCCTGGATGGTGACCGGGCGGATCGGCTTGCCGTCACGCCGGTCCGCCAGGACCGGCCCGGCGAAGGGATGCCCGCTCCAGCGCTCGCCCCACTGGCGCAGCGCGATCATGACCGGCACCAGCCCCCTGCCCTTCTCCGTGAGACGATAGGCGACGCGGCGCCGGTCGCTTTCGACAGGCTCGCGAGTGAGGATGCCCTTGGCCACCAGCTTGGACAAGCGGCTGGAAAGGATGTTGCGGGCAATGCCCAGGGCGCCCTGAAAATCCTCGAAATAGACGATGCCGCTGAACGCCGCGCGCAGGATCATGAACGACCAGCGCTCCCCCATCGCTTCCAGCGCGGCAGGCAGCGCGCAGCCCTCAAAGACGTCGAGACCCTTGCGAGCACCCATAATGAGCGACGCTAGCCGATATTGCGCACATAGCCAATGGCGCGTGCGCGAAGTTCGAGCGCGGGCCGCGCCCGCGATGCATGGCGGCGACATCCCTGCCCCGTGGGCCCTCCGAGGCGCGGGAAGCGCGGCTTGCCGGGTGTCGGCATGATTGTCTTTCAATTAATTTGACTTTTCTGTTGCGCAAAAGCGGGGTGCCGCACCATCTTGGCCGGGATGTTGCGCCAATATGAACTTGTCGAACGGGTCAAGACCTACGACCCCGATGCCGACGAGGCGATGATCAATCGCGCCTATGTGTTTTCCGTCGCCAAGCATGGCAGCCAGAAACGCGCCAGCGGGGACCCCTATTTCAGCCATCCGATCGAGGTCGCGGGCATTCTGACCGACCTGTTCCTCGACGATCGCACCATCGTGACGGCCCTGCTGCACGACACGATCGAGGACACGCTCACCACCACCGAGGAGATCGAGAAGCTGTTCGGGCCGGACGTGGCCCGGCTGGTGGACGGCGTGACCAAGCTCTCCAAGATCGAGGCGCAGAGCGAGAACCAGCGCGCGGCGGAAAATCTGCGCAAGTTCCTGCTCGCCATGTCGGACGATATCCGCGTGCTGCTGGTGAAGCTGGCCGACCGGCTGCACAACATGCGCACGCTCCACTACATCCAGAAGCCGGAAAAGCGCCGCCGGATCGCGCGCGAGACGATGGATATCTATGCGCCGCTCGCCGAGCGCATCGGCATGTACGAGTTCATGCGCGAGATGCAGCTGCTGGCCTTCCAGCAGCTCGAGCCGGAAGCCTATGAAAGCATCAGCCGCCGGCTCGCCCAGCTCAAGGAAGGCGGCGAGGACAAGGTCCAGCGCATCGCCGACCAGTTGCGCGAGATGCTCACCACGGCCGGCATGCATGTGCTCGTCTCCGGGCGGGAGAAGCATCCTTATTCGATCTGGCGGAAGATGCAGGAGCGGCACATCAGCTTCGAGCAGCTGAGCGACATCATGGCCTTCCGCGTCCTCACGGACAGCACCGACGACTGCTATCGCGCACTCGGGCTCATCCACCAGCGCCACAAGATGGTCCCCGGGCGCTTCAAGGACTATGTCTCCACGCCCAAGCGCAATGGCTACCAATCCCTGCACACTACGGTGATGCACGAGGAAAATGCGCGGATCGAGATCCAGATCCGCTCCCAGCGCATGCACCGCGACAGCGAGTTCGGCCTCGCAGCGCACTGGGCCTATAAGCAGGACGGCACGCAGCCCGACGGACAGGCGGGCTGGCTGCGCGATCTGGTGGAGATCCTGGAGCAAAGCCAGGATGCCGACGAACTGCTCGAGCACACCCGCATGGCGATGTATCAGGACCGGATCTTCGCCTTCACGCCCAAGGGCGAGCTGCAGCAGCTCCCGAAGGGATCGACCCCGGTCGACTTCGCTTATGCCGTGCACACCAAGCTCGGCAACCAGACCGTCGGCGCGAAAGTGAACGGCCGGGTGGTGCCGCTGCGCACCCAGCTCGAAAATGGCGATCAGGTCGAGATCCTGAAATCCGACGCGCAGGAGCCGCAGCCGGGCTGGCTGAGCTTTGCCGTCACCGGCAAGGCCCGCGCCGCCATCCGCCGCTTCATCCGCCAGAAGCAGCGGGCCGAGACGATCGCGCTGGGCGAGAAGCTCTACGAGGAAATCGTGGCGCGCCTGCCGGTGGAGATCGGCGACAAGGCAGAGAAGGCCGCCGTCAAGCGGCTGAAGCTGGAAGACAAGGCCGCGCTGATGATCGCCATCGCCACCAATCGCGTGTCGGACGATCAGGTGCTCAATGCGCTGGTGCCCGGCAGCGTCGAGGAAACGCCCGCCGGCCGCAAGAGCAAGCAGCAGGCCCATGCCGTCTCGATCATCGGCCTGACGCCGGGAATCGCCTTCACGCTCTCGGAGTGCTGCCACCCGGTGCCGGGCGACCGCATCGTCGGCCTGCGCCGGCCGGGCGAGCCGATCGAAGTCCATACCATCGACTGCCTGGCGCTGGAGACCGGGCAGGATGCCGACTGGGTGGACCTGAGCTGGGACAGCCAGGCCAAGGGCGGCACGGCGCGCCTCTCCGTGATCGTGAAGAACCAGCCCGGCGCCCTCGCCGCGGTCGCCAACATCTTCGGCGCCAACCGGGCGAACATCCTCAACCTGCAGCTCATCAACCGGGAAGGCCCTTTCCATACCGATCTCATCGACCTGGAAGTGGAAGATGCCAGCCATGTCGCGCGGATCATCTCGGCCCTCCACGCCATCGAGCCGGTGGTGCAGGCGGAGCGGGTCTGACCGGACGCGGCGGCCGACGCCGCGTGGAATCCGGGGGCGGGCATGTTCAGGCCCGAGTGAGCTTGGCGAGCCGGACGGTCGATCCCATAGCGCGTGACTTCACGGAACAAGCCATCGGCAATACTTGCAATCAAGTCTCATTATTATTGATCTGTTTCATATTGGGGCATGACTATGAAGCATCGATCAGATCATGATTAATGAACTGTAAGAGAGCCGTAAGAGGTTTATTGTGGAGCCTTGGCTGCATTGCTTGGAGTCGATTTGGATTTACTTCGCAGGTGCAGCAAATCTCTTAAGGAAGGTGGGACAATGAACAAGCTGATCGCTCTGGCCCTCGCCTCGGGGGCCGTGGTCGTCGCTGCGCCTGCACTGGCGGCCGCTCCGGATCCCGTCGTGGATTGCAGCGTTTCCGGACTCGATGACATCACCCCGGCCGCCCTTGCATGTGCGGGCTATTATTCCGGCAATTATCTCCGCAATCCGCAATGGGACGATCAGGTCCTCATTCTGGAAGACCTCGGCCTCGATATCTCCGGGCAGAGCTGGAGCTATTTCGACGACAACTGGAAGTTCGACGTCAGCGGGAACAGCATCACATTCGGCAGCGGCGGCATCCCGACCATCAGCGGAATGACCTGGATCGGCCTCCATGTCGGCGGCGGACAGAATTTCCCGACCGGCGGCCAGGGCAGCGTGTTCTACCGCTTTGATGCGGGCGATGGCCTGGGCACCCTGACCTTCAACGATTATGGGGCGCTTTCCAGCCTCGTCATCTATGCGACCGGCGGCGACACGCCCGCCGTGCCCGAGCCGGCAAGCTGGGCGATGATGATCGGCGGCCTCGGTCTGGCCGGCGCCATGCTGCGCGGTAGATCGCGATCGGCTGTCAGCTTTTCCTGACGCTCAGGAATGTCACATGGGGAGCGCGCGAGCTTTCGCGCGCTCCCTTTTTTGCGGGTAAGTCCGGGAATGCGGCGTCAGTAGCTCTTGCCGCCGCAGAGGACCGCGCCGTTGCCGCTGCGGCTCACGGTGCAGGCGGCCGGCCCCTCGATCCGCGCGCTGCCCGAACCGATGACGATGAGCCTGGCGGAACGCTCCGCCGTGGCGGTGACATCGGCCGAGCCATCCAGCGTGAGATCGAAATCGGCGCTGCGCAGCGCTTCGGCAGCGATGACGCCACTGCCCGAGGCCCGCAGCGCGGTCCGCTTCGCCTTGCCCGACAGAGTGATCGAGCCCGCGCCGAGCTGCGCGACGGACAGGTCGTCGGCATCGATGCCGCTGATTTCCAGCGTGCCGCTTCCTGCCGTCACGATCTCGGAGCGCGCCCGGGCAAGGCCATCGGCGCGCAAGGTGCCCGCGCCGGACAGCTGGACACGGCGCAGCGAAGGGGCACTGAGGAACAGGCGGATGGGTCCGCTCGAGGCCGTGCCCCGGCGCGCTTCATAGGGGGAGGGGCGCAAGCGAATGGTGAGGACTCGCGCGGAAACGGAGAGCTGCACCCGATCGAGCAGATCGGCATCGCCCTCGCCGCGCGCCGAGACGCCGCGCCCAGTGCGCACGGTCACCTCGATCGGGCCTTCCAGTCGCACGCTATCGAAATCCGTCACGATATAGCCGCGCGTGGCCGCCGACGCGCCCGACGCGGCGAATGCGGTCGCCAGACCGCACAGCAGGGACAGGAGGGACCGCCCGGAACCGTGCGCGCGCGCCGGCGCCGCGACCGGACAGTCTCCCGCCGCGCTCATGGGGTGCAGCGCGCCGAACCCGAGCCCATGCGCGAGATCGAACAATTGGTGGTGCCGGACAGCACGGCATCGCCCGAGCCCATGACCGAGACTTTGGCCCGATCGACCACGCGCGCCGCCACATCGCCCGAGCCCAGTATGTCGACCGTCGCGACGCCGACCTCCAGCCCCTCGGCCTTGATATCGCCCGAGCCGGTGAGCGACAGGCTGGCATTGCGCACCTTGCCGCCGGCGGTGATGGTGCCCGAGCCGGTGGTCTTCAGCTCGACATCGTCCGCCTCGATCCGGCCGACGGCCAGATCGCCGGGGCCGGTCAGCTCCACCCGCGCGCTCTTGCTGACGAGCCGGTCGGCCCGGACATCGCCGGGGCCGGTGAGCGAGATGCTGGTCAGCGCCGGCAAGGTCACACGGACCGTCGCGGTGTCGCGGGTCCTGCTGTTATCCTCGCGCTCCACATGCAGGGTGCTGTTCTTCACATAGAGACGCAGGCGCCTGAGCGCGCGCCGATCCCCCTCGGCCTGCACGGAGAAGCTCTTGCCCTGCGTAATGACGACGTCATCGGGGCCGGCTACGTTCACGCTGTCGAAATCCCGGAGATTGGCCAGCGACTGGATGGCACCATCGCCGCGGACGGCATCCTCGGGCACCGCCTCGGACGTCTCGTCATCACTGCTCCCGCCGAAACTGATGCCGAGACCATGGCCACCCACTGTCGCGACCAGAGCCACGAGCGCCACTGCCCCGGTGATCGCAAGACGCGCCCTGTCGTTCATGCCATTCTCCAAACTGTATTGTCGACATAATACAGATTGCCGCCGGGCACGCCAAGCCCGCTCGTCGGCAAAGGGAAACTTCCCGTCCCCATGAATCGGCCAGTCCCCATGAATCGGAAGGGCGGCACCATAGCGGCACCGCCCTTCCCGTCACACCCCTGTCAGGTCGATTACTCGACCCGCTCGCGGGCATATTTCGGCGCAGCCTCGTTGAGGATGCGCAGGATCTTCTTGAGCGCCGTTGCTTCGTCGACTTCCTCCATCGCGGCGAGCTCGCGGGCCAGCCGGCTGGACGCCGCCTCGAAGATCTGCCGCTCGGAATAGCTCTGCTCGGGCTGATCGTCCGCGCGGAACAGGTCGCGCGTGACCTCAGCGATCGAAACGAGATCGCCCGAGTTGATCTTCGCTTCATATTCCTGCGCCCGGCGCGACCACATGGTGCGCTTCACCTTGGGCTTGCCCTTGAGCGTCTCCAGTGCCTCGCCAAGGGTCTTGTCCGACGACAGCTTGCGCATGCCGACGCTTTCCGCCTTGTTGGTGGGAACGCGCAGAGTCATCCGCTCCTTCTCGAAGCGCAGGACATACAGCTCCAGATCGATGCCGGCGATCTTCTGGCTCTGGAGTTCGATAACCCGACCAACACCATGTTTGGGATAGACAACATAATCGCCGACGTCGAAAGACAGCGCTTTAGCAGCCATTCTTGCGAACCTTTCTCTTTCTATTTGGAATGTCTGGCTGAATTGCGGCGCACTGTCAGTGAGGTATCGCTCCAGTGCCAGCCACAGGCCATGCGCAATTACTCCCGAGCGGCGCGGAATGCCGCCTCAACCGTCAATTAACAGATTCGTAACAAAATTACCAGCCTGCTAACCATCCACGTGCAGTTATTCCGCGACCTACCGATGCTTTACACGACCGCAATCGCCAGGTCGGCCTGACAGGGCCGTCCTCTCGCGCAACTTCATGACTCCATCCGGAATCGAAAGGGCGCCTCTCATTGGATTGGAGGCACCGCATTCCCGAACATATCGAATGGCGGGTGAACAGGGCATGAACCGGCCGCGATCGGCCGGTGCCACAGCAGGCTTCGGCTCAGCTTCCCTCGCCGGGCTCGGGGGAGAAATATTTCTCGAACTTGCCGGTCTCGCCCTTCATGGCGTCCGCGTCGGCGGGCGGCTCGCCCTTGGTCGTGATGTTCGGCCACTCGGCCGAATAGCGCGTGTTGAGCTCCAGCCACTGCTCAAGGCCGCTTTCCGTATCCGGCAGAATCGCTTCGGCCGGGCATTCCGGTTCGCAGACGCCACAGTCGATGCACTCGTTGGGATTGATGACGAGCATGTTCTCGCCTTCATAGAAACAGTCGACCGGGCAGACCTCGACGCAGTCCATATATTTGCAGCGAATGCATGCGTCGGTCACGACGTAGGTCATGGCAGAGGGTTCCCTGGGTTTGATGTGGCGCCGCGATATGCGCGCGCCCCGCGAGCGTCAACAGGCAAGGACTATGGGGCGGAACAGCTCAGCTTGGGGCGCCCGGCCCTTCCTCGCCGCCCGGCGTGACCGCGCTGTAGCATGTCTCCGCCTCGCTGGCCGGGCCGCGCCGCAGCGGCAATTGCTCGACACGGATGACCCGGACGGCATTGCCGTGGGGAAAGGTGATGAGATCGCCGATGCGCACCGGCGCGTGCGCGCGGTCGATCCGCCGGCCGTTCAGGCGGACGATGCCGCGCTCGGCCAATGCCTGCGCGCTCGAGCGGTTGGGTGCCAGCCGCACGAACCAGAGGAACTTGTCCAGCCGCAAGCTGGGACCATGACCGAACGGCACCACGCCGCCGCGCCCAGCCAGCGCCTCAGTCCTCGCGGCCCAGCAGCGCGCCGAGCCCGGCAAGCGCCTTGCCCGTCGCGACGATCTGCCTTGGTTGCGGCGCGCGATCCCGCCCGCCATCGCCCCGATCATGGGGGCGCGGCTTGCGCTCGCCGCCCTTGCCCTGCCGCTCGTCCGGCCGGCCGGGCTTGCGCCCCTCGCCGCGCGCATCCTTGCGATCGCCCCGGTTCTGCGGCTTGTCGCCGCGCGGATGACCGGCACGCTGGCCAGGCTGGCGGCGCCGCTCGCCTTCCGGCCGGGGACGCGCTTTCGGCCGCCCCTTGAACTGCCAGTTCGGTGCGCCTTCCGCCGCATCCGGCACCGGCCGGAACCCGGCCTGCCGCATGAGATCCAGGAAGCTCGCTTCGTTGAGGCCGATCGACACGATGGTCGGATCGTCCGCGCCATAGGCCTTGCCCGCCGCGATCGCGTCATGCGCGCCACGCGCCAGCCGCTCGGCCATGTCGATGCGCAGCCAGGCCTCGCCCAGCTTGCGGAAGCCCGCGACGCGCGCGCCCACTTCGTCAAGTTCTTCGGACGCCGGCAGCAGGACTGCGCCCGCGGGCGGCAGCGCCACCAGCGGCTCGCCGCGGCGCAGCGCCAGCAGGGCCATGCGCCACTGCGCCGCCGAGGGCTTCATGAGGCCGGGATGATAAAGATCGAGCACGCCGATCACCACGCCCGCCTTGCGCAGATGCGTGCGATCCTCCTTGGCGACCTGAGCGAGCGATTCGTCGAGCGCGGTCCGCGACATGATGCCGCCATCGTCGGCAAGCTGCGCCAGCACCGCGCGCACCGGGGGCGGCAGCGCCGGATCGATCGCGCCGGCCTCCATCTTGAGCAGGGCCGGCACATGCCGCTCGAGCTGGCCGCTGATCCACACGGAGAGGCGATCGCGCACGCCCTGCTGGATCTCCGGCGCCAGCGCGCCGAGGCCCGCATCCAGAGCGATTTCGGGCGCGAGCAGTCGCTGCCCCGACTTGAGAGTCGCGACGGGGTGCCCGTTCCAGATGATTTGTGCGTCACCTCCGGGAGGGCTGGCGAGGCTGAACGCCTTGTCGTCCACTGCCAGCAATGCCTGAGCCATCTCGTTCAAATGTGCACCCAGTCTCCGTTCGGCAGCGGCCAACAGCAACCGCTTTTCGCCTGCCCTTGCAGTCGGATCGACGGCGAAGCGGAATCCGCGCATCGTCCCGATCTTGTACCCGTCGACTGTTACATTGCCTGTATCGTCCACGTCCACTGCCAAAAACGCATTCGCATCGCCGCCGCGACGCAGCAGCGCGGACGTGCGCCGATCGACGAAACGCTGGCGCAGCGCGCCATGCAGCGCGTCGGACAGCCGATCCTCCAGGGCACGGGCACGCGCCGCCATCTCGACCGGCTGGGCAAGCCAGTCGTCCCGCTGCGCGACATAGGCCCAGGTGCGCACCGCCGCGATTCGCCCGGCCAGCGCATCGACATCGCCCTGCACATTGTCGAGCCGCGCGAGCTGCCCGGCGAACCAGTCCTGCGGGATGTAGCCATTGCCCTGGCTCAGCCAGTCCCACAGGCGATGCACCGTGCGGGCATGATGCTCGATGCCGAGCTTCTGGAAATCCGGCAGCGAACAGGCTGCCCAGAGCCGCCCCACCTGCGCCGGTCCGCGCGCACGCGCCGCCACGTCCGGCATGTCGGCCAGCGCCCGCAGCACCGCAAGATCGACCGCTTCCGGCGCGGCGCGCAGCCCCTCGCGCCGGGGGCGCTCGGTCAGGGCCTCGATCAGCGTGCCGACATGATCCATCGGCAGATCGGCTTCCCGCCAGAAGATCTGCTCCAGGGGATCGAAGCGATGCTCCTCGATCCGCTCGACGTCCTCGGGCGAGAAGGCCGGTGGCCCATCGAGCGAACCGACATCGCCAAACGTCCCGTCGCGCTGGTGGCGCCCTGCGCGCCCGGCGATCTGCGCCATCTCCGCCACGGTCAGGCGGCGCGTGCGCTGCCCGTCGAACTTGCGCAGGGACGCGAAAGCGACATGATCGACATTGAGATTGAGACCCATGCCGATGGCGTCCGTCGCCACCAGATAATCGACTTCGCCCGCCTCGAACATCGCGACCTGCGCATTGCGGGTGGCGGGGCTGAGCGCGCCCATCACCACCGCCGCGCCGCCGCGATGGCGCCGCAGCAATTCCGCGACGCGATAGACTTCCTCCACCGAGAAGGCGACGATGGCGGAGCGCCGGGGCAGGCGCGAGAGCTTGGCCGCGCCGGCATAACGCAGGGTCGAGAAACGCGGGCGCGAGACGATCTCGGCGCGCGGCAGCAGCGAACGGACAAGCGGCGCCATGCTCGCCGAGCCGAGCAGCATCGTCTCCTCGCGCCCGCGCGCATGCAGCATCCGGTCCGTGAAGACATGGCCGCGCTCGGGATCGGCCGCGAGCTGGATCTCATCGACGGCGACGAAGGCGAAATCCCGCATGGCGCCGAGCCCGCCGCGCACCGGCATCGCCTCCGCCGTGGCCAGCACATAACGCGCGGCCGGGGGAATGACGCGCTCCTCGCCGGTGAGCAGCGCCACCTGATCCGCGCCCTTGATCCGCACCACGCGCTCATAAACCTCGCGCGCGAGCAGCCGGAGAGGAAAGCCCATGAGGCCGCTCGAATGACCGCACATCCGCTCGATCGCGAGATGCGTCTTGCCGGTGTTGGTCGGTCCGAGAACAGCCTTGAGGGCAGCAGAAGCAAGGCGCGACATGGTCGGCACAGACATGGCGCCGCGACGGGGGCAGAACAAGCCGTAAAGGCGGCACCGCGCAAAAATAAGCGCCGCCGCGCCGGCCGATCGATGCTGGCGCACGGCCTGCCGCAGGGCGGACTCGGCCCGTCCCCTGTTTATTTGACTTTAACCACTTCATTTCACAAAGCTTCTGCCAAAGCCGGCAGAATCACGATCGGCTGTTTCAGGACAGCGTTCGGGGGCGACGAACCCAGTGTTTCAGAAAATCGAATTCAACCCGCATCAGGGTGCAAGCATCGGGACCTTGTGGCTCAACAGCCCGGCCCGGGTGCCCGCCCCGGCGCTGCCCGTCGGCTGGCAGGGCCGGATCGGCGACTGGGCCAACCGCGTCGAGCTGGTGCCGGACCTGGGCAGCAACATCGGATCGCGAGTGTGGTGGCGCGGGCTGTTCACCTGCGTCTCGCTGTGCGGCACGACCCTCATGCTTTCCCCCGGCATGCCGGCGATCCCGGGATCGGTGCCCACCGCGCTCGGTGCCAACCATCTCGACCATTTCCGCTCGCAGATGATCAGCGCATCGGCGCTGGGCGGCGACAGCGGCCTGCGCATGGGGCCGACCGATGCCGTCGCGCCGCTTGCCGAGACGCCCGAGCGCCCGCAGATCGAACTCAACGCCGCGCTCGGCACGGGTGACAGCTTCGCGCATACGCTCGCCCGCTCGGGCGTGAGCGACAAGGATGCCAGCGCCGTGCTCGCGCTCGTCGCGCAGGCGGTGGACCCCGAATCGATCGCCGCGGGCACCCGCGTCCAGATGATCCTCGGCCGCCGCCCCAATCGCAATGTCGCGCGTCCGCTCGAACGGCTGAGCGTGCGCGCACGGCTGGAGCTGGCGCTGGAGATCCACCGCCAGGACGGCGCGCTGACGCTGCGGCGCATCCCCATCGCAGTCGACAACACGCCGCTCCGCATCCGCGGGCGCGTGGGCGGCAGCCTCTATCGCGCGGCGCGGGCCGCCGGCGCGGCGCCCTCCACCATCCAGGCCTATCTCAAGGTGCTGGCGAGCCAGGTCTCCGTGGGCAGCCTGCGCGCGGAGGACCGGTTCGACATCATCGTGGCCCATCGCCGCGCGGAGACCGGCGAGGCGGAAGTGGGCCAGCTGCTCTTCGCCGGGCTGGAGCGCGCGCGCGGCAAGGACATCAACATGCTGAAGTGGACGCAGGACGGCCGCCAGCAATGGTTCGAGGCATCGGGCGTGGGCGAACGGCGCGGCGTGCTCGCGGCGCCCGTCTCGGGCCGGATGAGCTCCAATTACGGCCAGCGCTTCCACCCCATCCTGGGCTACAAGCGCATGCATGCCGGCGTCGATTTCTCCGCCGCGCACGGTTCGCCCATCTATGCCGTGACCGATGGCCGCGTGAACTATGCCGGCTGGCATGGCGGCCATGGCAAGTATGTGCGCCTGCAGCATGCCGGCGGCATCGGCTCGGGCTATGCACATATGAGCCGCATCGCGGTCAAATCCGGCCAGAGCGTGCGGCGCGGGCAAGTGATCGGCTATGTCGGATCGACCGGCCTCTCGACCGGGCCGCATCTCCACTATGAGCTCTATCGCAACGGCGCGACGGTGAACCCCGGCTCGATCAAGTTCACGCAGGTCGCCCAGCTCTCCGGATCGGCGCTCGCGGCCTTCAAGGCGAAGATCGCCGAACTCAAGCGCCTCCCCGCCGGCCCCGTCGCCGAACGCACCGCGCAGGCCACCCCGGCCCCGACAGACAACCCGGCCGGCGGCGGCGTCTCGCGCACGCGCTGAGGGGGTGGGTTAGAGCGGCCGGCCTGAGGGGCTCGGCGGCATTCGGACGCTTAGCGGCGTGAAAGAACGGCGATCAATTCGGCGAGCGCGCCTTTCATATTGCCCAAGGCCCAAGGCCAGTCGCGATCGTCCCTGGGCTGCAATTCCTCTGGCCCGAAGACATCCTGATAGAACTGGTCGAAAGCTGCTATTGCCCTTTCAGCCTTGATCAGCTTGACCCGTTCGCGGAAATCCAGGGTGCGCGCCTGATTCAGCGCTTCGCGGAAGATTGCCGGAACCTCGTGAGCGCTGGCCGCCAAGTCGGACAGCGATGGGCGGAACGCGGCAGGCCAAGGATGCTCGTCAGAATAGAGAGCGATCGAGCGCTCCGTTTTCTCGAGGAGAGCGGCGCTTTCCGTCATGAGCAACGTCTGCTCCCGCTGGTGCGCTGCCCTCTCTGCTCGATCCGTGGCCCAGATGGCGCCCGCGACCGTCGCCGCCGCACCAGCCAAGGCGCCAAAGAAGGCGAAGACGCTCTCCTCCTTAAAACCCCACTGCAGGAACCAGGCGAGCGCAGCACCCATGCCGCCGGCACTGATGCCGAGGACGACCATTTCGGTTAGGCGATCGCGCAACGAAAAAGCCTCCGTGAACTTCTGGCCAAGCGGTATAGACTTGTACGCCTCCATTGTCTTTAGCGTCAGTCCTTTCGAGACTGTCCGAACTACTTATACTTTTGAGGAGTGCTGGGCTGGCGCAGCTAACCGACAGCCCGGCCGGCGGCGGCGTCTCGCGCGCTGAGAGGACGGGTTGGGGCCTGAGGGACTTAGGGACAGAATCGATTGCGGGGACAGCACCCCAGAGCGTTGGGGCAATCCGATTGGTGCGGCTGTAAACCAAGAATATTCGGGAGGGGCTGGCCTGTCGTCCTTTCGCATCTTACAATCGGCTACCGGCAGCTCAAAGCTCTAGTCGTAATGGAACTCCCCGGCTAATTGAGGGGCCCTAAGTCGTGCTGGGGGAGCATGCCTGCAGTGACAATAAATCTTCAAACTTGGGCTCGGCTTAAGCGAATTAGCCTTCAAGAACTTAGTATCGCTCTGGGAAACAGAGTCGTGAGTGTGCTCGGGCAGTGGCCCCGCACCGGAGAAGGACGTCAGATCAAAGCCGCGACTGAGCGCATAACGAGGCTTCTCGATAGCGCGCACGATCGAGATGTTTATCACGCCTTCGATAGCCTTGATCAAGCACTGAACGAGCTACGCTTAATCCTCACGAATCCCTTTTTCCAAAGGGTATTAGCGCGAAAAATGCACGTCAGCAGACTGGGAGCACGACAATCGTTCGGAAGTCTTATAGAAGGTCACATCACTGATTTTGATAACTTTTTGGCTGTTCATCGGCCCTCTAAAGATGAAATTTCCAAAATTCAGGCAGCTCCACCCCCTACTTTCGAAGATATCGATTTCTCTGATCGTCTTCTGAAAATAGCTCCTGAGCAGCAGATCGGCCCTCTCCAGTTTGAATTCTGTGATGGCGTACTTCGCATCAAACACGATAACGCCGAGTCAGATGATCGAGACAGGCATAATATTACTTCAGCAAATAACGCTCTCATATCTGAGGGTAATTATCTAATAGAGAATCTAATCGCATCGAACTGCGATCAACGCTTAACTGAAACTGTACAGTCAATTCACGAGAAAGTGTCCACTGAAATCGACATTATTCATCTTGGTATCGCAAACCTCGCCTGCGGCCAGATGGTTTCTCGGTTCGAAGCAGAACTTCCTGAGGTCGTTGCGGCCCGGCTTGAAGGTTACAGCGTCGGAGTTAGTCTTTTCGTTGGTCAGTATCCCGCGTGGCACCGATTCGTCGAAAATGCCGCTGCCGCCGATTACGACCTCACGGACGTACGAAGAATATACGAGGCCGGAACTGCACTACTTCCCCATCTCAGGGAGGCCTCGACGATTGTGAATCCCGAAGTGCCGCGGTCCGTGGAGTGGGTCCTAGAGGCAATCTCGAATCCAAGGCGTTCAAGCAAACGGGCTTTGTTCGGAGCCATCAGAACCTTGGAGAACCTGCTTGCTCGCATTTTTACCGAGTTTGCAAACCTTCTGCGCTCAGCGTCAGCGGGGGCTAATTCTGGAGTTAAGCGCGGCACGAGCGTCATTGCCGCAGCTGGACTGCTTTATGCCGCAGCGAATGCTGCAGCCGATCTCTCTCCGGCAGCTGGCCGCATCGCCAAGGCAAATTGGCTAGAACAGGCCGCCAAATTGGTAAAGCGGGGCCTTGAGAACGGCGAATAGTTGTGCGTGTCGCTCGGCGTCCACAACTGTCCTTGTCCGCAGTCGGCTTTGCGATCCGGTGCGACCCATCCCTTCCCGGTCCAGCGATTAGGGCCAGCCTCGTCGCGCCCCTTGTTCGCGCGCGTCATGCTCCAGCTCAGTAGCCCACACGCCTCAGTCACGATCCAAACCCGCCTGTTAGATGACAAGAGGGTCGGGAGTGCGGGATTGTCCGGGATTTTGCGGGGACGCGCGGGATCGGGGCCGGAAAAATCGGGGATTTCTGCCGTTTCCACGGGCGCTGCCGGGATGAGCGTGCGGCGTGGTGACCGCCTAGAGTCATGGTGAATTTAGGCGATCGTTGGACAGGACAGGCCGGAGTGGCGCCGGTTCGGGAGGAAAGGCCCCAAAAGGCCTCTCAAACGCGCAAAATGGGGCTTTCAGGGGGCGCAAAGAGCGGCGTGGCAGCCTCAACCCAGTCAAAGAACCGGGGCAGAACCGGGGCTTCTGGTGTCCCAGTTCGCGGATAACCTGCAAGGCCGCAGAAAAGGGCCGATTCCTGCGTCGAGCCGGCACGGGATGGACCGGTCGAAGTGGGACAGCTTTTTCCGTTCTGCTGACCTACGTAATTATACTTATAGACCGGCCCGTGCGGTTGCGACGACACCCCTGGGCGGGAGTGGGCGGAAGCTGGCTTCCTGGTGGGGGGGGAAGCCTTGGGGTGGAGTTGGGGGCACTGCCGGATATAGCAACAAGGGCCCTTGGTGCTCGCACTAAGGTCCAGAGGAGGCGAGCATTGCTATCCGCCGCTGGATAACAGCGAAAACCCGACCAGCCGCCCGGCCTGGACGGCTCCTGCCTTGTCTCAAGGCGCCTTCGTCTCACCTGTGCGCTGTGCCCGGTCGAGGGCGTCGAGTTCGTCCAACGTCATCACAGGCAATGTCACCATGCGGTGAGCGCCGTCATAGATGGCGCTGGCGGTGTTGGGCTTACCGATTCGGCGCAGCCAGGCCATGATATCCCGCTCCGCCTCCGCATAGCCGCGTCGTTCCGCCCGCGCCTCCGCTTCCTCAAGCGATTCGTCGGCCGGTACATCCTCGATCGAGAGGATACCGCGCTCGCGGGGATAGTCCCTGCCCTGCAGCGCCTGCCGAAAGATATAGTCGACCGAAACGGATACCGCCGTGGTCCAGCCTTTCACGATTGCCGGGTCATAGATGATCAACGCGCGCTTCGTCTTCATGAGAACATCATGCGAACAGATGGGCGAGCCGTCAACGCCGGTCAGATGGGAAGATGTCCCAAAATCTGCTGGACAAAGCCCCATGCAACAAGAGCGAGTAGGACGGCAAACTCGACCTTGAGCAGCATGCTCAGACCTTCTTTACGATCGCGACGACACGGCCGAAAACGTGCAGCTCATCGTCAACGGCCACATCGGGCGGCACTGATGGATTGTCCGACAGAATTTTGACGCTTCCGTCGGGCATGGGGCGCAGCCGCTTTATCATGCCGACCTGGCCGAAAGCGATCGCCCAGTAGAGATCGCCATAATCGACCCTCTGCTCCGTGCGATCGATCAGAATGATGTCTCCATCACTGATCGTCGGCTCCATCGAATTGCCCCGACCCTTTGCCCAGCAAAGCTGATCGGGCGGGCTCGTGGTGATCTGCCGGAGCCAGGCGCGCGAGAAGGATCGCACCTGAATTTCGGGATGCTCGTCCATGAATGCGCCGCCAAGGCCGAAGCGCAGATCAATCTCCGCAACCTCGACCAGCTCCGGGCGACCGTCCTCTGCCGGCCGATAGGTCCCGGCGACCTTCGGCACCGCAACGCTCGCCTCCTGCTCGGTCCACCCCGGATAAGTGGGGAAGCGGGCCCGCAGTTTCTCCAGCGTTGGCTGGCTTAGCCGGGTCGTCGCTGTTCCATTGTAGGGGCGATTGATGGTGGTCACCGCCACGCCGGCTGCACGAGCGAGCGCGGCCGGCGTAAGCCCTGCGAACTCCGCGAGCGCGCGCACCAGCTGCCGATCCTGTTCAAGCCCGTCCATGCGAAGCCGTTAGCAGATACGCTAATGCCCCGTGATTAGCATCATTGCTATTGCAGATTAGCAATGATGCTATTATCCATGCCTCATGGATCAGGAAGCCGTCATCGCCGACATCGAGGCGCGAGCGTTCGCCGCCCGTGTTTCCATCAGCTCCATCTGCAGGCTGGCGGGGGTCCATCCCACGACGTTCAGCCGCTGGAAGAAGTCGGACGGCAACCCGCAGCCGATCAGCGCCAACATGTCGAGCATCGAAAAGCTCTATGCCGCTCTCGCCGAGATCGAGGGCCGCAAGCGCAGGATGGCCCGGAAGGCGGTGCGGGCATGAGTGGCCGATGGGACGCATACCGCGCGGCGATCCGCGCGGCGGTCGACGCTGAGCAGACCATAGCCGCACGGTCAGTCATTGGCCGGGATGACGGCGCGGATGCGCAGCTCGTCAAGCAGCAGCTCCAGCGCCTCGGCCGCTTCCGTCTGCCCAACCTGCAGGGCCGCGCGGCGCTTCACATCCGCGCTCTGCGCCGTCGCCTGCGCGCTGCCCGGAAGCTGCCGGTCCACCGCTTCGATGTGCGCCATCAGCATCAGCCGCAAGCCTTCGATCATCGCGCCGGCCCGGTCCGGATCGTCTTCGCCTGCACTGCTCATGGGCCCTCCAGTCCTGCTTCAACTGCCGCTGACGCTAACAGCGCCGCCGGCTCCCCGCATCGTCTAAGTGGAGACCAGAATTGAGCGCTCGCGCCTCCCTCCTGACCGGAGCAACACTCTTCGACCTCGATCCTTCCGAGATCGAGACGGCCGACCGGATCGGCTTCCTGCATGTCGACAAGGCAGCGGCGCTCGGACGACTCATGGCAGTCGACGGGCAGCGCGATCCGATCAAGGTCACGAAGAATCGCAAGGGTGCCGCGCGACCGTGGCGCCTCGTCACCGGCATGCACCGCACGCACGGCGCCGAGCTGGAAGGCATCAGGGTCTGGGCGATAGAGGTCTCAGGCAAGCCGGAAGACCTCGCCGACCTTGAGGCGTCCGAGAATCTGCACCGGCGCCCACTGGCCCCGATCGAGCGCGCGAAGTTCGTCCATGCTCTTGCCATGGCGGCGCAGGAACGGCTCGCCCGCGAGCATGGCAATCTCAAGCAGCAGCAGCTCGCCATCAAGGCCCGCTGGCAGCGCGTCAAAGGGGGCGAACTTCGCGCCGAGCAGGCCCTCCAGGAGGAGAGCGACGATACGGCGGACAAGATGTCCGCCGTATACGGGTGGCAGGATTCGGCGGCCGATGCGCTTGCCCTGGACAAGCGGACGATCCGGCGCGCGCTGGAGCTTTTCCACCTTGTCGTCGAGCCGTTCCCCGACCTGATCGAGCCGCTCGCCCGCCATCCCGTCGTTGGCGAGAACGGGGCCCAGCTCAAGATCCTCGCCGACATCCGCAACGAAGATCAGCGCCGCAAGGTGATCGAGGCGCTGCTCGCCGATGACGGGCTCAATGCAGAAGATGCGCGGATCAACGTCGGCGTCTCCAGTCCTGCCGGGCCGGCGCCGCAGCCACATCAGAAGCACGTCAACGCCGTTGTGGGCAATCTCGATCGGCTGAGCGCCAGCCAACAGAAGCGCTTCCTCGGCGAGTTCGTCTCGGCGCTCAAGACGATCGAGATCAAGCGGCAGCTGCGCGACATCCTTAACGAGGAGTTGGGCGAATGAACCGCAAACGTCGTGCCGAAATCGACGGGCTGATCGCTTCCCTGCGGGAGATCGAGAGAGAACTAGGGCGTCAACAGGACATCCTCGCGGATATCAGCAGCGACGAAGAAGCCTATCGTGACGCCATCCCTGAAGGACTCTGGGAGAGCGAGCGCTACCTCAGGGCTGAAGCATCGGCCGAGGCGCTCTGCACCGCCCATGACGAACTGGTCACGCTTTTCGACTTCGACAGTGTGATCGCCTCTCTTGAGGAGGCCAAGCAGTGAGTTGGCTTCCCAGCATCACAATGAGCCGCTGGTGTTCATGCGAGAGCGATGACGCGACCTTCGAAGGCCGCGAGGTCAGCCTGCGCTGGGGACGGATGCTGTTCGTGATCGCCTGCGGGCGGAAGGACGTCATCGTCCCGCCACACAAGGCTGGCGCGAGCGACCAAGCAGACAAGGGGATCGCGGGCGGCGCGAAGAAACACTTCCGCTACCAGCAGTCCAAGGGAGATGGCGACTATGCGCGGTGACATCTCCACTGGCCGCGCCAAGAACCGGCATCCGCTCGACTGGTATGTGGAGCAGGGCTGGGAGTGGGACCAGATCGTCCGCGAGATCGGGTTGGCGCCCGAGCTGGAGCCGGATTGCCATGTGTGGGATCCGGCCTGCGGCTATGGGCACAGCGGCCAGCGGCTTGAGGCTTATGGGCTTGGCGGCCGCATCATCCTTTCCGACCTGGTCCAGAACGTCGAATGGGATGAGTTCGAGACGGCACCGCGTTTCTTCGCGGCCGATTTCCTCGTGCTCGACCGGGCGCCGGCTCCGCGCTGCTCGATCTGGACGAATCCTCCCTACAGCTATCGGGCCGGCATCCTTGAGGCCTTCGTCCGGCAGGCAATGCGCCTCGCCACGGACCGTGTCGTCATGCTGGTGGCGCACAAGTGGCTGGCACCGGGCAAGAACCGCTCGCCGTTGTTCCGGCAGGATTTCCCGCCTGAACTGGTGCTCATCTTCTCCCAGCGGCCTTCGATGCCGCCCGGCGATCGGCTCCATGCCCTTGGCAACCGCGCCTATCGCGGCGGCGTGATCGACTATGCGGCGGTGGTCTGGGACGTGCGCTGCCCGACCAAGCCCGGCGACACGCGGACCGTCTGGCTGCCGCCCCTGGGGAGGACACGCTGATGGTCGCGCAGGCAATTTCAGCCAAACAAATCAGGCTGCTCAAGGTGCTGCGGGAGCGCGATACCATGATCGCGCGGTGGGATCATGGCGATCTTGCCTGGCTGGCACGGCGCGGATTCGTAAAGGGTCAGCACAGTTACACGACGAGCGGCAGGCTTTCAGCGCAGTATATCTGGCTGCTGGATGAGCGCGGCCGGGCCTTTCTTGAAGAGGAAAGGGCCGGCCAATGAACGACTTCCGCGATATCTTCGCTCTCACCGCGTCCCGCGAACCGGCCAATTTTGGCGCCGTCTTCGACCTGATGAAGGCGCGCAATCTCGCGGCATTGCCCTGGCATTTCGGCTCGGTGTCTTTCGAGCTGTTCGAACTGGCTGAGGACCCGGCGCGACGTCGCGTGCAGGACGAAGTCGGGTGCTGCCTTGAGGGCGACACCTTCTATCTCGGGCTGTTCAAGCGCGACGGATCGGCCTCGATCGCAGCGATGCCGGGCTGGATGGCCGACGGGCTCGCCCACTTCATCCACTTCGACATTTGCGGAGCAGCGCGGCCATGACCAAGCGCACCTGCCCAGCAGCTGGCTGCATCAGCTGGACGGCACCCGGGAAATTCATGTGCCGCCCGCACTGGTTCGGGCTGCCGAAGCCGCTTCGCGATGAAGTGTGGCGGACGTGGCGGATCATCGAGAGCGCGACGCATCGCCGTGCAGAGCCGGAGCAGCGGCTCGCAGACATCCGCGCCTATCGCGCGGCCTGCGCCGCTGCCGAAGCATGGTGGAACGACTGATGGGCCGCACCGTCAATCGCGCCGCAGAGTTGCGCGCCGCCCGCGAGGCTTTCGAGCTGGCGATGGAGCTGGGCTGCACGCCGCGCGCGGCGGCGCACGAGTTGCGCCGTCGCAGGCTGGCCGCACTGCGCGCCTGCGGCCGGCACGCCGACGCCGCCCGGCCACCGGCCGAACCCGATCTCTCCGCGCCCGGCGCGGCAGGTTTCAGCGACTGGCACTCGCGCTGGATGATGAGGGATTGACCATGAGCAATATCCGCCCCGCACCGCTCGCGCTCACGCCGGAGACTGTCCGTGCCGTGACGATGGGCACGCCCGCGACGCGCATCGCCTATGTGCCGCTGCTGCCGATCAAACTGGCCGATGGCCAGCGCCGGAAGGTGAAACCATGATCCGGCTCGCCGCATGGCTGGCAGGCAGCAGCGTCCGCCCCTGCATCCCCTCGGAGCCCCGCCGGATGGACGGGCGCGGGCTGCTCCTCGGCCTTGCCCCCGCGCTCGCGGCGCTCGTGTTCGTCGCATGCATCATCGCGATATGGGGGATGATGCCATGATCGATGAACTCGGCCTGCTCACGGCCCGCGCCATCATGCTCGTGTTCATGGTCTCCGGCGCGATCGGCTGCCTGCTCGGATGGTTTTCGAGATGAGGCGCGCGCGGCCCAATCCCTATGCGCCGTTCCGCGAGGAATGCACCCGCCGCTGGAGCAGCATCACGCCGTTCCGGCTCGGCATGGTGATCGGCTCGGCCGGCGAGCCGCTGATCTGTCCTTATCCGGGCAAGGCCGCTGCCCGTGCCTTCGAGCAGGGCCGCATTCGCGGAATCAGAAGTCCGCTGCGGAGGCTGAGCGATGGCTAAGGCCAAGCCTCATCCCGGCCAGATAGCGTTCGCCTTCGATCCACCGGCAGCGCCGGTGGGTCCGGCTGCGCTGGCGGGGCTGGAGCGGCGCATTTCCGGCGCCACGGCGACCATTCTCAATTCCGATCCGCGCAGCCGCGAAGTGATCGCGGCCGAGATGAGCGTGCTGCTGGACGAGGAGATCAGCCGCGCGATGCTGGATGCCTATGCCAGCCCGGCGCGCGAGGGACACAAGGTCATCATGTCGCGCTTTCTCGCGCTCGTGGCCGTCTGCGAGCGGCACGACCTGCTCGACCAGGTGCTGCGCGAGATCGGCGCCGCCGTGCTGGTCGGCGAGGAGCTGCACACCGCGCGGCTCGGCCACCTCGATCGGCAGATCGCCAAACTGAAAATCGAAAGACAGCGCCTTGCTGGCACGGCGCCGCTCATCCGGGGGAAGAAGCATGGCCACGGCACCCATTGAAGATCGCCTGCCGCTCGACGAGGCGACCATGCGTGCGTGGTTTACCGCCGCCGAGCTGGCCGAGCTGCGCCTGCCCGGTCTCCCCACGGACAAGCGCGCCGTCAATCGCCGCGCCCGCGACGAGCGCTGGCAGTACCGGACCGACGCGAGCGGCGCGCTGCTGAGCCGACCGCGTGCCGGCCGGGGTGGCGGGACCGAGTTCCACGTCTCGCTGCTGCCCGGCGCCGCCCGGCTTGAGCTTGCGCGGCGCGGCATCGGTGCGCGACCGGCCCCGGCGGAAGCAGAGGCCCAGAACGGCGGCAGCTGGCGCTGGTATGACGGGCAGACGGCGAAGACCAAGGCGGAGGCCGAGCGGCGTCTTGCCATCATCGCGGAACTGCATCTGCAGCGGGAGGCCGGGGAGACTTGGACGGCAGCGGTCGCGGCCGGCGCCCGGCGGCACAGCGTGGGCAGTTCCACGCTGTGGAGCTGGCTGCGCCTGGTCGAAGGTGTTGCGCGGCCCGACTGGCTTCCCGCCCTGGCGCCGCGCCGGAAGGGCGGCGGGGCCGAGGCGCCTATCGATCCCGAGCTGTGGCATATCTACAAATCGGACTGCCTGCGCGCATCGAGTCCGACCTTCACCAGCTGCTACGAACGAACGGCCGATATCGCGGCTCAAAGAGGCCTTTCATTACCCTCTGAGAGGACGCTTCGGCGGCGGCTGGAAAGCGAAGTCCACCCCAGCGTCCTTCGGCTGGCCCGCGAAGGGGAAGAAGCGCTGCGGCGCTCGATTCCCGCCCAGCGGCGCACGGTCGAACATCTGCGCGCGCTCGAATGGGTGAACGTGGACGGCCACAAGTTCGACGTGACGGTGGGCCACCCGGTGACGGGCAAGCCGATCCGCCCCGTCATGGTGGCGCTGCAGGACATCCACAGCAGCAAGGTGCTGGCATGGCGCGTCGGCGAAACCGAAAGCGCGGCGCTCGCGCGAATGGCCTTCGCCGACCTGATCCGTAACTGGGGCATCCCGAAGCACTGCCTGCTCGACAACGGCCGCGGCTTCGCCAGCAAGTGGCTGACCGGCGGCGCCCGCACCCGATTCCGCTTCAAGATTCGGGACGAGGAACCGACCGGCCTGCTGACCGCGCTGGGCGTCAATATCCACTGGGCGCTGCCCTATCGCGGCCAGTCCAAGCCGATCGAGCGGGCCTTCCGGGACCTGTGCGACACCATCGGCCGCTCGCCCGACGCGGATGGCGCCTACACCGGCAACAACCCGATGAACAAGCCGCACAACTACGGCAGCAAAGTGATGCGCTGGGCGGACTTCCTCGCGCTCGTCGACCGGGAAATCGCGCGTCACAATGCACGGCTGGGCCGCAAGGGTCGCCACTATGCCGGCCGCAGCTTCGACGAGGTGTTCGCGGCCAGCTACGCGACCGCCGATATCGGCAAGGCGAGCCCCGACCATCTCCGGCAGGCGCTGCTGGCGGCCGAGCAGAAGCGCGTGAACCGCCAGACCGGCGAAGTCGAACTGTTCGGCAATCGCTACTGGGCGCCCGGCTGCGATCTCGTGCGCGGCCAGCTCGTCACGGTGCGGTTCGACCCGGACGATCTCCACGGCGAGGTCCACCTGTATGGCCAGGACGGCGCCTATCTGACGACGGCGCCGGTCATCATGGACACCGGATTCGACAATGTCGCGGGCGCCAAGGCCACCGGCAAGCGCTGGGCGGAGCATCGCAAGCGCATCCGCGACGGGCTCGCGGCCGAGCAGCTGATCGCCGCCGAGGAACTCGCGCGCCTGCTGCCGGCCGCCGCCGAACCCTCCATGCCCGAGCCCTCCGTGCTGCGCACCCATCGCCATCGCGGACAGACGGCCGCCGCGCTTCGCGCCGCGCCCGAGCCGAAGGCCGCGCAGGAGGCTGCGCCCAACCCCGAGTTCAACCGCCTCGCACAGCGCGCCGCGCTGCGACTGATCGAGTAGAAGAAGGAAGCCCCGCATGATCCACATCGATACTTTGCCGATCGACGTCGAGGAGGTGCGCGACTGGGCCAACGCCTATCGCGACAGCTTCTCGCCACCGCTCAGCTGGCCGAAGTTCGGGCAGTCCGTTGGCCTCCCGCACGGCACCCTGCAGCCCTTCTGCAAGGGCAAATATGCGGGTGACAACGAGCGCATCGCCCGCCAGCTCTACAAGTTCAAGCAGGGGCTGGAGAGCCGGGACGCGGTGCGCCAGTCGATCCCGGTCGACCCCGGCTATTTCGAGACGCCCACCTCGCTTCTCATCCGCGAGCTGCTCGCGGTGGCGCACAGCGGCACGATCACGGTCGGCGCCTTCGCGCCTGGGCTGGGCAAGACATACACCGCCGAGGACTTCACTGGCCGTGTGCAGCCGGTCTCGATGATAACCCTCGACGGTATCACCGGGACACGCAACGGCATCATCCGGGCGACGGCCGACGCACTGAACGTCGCACAGTCGCGCTGGGTGAGCGAACTCAACACGCTCGTCGTCCGGCACCTGCGCAAGGCGAAGGGCCTGCTCCTCATCGACGAGGCGAACCACGCTACCCCGGAAGCGCTCGAACAGCTGCGGAGCTGGCATGATGCCACTGGCGTCGGCATCTGCCTGCTCGGCAACGAGGAGCTGCTCGGCAAGATCACCAGCGGCGTGTCGTTCGCCCGCCTCAAGCGCCGCATCCGCCGCAGTGTGGTGCAGCAGGTGCCGCTTGAAGGCGACATCATCGCGTTCTGCGACGCCTGGCAGATATCGGACATCGGGATCCGCGCACTGCTGAAAAAGCAGGCGATGCAGGGTGCATCTGGCGGCCTCGGCGAACTGACGCAGATCGTCAGCGACGCCGCCGTGCTCGCCGACGAAGACGGCGGCCGGCTGGAGCTGGCGCATGTGCAATGGGCCATCCAGCGCCGCAAGATCGAGATCGTCCGGCCATGAGCATCTCGATCGCCACCGTCATGGCCGAGGTCGGCCGGGCGCACGGCGTCACGGTCGAAGCGCTCCGCAGTGACGACAAGCACGCGGCCCTGTGCTGGCCGCGCCATGTCGCGATGTGGCTTGCCCGTGAACTGACCTCCAAGAGCCTCGTTCAGATCGCCCGGCAGTTCGGCCGGGCCGATCACACCACCGTGCGCAATGCCATCTTGCGCGTCGAGCGCGGGCGGGAAGCCGACGCGGACGTCCGCACGGAAACGGATGAGCTGCGGCATCGCATCGCCGGTTCGCTCGCCGCGACCAAGGTCAACGAACTGGCGGAGGAGCTGCTGGCCAAGCGCCCGGCGGACCGGTCGGTGAGCGGCCAGCTCGTCGGCCTCCTCTGCACCGAAATCCTGCGGCTCCAGGGCGAACTGAGCCGGTCCCAACCCCACCAGATGAAGGAAACAGCACATGACTGATATCGGCACCGGCCGCCGCGAGATCGACGGCCAGACATACATGATCGACGGCAAGGGCGGCCTGATTCCGATCGGCGTCATCAAGGCGCAGGAGCAGCTGCAGGATGACCTCGTCCGCAAGATCGTGGGTTTCGCGATCCCGCTCTCCGAGCAGATCACGCGGTTCCGCGAGCATTGCCTTGAGGACGTCGACGGCTTCGTCGCGATGCTCGACCAGGAATATGGCGCCAAGCGCGGTGGGCGGAAGGGCAACCTCTCGTTCGTTTCCTATGACGGGCTGCTCAAGGTGGACGTGCAGGTCGGCGAAACGGTGAGCTTCGGCCCCGAGCTGCAGACCGCCAAGGAGCTTGTGGACGAGTGCCTGCGCGACTGGACTGCCGACGCGCGCGAGCAGCTGCGCGCCGTCATCACCCGCGCATTCGATGTGGACGCGCAGGGGCGCATCAATCGCTACAACCTGACCTATCTGCTGCGGATGGAGATCGCCGACGAGCGCTGGCAGGAAGCCATGCGCGCCATCCGCGACAGCATGCGCGTCATCGGGTCCAAGCGCTACATCCGCATCTACCGACGCGCCGCCAATGACGGCGCGTGGTCATCGATCAACCTCAACATGGCGGGTGCGTGATGGACGCGCCGGAGATCGCCGTCGGCACGGGTGTCGACAATGAGGGCGTGAGCGTGGTGCGCCTCGTCATCGTATTCGACGGCGCGCAGCAGTGCGTCGTCGATCTGATGCCGGAGAATGCGCGCGGCATGGCGGCTATCCTCGCGGAAGCCGCTGCGCGTGCAGAGACAGAGGACGCTGAGAACACGCGCGTCGCTCAGCTCCTGCTCAACGATCTGGAACGCCGGGAGGGCGGGCTGTGACCCGCGCCGTTGCCGCCCGCTTCGATCCTTCCACCCAGCATCGCCGGTCGCTCATCGCGAAGGTGCATGTGGCGCGCAAGGAGCTGGCGCTGGACGATGACACCTATCGCGCCGTGCTCGCCGAAGTGACGGGGCGGACAAGCGCCGCCGATTGCGACGAGGCGCAGCTCGTCGCGCTGGTCGATCACTTCAGGCAGCGCGGTTTCGGTCCCAAGGTCCGCCGCGCCGGTGCGGCCAGGGCGGATCATCCCTCCGCCCGCAAGGCACGGGCGCTGTGGATCTCGCTGCACCAGCTCGGCGTCGTGCACAATGCATCGGAGCATGCGCTGGAAGCATTCGCGGCGCGCCAGCTCGGCTGCGAGCGCATGGCCTGGGCGCGGCAGTCCGAATGCTATCGGCTGATCGAGGCGCTCAAGGCCATGGCCGAGCGGGCGGGCTGGGCGCAGCGCGGGCCGGATGGCGAGGCGCTGCGCCTTGAGGCGCTGCACGAGGGGCTGTGCATGGCCATCCTCGGCAAGCTCAAGGCCGCCGGTGTCGCGCCCAAGACCATGACTCTGTCCAGTGCGATCTTTGCATTCGGGGGCATCCGTCCGGGTGCGCCATGGGGAATCGATTCTTATCCGGCGATTGCCGCCTCGTTCGGCGAGTGGCTGCGCCGGGCCGGACAAAGCACGGGAGAGGCGTGATGACACTGGCCAACGCGATTGCGCGGATGGAGCGCGTGCTGATCGACCATGGCAAGGCGACCGCCAACCTGCGGGCCGATACCGACTATGACGCCTGGTGGAGCGCCCGGAAGGCAGTCGACAAGATGAGCACGGACGCGCTGACCTCAGCCGGAGCGGCGGTGACGTCGGACTGGCGCGGCGCCGCGATCCGGCTGGCGGGCGTCCGGTCGACGAGCACGTGCGGCCTGCGCGGCGCGATGACCAACTGGCTGCGGCTGGCGCGCGATCGGCATGCCCGGCAGCAGCTCGAAGACTTCGGCAAGGCCGACTGACCTTGACCACCGCGCGCGCCTTGCTCCCGGGTGTCCTCGCCGAGATCGCCGACGTGGCGGGCGAGGACGCCGCGCGCGCGATCCTTGACGAACATGCCGGGCAGCGCATCTATCTCCCGGCTGCGCCCAGGCCTGACCACTGGCTCTGCGCGCTGATCGGCCACGACCAGGCCGTCGCCGTGTGCGACCGGCTCACGGCGGGCGTGGCGCATATCGTGATCGAAATCCCTCTCGCCGATCGCGGCACTGCCCGGCAGCTGCAGGCGCGGATCGACCAGATGATCCGCGAGGGAAAGTCGGAGAGTGACATCGTGCGCGCAACGCGGGTAAGCGTGCGGACGGTCCGCCGCCGCCGCGCCCGAATCAGGGACGATCGGCAGCACGTCCTTTTCTGATCCGGCCCCGGCCCCGGCGCCCTTCTGCGGCCAGCTGGCCGCATGTCAGCAGCCCCGCCACATCGCCAGAACGGCGGCATGGCCGACAGCTCATCCTCCTCCCCATCGATGTCGTCCGCCGCCCTCCCGCTGGGGCTGACGGCAGCCGTCGTCACCGCGTCCGTCGCATTCATCGCGCCGTGGGAAGGAACCAGGCTCGTGCCTTATCGGGACCTTGCGGGCGTCTGGACGGTCTGCAGCGGCGAGACGCGGGTGGAGATGCGCCGTTACAGCCGGGCGGAGTGCGACACGATGCTGCGCACCGCCGTCTCCGAGACCTACGGTCAATGCGTGCTCAAGGCCGTTCCCGGCCTCCGGCGCCGGCCGGACCAACTCGTCGCATCCATCTCGCTTGCCTACAATATCGGCTGCGATGCGTTCGAGCGCTCCACGGCCGCCCGGCGCTTCAATGCCGGGGACTGGAAGGCCGGCTGCAATGCCTTCACCAAGTGGGTCTACTCTGCGGGCAAGCGCGTCCAGGGCCTCGTCAACCGCCGTGAGGCCGAGCGCAAGCTGTGCCTGAAAGGGCTCTCATGAGCCTTGCAACGCTTTCCCGCTTCTGGTGGGCGCTGCCCTTGCTGGCGCTGCTGGGCACCAACGCGCTCACCCGCTGCACGCTGGCTGACCGGACGCGCGCGCTGAGCGACGAGCGCAAGGCCCATGGGCAGACTGCCGTGGACCTTGCGGCCGAGCGCGCGGCCCACAAGCAGAGCGTCGCCAACTACCGCGCCGCCGCCGAGACGGCACGCGCCCAGGACGCTGCGAACAAGGCGCGGGTGGAGCGCGAACAGGCCACCATCAACCGGGAGACCGTCGATGATTATGAAGCTCGCCTTGCCGCTGCTCGCGCTCTTGCCGAGCGCCTGCGCGCGGACCGCGCCGCCAGCGCCCGTGCCGGCAGTGCCCCAGTCGCGCCAGTGCCCGGCACCGGCCAGTCCGCCGGCCGAGCTGATGAAGCGACCTGCGAAGATCGACTTCCTTTCGCCGACGCGCTGACCGCCACCGAGCAGGCCATCCAGCTCGATGCGCTCATCAGCTGGGTCCAGCGCCAGACGGCGGTGGACGTGGGCGGAGAGCACTGATGCGGGCCGGCGAGCGCGCGATCGAGCATGCCGAGGCGATGGTGGCGCTGGAGCGCGACGTCGCCATTTCCCGCATCCGCCGCGCCATCGGCGAGCCCGGATCGCGCCATTGCGCGACATGCGGCGAGGCAATCGAGCCGGAGCGCCGGGCCGCCATGCCCTCCGCCCGGCGCTGCACGGACTGTCAGGAGGGCCACGAGCGGGCCGGAAAGCGGGGATGGTAGGATGGACTTCGAGGTGAGCATGCGACTGCTGACGGCAGCGGCCGTGATGCTGGGCATCATCAATACGATCGCCGTGTGGATGCAATGGGGCCGGCGCGAGCTGACCACCAAGGTGGAAGGCATCCGCGAAACGCTCGACGAGCAGGACGGCCGCATCCAGGCGATCGAGAGCGAACTCAAGCATCTGCCGAGCAAGCAGGACGTCCATGACCTGAAGATCAGCGTGACCGAGATGAGCGGCAAGCTGGGGGCCTTCGACACGGAGCTGGGCAGCGTCGGGCGGACGGTGCGGCGGATCGAGGATCATCTGCTGGGGACGAAGCCATGAGCTATTCGGACGCGATCACGGCCGACGCACGTCTGTGCATCCTCAAGGAACTGGCGCGGCAGGTCGATGGGCGGCTCAACGAGGTCGGGCTCACCCATGTGCTTGATGCCTTCGGCATCCGGCGGCCGCGCAGCTGGGTCCGCACCCAGCTCCTCGCGCTCGACCAGCTCGGCGCGGTCAAGGTGACCGAGCTGGGCACGGTGATGGTCGCCAGCCTGACGAAGCTCGGCCGGGACCATGTGGAGCGCCGCCAGATCGTCGACGGCGTCGCGCGCCCCTCGGACGAGGACTGAGCTGTGGGCGGAGATCGCCGCGACGGGCGCGGCCGTCTCAGCTCGGTCGACATGCTGCCGGAGGAGGCGGAGCCGGACATCGTCTGGGCGATGGAACAACTGCGCGAACGGCAAATGCCCAGCAATGCGATCCTTTCCGAGTTCAATGCCCGCCTCGCCGATCGCGGGATCGCCGGCATCTCGAAGTCGGCCTGGGGACGCTATGCCATCCGAAAGGCGCTCCAGTTCCGCAAGCAGGACGAGGTCCGGCGCATTTCCGGCGATCTCGTTGCCTCACTCGGGACGAAGGGGGCCGACGAGCTGACAGTGATGGTCGGCGAGATGATCAAGCTGCGCCTCTTCGAGCTGCTCGAAGGCGGCGCACTGGATGCCAAGGGCAGCATGGAGGCTGCCCGGGCACTCCAGTCGAGCGTCAATGCGCAGAAGGCCTCGGCCGAACACCGGCGGCGGCTGGAAGAAATGCGCAAGCAGGTCACCGAGGCGATCGACAAGGTCGCGGATAGCGCCCCGGGTGTGGATGCCGAACAGCTGCTCAAGCGCATCCGCGAAGACGTCTACGGGATCTTCCAGAAATGAGCGGGCCGGCCGTTCCGCTCTATGGCTATCAGCAGCGCTGGTTCCTCGACCGGAGCCGGTTCAAGCTGGGCAAGTTCGCGCGTCAGACCGGCAAGACATTCACGACCACGCTGGAGATCGCGGACGATGCGTTCGAGCATGCACTGCAGAGCCGCCGTACCCGCTGGGTGATACTCTCGCGCGGCGAGCGGCAAGCGCGCGAAGCCATGAACGAAGGCATCTATCCGCACTGCAAGGCCTATGGACTGGCGATACAGGCCTCGGAGTTCGACTGGCAGGGAGACACCGGCAGCTACAGGGCGCTGGAGGTCTCCCTCCCGGGTGGGTCGCGCATAACAGCGCTACCGGCAAATCCCGACACGGCGCGCGGCTTCTCGTCCAATGTGTTCCTGGACGAGTTCGCTTTCCACAAGGATAGCGATGCGATCTGGAAGGCGTTGTTCCCCGTTATTTCGGCGGGCTGGAAGCTACGCATCACGTCCACGCCCAACGGCAAGTCCGGCAAGTTCTACGAGCTGGACACGGCCAACGACACGACCTGGTCGCGCCATGTCGTCGACATCTATCAGGCCGTCGCGGACGGACTGCCTCGCGACATCGATCAGCTGCGGTCCGGCATCGCCGACGAAGATGCCTGGGCGCAGGAGTATGAGCTGAAATATCTGGACGAGGCGAGCGCCTGGCTCTCCTACGACCTGATTGCATCGTGCGAGGACGCCGACGCGGGCAGGCCGGACCTCTACCAGGGCGGTCCCTGCTTTGTCGGCCGCGACATTGGCCGTCGCAACGACCTCCACGTCATCACCGTGGATGAGCTGATCGGCGACGTGCTCTGGGAGCGCGAACGCATTGAGCAGAAGCGCGCGACCTTCGCCGACATGGACATGGCGTTCGATGACGTGATGGCGCGCTACAATGTCGCGCGGGCCTGCATCGATCAGACGGGCATGGGTGAAAAAGTCGTTGAGGATGCGCAGCGGCGCTATGGCGGCCGGGTGGAAGGCGTGCTGTTCACCAGCGCGTCCAAACTGATCATGGCGACCGAGGGCAAGCAGCGCTTCGAAGACAGGCGCTGCCGCATCCCGGCGGGCGACGTCCCTTACCGCGCGGACCTCCACAAGCTGCGGAAGATCTCCGGCCCGACCGGCACACCCCGCTTCGTCGCAGAACGCGACGAGGATCACGCTGACCGCACCTGGGCGAAGTTCCTGGCCTTCAATGCAGCGGCAGGCATGAACGGCGCCCGCTGGAAACCCCTCTCAGGCCAGCCTTCGGCACCCCGCAGCGATCTCGACAGGAACTGGATTCCCGCATGATGAAATGGTTCACCAAGGCGATCGGCGCGATCGGCGCGATGCGTCATCCGGGCCGGCCCTCCGGTCTCTGGGGCACGCTTCTGCGCGGGACCCGGTTCGACTATCGCCGTGCGATCGGCGACGGGCTGGACAGCAGCGTGGTCACCGCGCCGATCCGCTGGGTGCAGCGCGCGCTGCCCGAGGCGCGGCTGACCGTCCAGAGGCGCAAGCGCAACGGCGCGAGCGAGGAGCTGGCCGATCACCCGATGCTGGCGCTCATCCAGCGGCCGAACGCCCATTATGGCGACATCGCGCTCTGGGGCGGAACGGTGTTGAGCTGGTATCTGGACGGCAACGCCTACTGGATCATCGTGCGCAACGGCGTGGGCCGTCCGGTCGAACTCTGGTATGTGCCGCACTGGATGATGGAGCCGCGCTGGCCGGAGGATGGCAGCGGCTTCATCTCCCACTATCGCTACTCACCCGGCGGCGGCCACGCGCCGATCGACGTGCCGTTCGAGGACGTGGTGCATTTCCGGGACGGCATCAACCCGCGCAACACCCGCAAGGGCCTCGCCGCGCTGGACGGCGTCATCCGCGAGATCTTCATGGATCTCGAGTCCAGCAACTTCGTCGCATCGCTCCTGCGCAACATGGGCGTGCCGGGCGTCGTCATCTCGCCCAAGGGCGGCGCCATGCCGGCGCCCGAGGACGTCGAAGCCACCAAGGCCTGGTTTCAGGAAACCTTCTCCGGCGATGGGCGCGGCCGGCCACTCGTCATGGGCGCGCCCACGGACGTGCAGCCCTATGGCTTCAACCCGCAGCAGATGAACATGGGCGAGGCGCGCGACATCGCCGAGGAACGCGTCTGCGCCTGCGTGGGCATCCCGGCCGCCGTCGTCGGCTTCGGCGCCGGCCTGCAGACGGCCAAGGTCGGCGCGACGATGGTGGAGCTGCACAAGATCGCCTGGCTGAACGGGGTGCTGCCGCTCGGCCGGGCCCTGGTCGACGAGCTGAAGCGATCCCTGCTGCCGCAGTTCGGCAACGCGGCCGGGCTCGAAGTCAGGTGGAACACGGACGATGTGCCGGCGCTGCAGGAGGATGAGGATAAGCAGGCCACCCGCTGGGGCGCGATGCTCGGCAGCGGCGGCATCACCGTGTTCGAGTACCGGACGGCTCTCGGCATCGACGCGGATGACAGCCACCGGATCTACCTGCGGCCGATCTCCATGATCGAGGTGCCCGAAGGGGCGCCACCGCGCATGCCCACGCCGGCCGAGCCGGAGCCCGAGCCTCGCCAGCAGGAGCCGGATGAAGAAGACGACGATCCCGACGCCCCGCCGGCAAGGGCTGCCGCATGACAGCGCGCCGCGCCAGTCAGCGGGCCTATGAAAGCGGCGCCCGCTACGCGCTGCTGCTCCAGCGGCAGCAAAGAGGGCTGCAGGACGGGTTCGAGCGACGTCTCCTGCCGCTGTTCGCCAGGCTCGGACGTGCCGCGCGGGACGCCGCGCTGCCACTGCTGCGGGACAGCGAGCCCAAGGCAGTGAAAGCGGAGGAGAGCCTGATCGCCCGCATCCTGGAGAAGCTCGGCATCGCCAGCTGGGCAGCGGAGCTGGGGCAGACCTATGGCGCGCATTATCTGGACGTGGCGCAGCAGGCGGGCGAGGCGGCGCAGCGGGCCGGCCTGGGCACATCGCTGCCCGATCCGGTCGCCCGCGCCGTCGTCGCCTCGGGCGGCCGGCGTTCCGGCATGGTCGACCTGGAAGCGCAGACCCGGCAGGCACTGTTCGATGCGCTGGCCGAAGGCAGGGCCGAGGGCGAAGGCGCCGAGCAGCTCGCCGAGCGCATCCTCCCCCATGTCGAGGGCGGGCCCTGGAACAGCCCCGAGTATCGCGCCCGCATCATCGCGCGGACCGAAACCAAATATGCGCAGAACATCTCGACGATCGAGCGCGGCCGGGCAGCGGGCGTGCAGCGCTTCATCGTGTTCGACGGCCGACTGGGTCCGGGCCGCTCCAAGCCCGACCACATCGCGCGCAACGGATCGATCGTCACCGCCCCCGAGGCCGAGGCGATGGCCGACGCGGAGCATCCCAACGGCACCCTCTCTTTCGCACCCCATTTCGGAGACTGACCCATGCAGACCAAGGCGCTGACCATCAAGGACATGGACAAGACCGGCCGGGGGCTCGCGGTGATCGCGCAGCTCTCGGCCATCGACAGCGATGACGACACTTATGCGCCCGGCGCGTTCGCCTGGAAGGAGGGCGGTCACCAGTGGGCATCGATCCTCCCGGCGCACGACCGCAAGCATGTCTCGCTGGGCAAGGTGCGCGTCTATGAAGACGGCGATTTCGCCATGGCCGAAATGATGTTCAATCTCGACATCGCCGCAGCGAAGGACTGGCACAGCGCGATCATGTTCGATCTGGAGCATGGGCGTCCCGTCCAGGAATACAGCTATGGCTACGACGCGCTCCGGCACCGCAAGGTGCAGCGGGGATCGAAGGTGGTGCGGGAGTTGCGCCAGCTGGATGTCCAGGAAGTCTCGCCGGTGCTGCGCGGCGCCGGCACCGGGACGCGCACCCTCACGATGAAGAATGCCGGCCTGAAGGAGGAGCGCTTCATCCAGCTCATGCAGGACCTGGACGATGTCGGCGCCTTCATCCATGCCAATCCGGCCGCGCTCTCCGCGACCGGCCTGAAGCAGCTCGCGGACATCCATACCGCGCTCGGCAAGGCGCTCACGTCGCCGGACGCCACCGACGATGACAATGCCGCCGACCTCGCGCTGGGCGACTACATGCGGATCACTTCCCGCACCCATCTGCGCGACCGGTCCTGAATCGCCCTCAGGGGCGTCGGGAGGGCGCGAGAGGGCCAGTGCCCGCGCGATGACCCCCGCTTGCCCTCTTATGCCCTCTTAAACGGCCCCTGAGGGCCCTCTTGGGGGCTCGCCGACATCCTCGCGGCGAGCCGGTTGTGTTCCCATGCCCCCTTGGGCTAGATCGTGATGCGCCTCCCGCCATCGCCGATCCGGCCTGTGCGGTCAGCTGGCCGCATGTCCGCACCCCTCCATGCCCCGCCATATGGTCCCGATTTTCAGAACGGGAGCGTATCGATGTCGGTGAAGAATCTGACCCTGAAGGAAGCGCGCGAGAAGCTCGGCGCCAAGCAGGACGAGCTGGGCGAGGTATTCGCAGAAGCGAAGACGGACGATGGCGGCCTTGATTTCAACAAGGTCAGCTGCCTGGGCGAGAATGTGAAGGGCTCGATCGCCGTGGCCGAGAAGGTCAAGGCGATGAACGCGGAACTCGACGAGCTGGCTGCCTACGCCGAGACGCTGGAAGCCGCCGAGGACGCGGCCCTCAAGCATGCCGGTCGGGAGAAGGCGCGCGGCGGCTTCCGGCAGCCGGGCGTGAGCAAGGGCAATTATCCCTCCGCCGAGGCGCGCTTCAAGGCGCTCGGCGAAATGGCCTTCGAGCAGAAGGCGTTCAAGGACTGGATGGAAAAGGGTGCCCCCAGCGGCATCACCTTCAGCATCGACGATATCTGGCCGACCGACATGCTGGCGGTTGCCGCTAGTTTCGAGACCATCGGCGCCAAGGCCCTGATGGCGACCACGGCGGGCTACGCCCCGGAAGTGATGCGCCAGCCCGGTTTCGTCGACGCGCTCACCCGGCCGATCCAGCTCCTCGACATCATCCCGACCTTCCAGACCGATCAGGCGTCGGTGAAATATATGGAGGAGACCACCCGCACCCATGCCGCCGCCGAGGTGGCCGAGGGCGGGGCCTATGCCGAATCCGCCTTCGCCTTCACCGAGAAGGACAGCCCGGTCCGCAAGATCGGCGACAGCCTCCCGGTGACCGACGAGCAGCTGGAAGACGTGCCCATGATGCAGGGCTACATCAACACGCGCCTGCCGTTCGGCGTGCGCCAGCGGCTCGACGGCCAGATCCTCATCGGCAATGGCACCGCGCCGAACCTGCGCGGCCTCAAGAACCTCGTGGGCATCCAGACGCAGGCCAAGGCCACCGACCCGACGATCGACGCCTTCTACAAGGCGATGACGAAGATCCGGCTGACGGGCCGCTCGATCCCGACGCATCATCTCATCCACCCGCTGGACTGGCAGAACATCCGCCTGACGCGCACCACCGACGGCGTCTACATCTTCGGCTCTCCCAGCGAGGCCGGCGCGGACCGCCTCTGGGGTCTGCCCGTCGTGCAGCCCGACGCGGACGCCGCCGGAACCGGCTACACCGGATCGTTCCGGCCGGACACGGTCAGCCTGCACGAGAAGCGCGGGGTGGAGCTGCAGGTCGGCTATGTCGGCACCCAGTTCGTCGAGGGCAAGCGCACCGTGCGCGGGGACATGCGCGCCGCGCTCGTCTGGTGGCGCCCCCCCGCCTTCTGCTCGGTCACCGGCATCTGATCTCCGCGCGGGGCGGAGCGGTCGGCCCGGCGCGCAGTTTCCCCGCGCCGGGCCGACCTTGACCACCCCATCGAAAGGACACGCTCATGCCGACGATCACCGGCTTTTCCCGACCCGTGGGATGCGCGCTCATTCGCGGCGGCGCCGTGGGTCAGCATGCGGTCCCGGGCAATCTGCGGCCCGGCGACACGCTGCTCTCCGTCGAGCACATCAGCGACGGCACGCCGCCCACCCGGGTCGACCGCACCGCCGAGTTCACCGTCTCGGCCAGCAAGGCCGGCACCATCGTCAACACCACGACCAACACCACGGGCGGCTGGCTGCATGTCCTGTGGGCCAAGGCAGAATGAGGAGCTGACCCATGATCTTCGCGAAGCAGAGACTATTCCTGACGGCGGACGGCGCCGCCCTGGTCGCCGAGGGCGACCCGGCCGGCGCCACCCTTTATGCAGCGCCGGGCGATGAAATCCCCGCCAGCGCGGCCGAGAAGTTCGGCCTGGTCGACGGTGACCTGCCCGACCCGGCCATCGCGACGATGATCGCCGATGACGGAGCTGCCGCCCTGGAGGCGCAGCGCAAGGCGGAGGAGGAATTCCTCTCCGCGCAGCGTGTCGCCGACGAGGAAGCCGGTGAGAAGGAGCAGGCGCCCGCCGAGACCAAGGAAGGCAAGGCCGGCGAGGACAAGGAAGCGAAGGCGCCCGCCACCAAGGGCGCGCGGTCTCGGGCGAAGGCGGCCTGAGCCATGGCGCTGCTGGACCGGGTCAAGGCGCGCACCGGGAGCGATCTCCCGGATGACGAACTTGAGGCGATGATCGCGGGGATCGTCGCCGAGATCGACGCGCGCTTTGGCCCGGCCGGCCCCATCAGGATCACGCTGGGCGACCTCTCCGACCCGAACAGCCGCTACCGGCGCACGCTGCGCCTGATCCGGCCGATGGACCCCGGCGAGCCCGTCACGATCGTGGAGAGCGACCCGGGCAACAGCGGCGATGCCGGTGCGGAGGTGACGCTCGATCCAGCCGACTGGCGCGCCCAGCACGGCGGCCGCACGCTGCAGCGCCTTACCGCCGGGCCGAACGGGCGCAGCTGGTGGGCGCCGCTCGTCACCGTGACCTACACGCCGGTTGGCGAGCAGGCGGCGCGGGACGAAGCGCTGATCAAGATCATGCAGCTCGATCTCTCCTATCGCGGCGGCCTCAAGTCCGAGCGGGCCGGCGACTATCAGTTCACCCTCGCCGACAACGTGACGGCCGAGCGCGAACGCATCTTCGAGGGGCTCGCGCAGCGGCGCGGGATGGTGATGGCGTGAGAAAGCTCTGGGGCATCCGCCACGTCCGCTTTCTCTGGAACCGCTGGCTGGTCTTTCGCCATGCCCGCGCCTGGGGGCGCATGGGAATCGGCCTCGGCTATCCCAATCAGACCGATCTCGACGTGCTGGACATGATCTGGCGGGGTGAGAGGTAATGGACAAGGCCTTGCTCGCCAAGATCAGGAAGTGTCTGGCGCTGGCGCGTAGTGCCAACGAGCACGAAGCTGCGGCCGCGCGTGCCTCGCGGACGGTCAAGCCGCCCAAGTGGGAGGCGCTGCTTTGCCAGGCGGTGCGGCGTGCGCTTGGCGTCATCGTCTTTCTCGATGCGCGCGGCGACCGGACCTATGTGGGTCGCGCCCCGGCGCCCGAGATCGCCGCTTATGCCTTCGCCGTGCTGTTCCGCCAGTTGAAAGCGGCACGGGCTGACTACATCGCGCGACACCTCAAGCGGTGCAAGCCGGGCCGGAAGCGGCAGCGCGCGGACATTTTCTGCGAAGGCTGGGCCTCCTCGGTCTATCGCAAGATCGCCGACCTGCTGCCGGAACGGCCTGAGGACGGACTTGTCAGTCAGTATCTCGCCGAGCGCCATCCTGGGCTCGTGCAGGTCGACGTGCGCGGCGCGGCGATGAAGGGTCGCAGCGTTTGGGATGACTGGTCGCGTGGTCATTCTGCCGGCTCGAAGGTCGATCTCCATACCGGTGTGGGGGGCAGCGCTGCGCCGCTGATGCTCCAATGATCAGCGGCCGGCTCACCATGCGCGCCCAGGTCGAGCGCAACAGTGCCACCGGCAAGGACAGCTGGGGCAACCCGATCGCGCCGGTGTTCGCGCCGATCGGCGCGCCGATCCCCTGCTTCATCTGGTCCAACGGCACCCGCGAGATCGTGGACGGCGACAAGACGGCGATGATCGAGGACGTGCGCGGCCTCTTCGCCCTGGGCGCCGACCTCGCCGAGACCGACGAGCTTGCCTCGGTCACGAACCGCAAGGGCGCGGTGCTCATCGTCGGGCGCCTCCGGGTCGATGCGCCGGTCCAGCATAAGCACACTCATCTCGAAGCGGTGCTGCGGAGGATCGGCTGATGGCCCGCAAGACGCTCGACTGGAGAGGCCCCGCCGTCACCGCCAAGTTGCGGCAGGCGCAGATCGTGGGGATCAACGGCACGATGGGCGCGTGCGTTGTCCATGCAAAGTCGAGCCACGCATGGAAGAACCGCACCGGCGTGCTCGAAGGCGGCATAGACATCGTGGACTATGCCGCGCCGGAAGGGACCGGCGTTCGCGGCGTGTGGGGCGTGCGCGATGTGCGCTATGCGCTGATCCACGAGCTGGGCGGCGTCATCAAGGCGCGCCGCGCCAAGGCGCTGGCCTTCGAGCTGCCGGACGGGAGCCTGCGTTTTGCCGGTTCGGTCACCATCCCGGCGCGCCCCTATCTGCGGCCGGCGGCCGACGTCCACTATCCCGGCCTCGCCGGTCGCATCCGCACGGTATATGAGCGCGAGGAAGGCCAGGGCAATGGCTGACCTGATCTCTGCGATCGTGGCGCTGCTCAAGGCGGACAGTCCCGTGGCGGCGCTCGCCGGTGAGCGGGTCTTCGGTGGAGAGCTGCCGCCGGACGAGGCCAAGCAGATGCCGCGCCACGCGCTGGTGGTGGTGCCCTCCGGCGGCCCGTCGCTGACCGGCAGAAGCTACGCCGAGCATGACAGCCAACGGCTCGACCTCTTCGCCTATGGTGCCACGCCGAGTGATGCAGCCGTGCTGCTGCAAGCTGGCGCATTGGCACTGCGCCGGGCGCGACGGCAGGTGCGCGCGGGCATCCTCCTCCATTCGATCACCGTTGCCGGCGGCTTCTCGGCCGGACGCGATCCCGACGCAGCGTGGCCGCGCGCTTTCCAGTCCTTTCAGGTCCTACACGCATTGACGGAGGTTTAGATGGAACCGCATGAAATCCTTTCCGGCCCGCTGACGCTCTGGCGGGCTCCGGTGGGCACCGCTTTCCCGGCGATCGGGGCGGCCCCGGCTGGCGCCTGGCTCAAGATCGGCACATCCGGCGAGAAGAACTATGGCGAGGACGGCGTAACCATCTCGCACACGCAGGACATCGCCCAGGGTCGCCCAGTCGGGCGCACCGGCCCGGTCAAGGCGTGGCGCGATAGCGAGGACTTCCTCCTGCGGGTGACGCTCTGGGATTTCACGCTCGAGCAGTACCAACTGGCGCTCAACAACAACACCGTGGGGACCACGGCGCCGGGCGTCGGCACGGCCGGGTTCAAGAAGATCGGGCTCAGCCAGGGACGGAGCGTAGCCACGTTCGCGCTGCTCGCGCGCGGTGTCTTCTCGCCTTATGGCGAAGGCTACGCCGGCCAGTATGAGCTGCCTCGCTGCTACCAGAGCGGATCGCCCGAGCCCGTCTACAGCAAGGGCATCGCGGGGCTGGAGCTGGAGTTCACGGCGCTCGAAGACACCACGGCGGTGTCGGACCAGGAGCTGTTCGGGCGCCTGCTCTGGCAGCACGCGGCACCGCTGAGCTGAGGGCGTCATGACCAGCGCCCCGCTCCTCGACCTCGACACGATCGTCACCAGGCCGTCCATCAGGATCGACGGCGCGCTGTACCACATCGTCGCGCCGTCCGAACTCTCGATCAAACAGAGCCACCAGCTTGCCGCCGCCGCGCGCAGGCTGGAGGAACTCAACAAGCTACCCGCCCTTCGCGACGATGACGCTGCCGAACTGGTGCGGATCGTCCTCGATGTCAGCGAGACCGTGCTTGCGCCGATACCGGCGGATGTGCGCGCCCGCCTGTCCGACGCCCAGCGCATGAGCGTGATCGAGGTTTTTACGCTGCTGCTGCTGAAGGAGCGGCTGGGAACAGTGGCAGCGACAATGACCGACCAGCCCTCGACTGGGGCGACCTCCTCCCCCGGCTCGTCCGCTTCTATGGGGGGACGGCGCAGTGGTGGCTCGAAGAAGCGCCACTTCCAGTTGTGACCGCGTTCACCGCCATGCTGCCCCGACTGGATGCCGAGGAGCGGCTCGCCGCGATCAATGATCGCTCGATCGCGGCCGGCGCCATGGAGCCCGTGAAGGCGCGCCGCATGATCCGCCGGCTTGAACAGGCAGCACGGGGAGGTGCGCCGCGACGCGCGCCGCGCGCGACGCCTGCCGTGCTGGAGGCTATGGGCGTCCCGGTACGCGAAGTGCCTTCAGAGGGCTCTCAGAAAGCGCTGAGCGATGGCTGAGAAACTCGGCGAAGCCGTCCTGGAGCTGCGCACTGACGACAGCCAACTCAACAAGGGCATCGAAAAGGCCAAGCGCAACACCGACGATCTGGTCCGGCGGTTCGAGCGGATCGGCAGCCGTGCCAAGCTGATCGGCGCCAAGCTGAGCCTCGCATTCACGGTGCCGGCCACCATCTTCGGCAAAGCCGCTTTCGACGCGGCCAGCGATGCCGCCGAGATGGAGAGCGCATTTGAGGTCTCGTTCGGCAATGCGGCGGATTCCGTCCGCAAATGGGCCGAGGAAACCGGCAATGCGATGGGCCGTTCCACCCAGGAACTGATGCGCCAATCGGCATCGTTCATGGATATTCTCAAGAAGCAGATGGACCCGGCGGCGGCGGCGGAACTCTCCAAGCAGCTCACGGTGCTTACCCAGGACCTCGCCAGCTTCAAGAACCTCTCCAACGAGACAGCGCAGCAGAAGATCTTCTCCGGCCTTATCGGCGAGGCAGAGCCGCTGCGCGCGGTCGGCGTGCTGCTTTCCGAGAACGCTGTGAAGGCGAAGGCGATGGAAATGGGACTCGGCGGCGTCAATGGCGCACTGACCGAGGGCCAGAAGGTCATGGCCAGGGCCGCGCTCATCCAGGAGCAGCTCGCCGATGCCCAGGGCGACGTGTTGCGCACCTCCGGCAGCACGGAAAACCAGATCAAGCGCGCGAACGCTGCCTGGGAGGAGCTGCAGATCGTCGTCGGGACCAAGCTGCTGCCGGTCATCACTCCGCTCATTGCTGGCGTGGCCGATCTCGTCAGCTGGTTTACCGAGCTGCCCGCCCCGGTGCAGAATTTCGTGCTCATAGCCGGCGGCATCATGGCCGTGTTGGGCCCTGTGATCGCCGGGATCGGCGCGTTGGCCACCGGCATCGCAGCCGTCATTCCGCTCATTGGCACCATCGGCGCCGCTCTCTCTGCGGCCTTCGTCATCGCCACCGGCCCGGTCGGCCTCACCATCGCAGCCATCACGGCCCTCATCGCGATCTGGTGGAAGTGGGGTGACGACATCAAGCGGATCGTCGCCGAGACGATCGGCGCCGTGAAGACATGGCTGGTCGACAAGTTCGGCCAGATCGTGGGCTGGGTGAAAGAGAAAATCGAAGCGGTGAAGAAGTACTTCGCCGATATGTATGACGCCGTCGTCGGACACAGCTGGGTCCCAGACATGATCGACGAGGTCGGGCAGCACTTCGACCGGCTCGACGATGTCATGGTCAAACCCGCCGACGAGGCCACGCGGGACGTGAAGGCGAGCTTCGCCGGAATGGCCGACAGCATCTCCGGCACGCTCGACGGCATTGCGAGCAACATCAAGAGCGGCGACTGGATGGGCGCGCTGCGCGGGGTGGTCGATATTGTCGGGCAGGTGAGCGGCGCCATCGGCGGCAAGGGAGGAGGCGTGGTCTCCTCGATCGCCGGCACGGTCGGAAAGTTCCTCAGCAAGGGCTTTGCAGGTCTGTTCGCGGATGGGGGTCTCATCCCCAAGGGCCAATGGGGCATCGCCGGGGAGCGCGGCCCCGAGCCGGTCATAGGCACGGCGCGGGGCACGGTGGTGCTTCCCAACAGCTCTCTCGCCGGGGCCATATCGGGCGGCCCCAACGTCACTATCCCGATCTCGATCGACGCCACTGGCGCGGATGCGGCGGCGCTGGGGCGCGTGGAGAGCCAGCTGGCCGAGCTGAGGCGCGACCTCCCGAATGTGATCGTCCGCACGGTGAGCGACGCGCGCAGCCGGAGGATGATCTGACATGGCCGTCTATCCTCTCGCCCTGCCGGCGGGCCCGCTGGTGCAGGGCCAGCAGGGCTTCGACCCGCAATATCTGAACTACAGCTCGCCCGAGGCCGGCGGGCGCATCGGCGGTGTGAGCGCCGGCAATCCGCTGTGGATCGGGACGTGGTCGCTGGACCGCGTGGACCTTGAGGACGGGAGCGCGGTGCGTGCCTTCCTCGACCGGCAGCGTGACGGGCAGCGCACCTTCCTCGGCCGCGACCTGCTGAGGCCCTTTCCGCTCGCCTATGCGCGCGGCTTCGCCGGCATGGTGCGGGCCGGCGGCGGCGCATTCAGCGGCGCGGCGACGAACTGGACGCAGGCGATCAGCAGCGAGGGGGACGCCACCCTGACCATCTACGGGCTGCCGGCCGGCTTCGCGCTCGCCGTGGGCGACTACATCGGGTTCAAATGGGATGCTGCAGGGGCGCCCGCCGGGAGCTTCACGCGACGCACCCTCGCGCGCGCGGTCGTGGCCGCCACGGCCAATGGCGCCGGCACCATCTCCGTCCTGGCCGAGCCGCCGCTGCCGACGCTCACGGTCGTGCCGGCGATCGCCGTCGCCCATTTCGACGAACCGGCCTGTGTCATGAAGCTGGTGCCCGGCGAGAGCAAGGCGGGTGTCACCGGGCGGGGGCTCGCGCAGTCCGGCCTCTCGATCACGGCCATTCAGGAGCTGCGCGAGTGAAGAGCTTCTCGACCGCCGAGAAGGCCGCGATGGAGGCAGGCACGGCGAAGGTGGGCGGCGCCGTGCAGATCCTGTGCGACGATCCGGTGCGCGTGTGGAGCGGCGAAGGCACGCTTCCGATCGCGGGCGATGGCTACACGGGCATCGGCGCGCGCGGCATGGCGCAGGTGACCGGCGGGGCGATCGGCTCGGCCGCGCAGGGCATCACGCTCAGCCTCTCCGGCATCGAGCCGGCCGCCATCGCCCTGCTGGATGCGCCCGGCCTCAAGAATGCGCCCGTCACCATCTGGCGACTGATCTTCGATGGCACTGGCACTCAGTTCCTGGGCGCGCATGTCTTCCGGCGTGGCCGGGTCGACACGGTCGCAAGCAACGAGGTGGTCGGCGGGGAAGCGGCCATCCACGTCGCGGTCGAGGGCAGTGCGCGGGGGCTCAGCCGGCGCGGCGGCCGGATGCGGACCGACGCCGACCAGCGGCTGATCGATTCGACGGACGGCGGTTTCCGCCGCGTGAGCTACGCCGGCAAGAAGATGCTCTACTGGGCCGGCCGGAAGCCTGCGATGGCATCCTCCGCGCTGCCAAGCGGTGGCGGCGCCTCGAACCGCATCAACGAGCCCCGGACGCAGGAGCGGTGATGCGCGACATCGACGCCCTGCTCGCCGAGATCGCGCGCCGCGACCCGCTGCCCTTCGACTGGGGCGGCAACGATTGCGTGCGCTATGTCGCGGCCTGCGTCCGGGCGCAGACCGGCATCGATCCGCTGGCGGGGCTGGACTGGACAGACGAGGCGACCGCGCGCGCCCTGCTGGCGGCGCTCGGCGGAATGGAAGCGGCAGTGGACAGCCGCCTGCGGCGGATCGCGCCGGCCTTCGCCATGCGCGGCGATGTCGCCGGGGTTGCCGATCCTGATCTCGGCCTCGCCCTCATGATCGTCGAAGGACAGACGCTGGTCGGCCCCGGTGCGCTCCGCGCCCGACGCCTGCCCCGCGCCGCGATGATCGCGAGCTGGAGCACGATGCCATGAGCCGGGTGGTGGATTTCGTGGTCGGCGCGGCCACGGTGGTGGCCGGCGTGCTGCTGGCACCGGTCAGCCCCCTGATCGGCTCGCAGCTCATCATCGCGGGCGCCGCCATGTTCGCTTCCTCGGCGCTCAATGCGCTGCTCGCGCCGTCGCGCGGCAATGCGGAGCGGCAGGCGGCCGAGACGGCGCTGAACATCGGCGAGGAACCCCGCCGCGCCATCTTCGGCCGGGGCGCGACAGGCGGCAGCCTGGTCGACGCGTTCAACTATGGCGGCGAGCACGGCACGGACTGGGAAGTCCTGGTCATCGCGCTCGCCGATCATCGCTGCGACGCGATCGAGGGCTTCTGGGTCAACGATCAGTATGTCACCTACACCGGCGACGGGTTCGTACCCGGGTTCAACAACCAGCTGCAGATCTACACGCGGCTCGGCACGGTCGGCCAGACGGTGCCGGAGCTGCTGATCAGCCAGGGCGGATGGTCACCCAGCGATCGTCAGCGGGGCGTCACCCATGTGACCGTGGCCTACAAGGCGGACGCGGCCGACGCGAAGAACCCCATCTGGACCGCCGGCCGGCCGACCTTCCTTTGGGTCGTGCGTGGCCTGCGCTGCTACGATCCCCGCCACGACAGCAGCGTGCCGGGCGGTGCCGGCGCCCAGCGCCGCAACAACCCGGCAACATGGACTTGGTCCGAGAACGCCGAGATCTGCCGCTACAATTTCGACATCGGCATCTATGCGGAGGATCGGGTCGACGATCCCGACATGCTGCTCATCGGCCGGGGACTCTCCGCGATCGAAGCGCCGCCCGAGATGATCTTCGCGGCGGCGAACCTGTGCGACGAGCCCGTCGCGCTGGCCGCAGGCGGCACAGAGCCGCGTTACCGGGTCGGCGGCACGATCTATGCGAACGAGGAGTTCGACGACGTCGAGAAGGCCTTCGCGGCGGCCATGGGCGGCATCCTGGTGCAGCCGGAGGGCACGATCGGCGTGGAGCCCGGGCATGCCAAGGCCCCGGTAGCCTGGTTCACGGACGATGACCTCGTGCGGGGCACGTCCGCCTCCTATTCGGACGAGCGGTCCGACGCGGACGAGGACTGGGTCAACACCGTAATACCGCGCTACATCGAGCCGACGCAGCGCTGGAGCGAGCATGGCGCGCCGATCCGCCGCAACACGGCCGATGTCATCGCGGACGGCGGGCCGCGCGAAGCCCCCCTGACACTGCGGCTCGTCACGTCCAACACACAGGCCCAGCGTATCGGGGAAATCCGGCGGCGGCTTGGCCGTCTGGCCGGGACCGGGGGCGTGACGCTCGGGCCCCGTTTCGCCGAGATCGAGGAAGGCGACATCGTCGTGTGGACCTCCGCCCGCCGCACAGCCGGCGTGCCGGTGGCCTTCCGCGTCGACTCCTACAGGCTGGACGAGAAGTGGCAGAACACGCTGGCGCTGCGGCGCGTCGCCAGCTCGGTCTACAGCTGGACCACGGCCGACGAGATCGCCCCGGGCGCGACGGCCGAGGCGAACACCCCGCCAGCGGTTTATGGGCAACCGCCGGCCGGCGACTGGAGCGCGGTCGGCGGAACGGTGGAAGGCGCAGTCGCCGCCGTGCCGGCCATCACCTTCAGCGGCGGCGCCAGCGATCCACACGCCATCGGCATCCTGTTCGAGTTCCGCAAGGATGGGGACACGGCCTGGACGCCGATGCCGGTGGTGGCGCCGGGCTCCACGCGGCAGATCGTCACGGCCGTCCAGGCCGGCACGGCATATCAGCCGGCGGTCACTTATTTCTACGACAACGGGCGCGGCGAACGGCGCGTGCTCGCGACCGTCACAACCGGCGACTTCACGGGAGTAGAAGGGCCTCCAGGCGCCTCGGTCGCCGAGCTGACGATCTACCGCGCGAGCGCATCGGCGCCCGCCACACCAACGGGGGGCTCGTTCGACGTCGCGACGCGGACGCTCACGCCGCCCTCGGGCTGGTCGCTCACAATGCCGACCAGCGGCACGCGCTGGAGCGCCAGCGGCTATGCGGCCTGGTCCGGCACGAGCGGGACGGTGACGCCGACATGGTTCGGCGTGGGCGGCGGCATCTCGAACGGCACCGATGGGGACGATGGCGCCGATGGGCAGGCGACGGACGTCATCTTCCGGCGCGCCGCCACGCAACCGGCGACCCCGCCGGACAGCAGCGGCGTGCCTCCCGGATGGTATGCCACGACCGGTGAGGTGCCCGCGTCGGCCGATCCGATGTGGGCAAGCTTTCGCACCCGCGCGACCAGCGCCTCCGCGTGGGTCCATCAGGCGCCGCGCCGGGTGGAGGGCCTGGACGCGATCAACAACGTCAACCGCATGCGCAACACGCTCTTTGAGCGCGGCGTGCAGGGATGGGAGATGTTGACGGTGGCGGGGGTCACGATCACGGCGCCGCTCGCGCTCGACATCGTGGGCGATGCCCGGACGCTGACATTCACAGCGACCGCGACGGCATCCGGGCAGCAGGCCGGGATTGACACGCCGGCCGCTTATCGGGTGCCGGTGAGTCCGGGTGAGCGACTGAGCGTGCAGGCGCTGTGTCGTTCGTCCGGCGTCGTGGACAGCAACCTTCTGCGCGTCCAGTTCTACGACGCCGCCGGCGCCCAACTGGCGGGCACGGGGATCAATGTTCAGTTCCTTGCAGGCGCGCAGGCGTCGTTCGCCCTGATGAGCGGTTTCGTTACGGTCCCCGTGGGGGCATCAACGATGTTGGTCGGGTTGCGGACCTTTTCATCGGGTGCTGGATCGTTCTCCGGGCGCCTGTGCAAGCCGATGGTGGCAAGTGCGACGGCCGGTCAGACGACGCACCCGCCGTTTACGCCGGGGCACGCCGAGGGCGCTGACGGCGATCCCGGCGCCTCGGTCGCCGAGCTGACGATCTACCGAGCCAGCGCCTCGGCGCCGGCCACACCCACCGGGGGCTCGTTCGACGTCGCGACGCGCGTCCTGACGCCGCCCTCGGGCTGGTCGCTCACAATGCCGACCAGCGGCACGCGCTGGAGCGCCAGCGGCTATGCGGCCTGGTCCGGTACAAGCGGGACTGTCACGCCGACATGGCTTGGTGTCGGCGGCGGCATCTCGAACGGCACCGATGGGGACGATGGCGCCGATGGGCAGGCGACGGACGTCATCTTCCGGACCTCGGCCACACAACCCGCCACGCCGCCGGACAGCAGCGGCGTTCCGCCGGGCTGGTATGGCACGACCGGCGAAGTGCCTGCCTCAGTAGATCCGATGTGGGCGAGCTTCCGCACCCGTGCCACCAGCACCTCTGCCTGGGTGCATCAGGCACCGCGACGTGTCGATGGCCGGGACGCGATCAACAACGTCAATCGCATGCGCAACACCCTGTTCGAGCGCGGCGTTCAGGGGTGGGAGATGTTCGCCGCCGGGGGCGTGACGATCACATCCCCCTTTGCGCTCGATATCGTGGGCGATGCCCGGACGCTGACCTTCACGGGCACAGCCAGCGCCGCCGCCGAGCAGCAGGTCGCGATCTACACGCCGTCTGCTTATCATGTGCCGGTCACGCCCGGCGAGCGGCTGAGCGTGCAGGCTCTTTGCCGATCGACCGGCGTGGTCGGCAGCAACGTCCTGCGCGTGCAATTCTTCGATGCTGCCGGAGCCGAGCTGGCGGGGACGGGCACCAATATCCAGAGCCTTTCCGGCGCGCAGGCATCATTCGCGCTGCTGAGCGGCTTCGTGACTGTGCCGGCCGGAGCGTCGACCATGCGGGTCGTGCTGTGGACGATAGCCTCGGGCGCGGGATCATTCTCGGGGCGGCTGTGCAAGCCGATGGTGGCGAGCGCGACCGCCAATCAGACAGCGCATCCGCCGTTCACGCCCGGGCAGGCGGACGGCGCGGATGGCGCGAACGCCAAGGCGGTGCGGCTGACGGCGAGCGCGCTGGGGTTCATCGTCGCGTCGGACGGGACGAACACGCCGGCCTCGATCACGCTGACCGCCGAGGGACAGGCCGTGAGTGGATCGCCGGTGTTCAATGTGGTGACGGGCGCCGCGACGCTGACCGGCACGGGCACGAGCCGGGATCTGACCTATGCCAATATGAGCAGCGACGTGGTCACGGTGCAGGTCCTATGGGACGGGGCACCCGACACGGTCACGCTCTACAAGCTGCGGGAAGGGAGCAACAGCCTCACCCGCATCGTCCCGAACGAAGCGCATGCCCTCCCTGCGGACAGCGCCGGCAATGTGACCGACTATGCCGGGTCCGGCACCACGATCCAGATATTCGAGGGCGTGCTGCCGCTGACCTTCCATACGTCCCTTGCGCCCGGGCGGTTCACGGTCGGCGGGCCGGTGGTGAGCCCGGGGGGCGCGATCACGGTCGGCGGGCGCTCGGGCAGCGGCACCAATGTCTGCACGGTCGCCAACCACAGCGGCGCCTCGGCGGCGGCCGGCGCGATCATCATCACCTATCCGATCACGGTGCAGCGCGCGAACGGCGCGATCGTCAGCCTCAGCGTCACGCAGAGCCTGACGAAGCCTCGGGATGGCGCCCCCGGTGCCCCCGGCGCGCCCGGCGACCCCGGCGACCCGGGCATCTCCGCGCTCTCGGTCTCGGGATCGCCTTCAACCGTGCCGGTGCCGGCCTATTTCAACGGGACACCGAAGGCTGCGCCGGGATCGTCCCAACTCAAGGTGTTCCAGTCGACGATCGATGTCACTGCAGTGGCATCATACGGCACCCCAAGCAGCAGCGGCGTGACCGGCGCGAGTGTCAGCAGCAGCGGACTGGTGAGCATAACCGGGATGACCGATGCAACCGGGCAAGTGACGGTGCCCATCTCCTATGGCGGCGCCACCGCAACGGTTCGGATCGAGTGGGTGAAGGTGCCGGATGGCAACGCCGCTGTCTCGGGTAGCGTGGCGGTGACGTCGCTCGGCAACACGTCGAGCTATGTGACGAGCGCGTCCTTCAACGTCAGCCTCGCGCCGGGGCAAGTCTTCTCGGTCAATTCGTCGGGATCGTTCCAATCGAGCGCTGGCGCCTATCAGCCCCAGCTCAAGCTCGCCTTCCAGAATGTCACGGACGGCGGCGCGGAGACGGATGTACCCGGCTCGGAAGTGAACGGCGGAACGGCGGCCCCCGCCGAACCGGAAGTGTGGAGCACCAGCGGACCGGTCGAGAACACGAACGGCGTGACCAAGGTCTTTTCGATCCGGCTCAAGAGTCGGCGGATATCGGCCGCGGGCAACTCCGCAGCGGTCTCCGGCACCATGGGAGGCAGCGGCACATGATCGGCATCTATGATCTTGCGACGGGCGTGCTGGAGTGCGTCGTCACCAGCACGGACGGCTATGACCTGACCGGCAAGGGCACGGCCGAGGCGCCGGAGGATTATGACGGCGCGGCGTGTAATTATCTGTTCGAGGGCGGCGCCTTCATTCCGAACCTCTCGCTGCTGACGCAGCGATTGCTGGCGAAGATCGACCAAGAGGCCGGAGCGGTGCGCGAGCGGTTCATCACGGTCATTCCCGGGCAGGAGACGACCTACAAGGAAAAAGAGGGCCAGGCCCGCGCATGGCTGACTGCCGCCGACCCCGACCCGGAAGACCCTGCTTATGGAATGCTGGCAAGGGAGGCCGAGGAATGCGGCATTTCTATCAGCGAAGTGGCGGCGTCCTCGGTCGCCATGGCGGACTACTGGCGGCCGATCAACGAGCGTATCGAGGCGCGTCGGCGTGGGCGCAAGGAAGCGGTGAAGGCCGCCACGACCGTCGCTGCCAAGGAAGCGGCGGCGATCGTGGACTGGGAAAGCATCCTGCCATGATCGCGCGCACCCTCAACTGGCTGCATGTCATGCTGATCGCGCTCGACCGCCTCGCGCAGACGATCATCTTCGGCCTGCCATACATGCTCGGCCTCGGGCCCAAGCCGATGGCGAAGGACAGCATCAGCGCCGTGGTGGGCCGCAGCGCGATCGCCGGGCGCCGCTGGGCGCTGATCGCCGAGCGCATCATCGACTGGATATTCGAGAGATTGGGCGAGCCGCCCGGCCACTGCCGGCGCGCCGTTGCCCAGGACTGACGAGGAGGATGACATGACGACTTCGATCACGGGTTTTCCCTTCCCGATTGGCCACGCGCTCATCCCGGGCGGCGCGGCCGGTGAGCATGTGGTGCCGGGCCACTTGAAGCCGGGCGACACGCTGCTGCACGTCCGCGACATCACCAATGGCACGCCGCCCAGCGCGGTCGACCGCACCGCCGAGTTTGCCGTCTCGACCACCAAGGCGGGCGTCATCGTCAACACCACCACGAACACGAGCGGCCGGTTTCTGAGCGTGCTCTGGGCTTCCGGCGGGGGGACAGCCGAGGAGGGACCGGCGCTCGATCCGTCGGTCAGTGGCCTCACCCTCGCCAACACGGCGGCCATCCGCGCCGGGTTCGCCGCCGTGCGCGCCGGCACGCGGGACATGCGGATCATCACCGTGGGAGACAGCACGACTGCCACGGGCGGCGTCGTCACCGGGAATTCACGCTACAATTCCTGGCCGGCCCGCATGGCACGGCTGCTGCGCGATGGCGGGCTGGCGACCAGCCACGAAAATCTGGTGGGCTTCAACGGCCAGGGCACGGCCGCCAATATGAACGCCAGCTTCCCCAACTTCACCTTCACGGGGCAGTGCAATCCCGTGGAGGAGTCGCTGGGCGGCAAGATCCTCGGCCAGTCTGCCGCCGGTACGTTCACCTTCACGCCGAGCGAGAATGTGACGGGCTACCGGGTGCTCTACGCCAAATCGACATCGGCAGGCGTCTTCTCCTGGCGCATCAATGGCGGCGCGGCGACGAACGTCGATCGCCAGATTGGCGCCGGCTACGAACTCGGCGAGCTGATCATCGATGCCGACGACGTGCCGGCGCTGGCAACGCCCGGCCTGCACACGATCAGCTTCTCGTGGGTGAGCGGCTATCACGCGGTCATCTCGATCGAGGGCCTGCGGGGCGAGCGTGTCGTCAACGTCTACAATGCCGCGATTTCCTCCAGCAAGGCGGTGGACTGGCCGACGCCGACCGGCCGGCCCTATTACCGACTGGAGCTGCTGCAGGCCGAGCAGGCCGATCTCGTGCTCATCAACCTCGGCATCAACGACTGGCGGGCGGCCAACTGGACATCAGCCTACAATACGGCGCTGCAGTCGCTCATCACGGCGGCGAAAGCCGGTGGCGCGGACGTCATCCTGTTGTGCCCGTGCCCCTCGGCCGAAACGAGCGGGGAGAGTATATCGGCCGTGCGGCAGGGCGCCTACAACGATGCCATCCTGGCCCTCGGGGCGAGCAACAGCGTGCCGGTGGTCAACCTGCGCAGCTTCTATGGCAGTGGTGATGCGGCCGTGAGCGCGGGCTATCTGCTTGCGGACGGCATCCACCAGACGCCGGAAGGCTATGCCGCCACGGCGACGCTAATGGCGGATACGCTGGCCTATATCGAGCAGATGAGCTGAGGCGTGGCCGAAGCCTCAGTCCTCAGGCGTGAACAGCTCGTGATAGGCGCCGCGATCTCGATCGATCATGTGCGTGATCAGCTCGACGACGATGCGGCGCAGCGCCTCGACGTCATCGGCCGCCTGGGCCCGCTCCAGCAGGAGCAGCAGGCGGCGGGCACGATCGACCGATCCGATGGTCTCGACCTCGATCTGCGCCAGCCTCTCCAGCTCCGCGTCCATCACAGCTGCATTCATCATGGCATTGTCTCCCTGATGCCAAACGAGCCCGGAACCTACAGCACAGACGGACACCCCTACAAGCAGGACCTGAGGAGCCTTTCATGACCGACCTGTTCGCTTCCCATCTCGACTCCCCCACCGCGCCTGCACGGCGCGCGTTCACCATCGTGCCAAGCGACAGCGCGCCAATCGACCCCCTGCCCAAGGCGGTGCGCTTCAACGGCGCCGGCACCGTGACGTTCCGAGCGGTCGATTCCACGGCGGACGAGACATGGGACGTTTCGGCCGGCGAGATCGTGGACGTGCGCATGCTCTACATCCGGCAGACCGGCACGGAGATCGTCTCTCCCGGCTCGCACCCCACTGGCATCTCCGGGATCGCCTGATGGGCGGCTTCGGCTTCGGCTATGGCCATGGCGCGGCCGGGCGCATGCGGCGGCGCCGGTTCCTTTTCGGCGGGAACGCGCCGGCCTCCCCCGGGCGGATCGGTGACCTTCTTGCCTCCCCCGGCAACGGGCAGGTGACGCTCACACACAGTGCTCCGTCCGCGAATGGCAGTCCGATCACCGATTATGCATATCGCTACAGGATTGTCGGGGCGCCGGACTGGACCGACCATGCCGACGCCGTCTCGTCTGTCCCTCTGGCCGTGGTCACCGGCCTCGTCAACGATGCCGATCCCTATGAGTTTCAGGCTCGGGCCCGCAACGACCTGGGCGATGGCGATTGGTCCAACGTCGCCGTTGCGACACCGAGCGCCACGGCGCTTTCGAAGCCCGTCGTGGCGCTCGACTTCGATGCCTTCGCGGCCACGATCGAGAACGCCGAGACCGGCGTGAGCTACGAGGCCTTCAGCGTCGCCCCATCAGGCGCCCGGACATTGCTCGGCGTGCCCGCCGCCGGTAACGGTTACACAGTCGCCTGCGCCGGTATCGGCGCGCTGGAGCTGGTGGTCGTGGCGACGCTGGGGGGCGTGACCCGGGAGAGCGACGCCTACATCTTCGATCCTGACAATCTCATCGCCCGATTCGACTTCACGGCGCTCTCCGACCGCGCGCTGAATGGCTATGAGGGCTGGTCCGCCAGCCAGATGACAATCGCCGACGGCATGGTGAAGAAGCTGGCGAATACCGGCACCACGCGCGCCTGGCGCGACCTGGGCGGGCAGCTCGTCGGCGTCAAGGCGCGCATGCGCCGCAACGCGTCGCTGGGGACGCAGGACTCGGCCGACCGCAACTGGCTGGAGTTGATCAGCAACGCAGCCGGCACGCGCTGCCTGCGCCTGCAGCTCTGGCACTCCGCCTTCGACGTGTTCACGGTCGGCTACGCTGGCGGATCGCTTGCAAAGAGCTACACAGGGCAGGCGAACGGGCGTTTCAACGATCGCGATGTCTTCGAGTGGAAGCCGGCGACGACAGCGGACGGCAAACGGTTCTTCCAGCTGTTTCACCAGGGCGTCGCCCAGATCACGTCCGCGATCGACGGCTATACGGACCGGGGCTTCGAGGTCACGGACTTCCTGGCTGGCGCGGCTCCGGCCGACACCCTGTTCTTCGTCCGCGCCACCACCGGCAATCCGGGTGTTGCTTATCCTCACCGGCTGCTCGATCAGATCGAGTTTCGGGACTACAGCAGTGCCGTGTTCAGCGTCGGCTCCACGAGCTATGGCTGGCCGACGATCCATGAGGAAGCGCTCTTCAATGCCCGGCTCGAATATCTGGGCGCGATCGCCGAGGTCGAAGTGTGCTTCCGCACCGCCGATGGCCGCAGGATCAGCGCCTGGGAGACATTCGCTACAGGCGGCGACGGGACGGCCAGCATCGCGCACCACTTTCCAGAGGCCGCCTACAACACCCCAGATGTCTATCTGGTCGGACGGGACAAAGCGGATCCGGACAAGTTCTTCATCCATGCGATCGGGACCCTGCGCGCCTTCCCGCTTATGCCGACCCTCAGTGACATCCAGTGGGGTGTGAACCCCACCGCCATGGCCTCGTGGGACACCGGGCCGGGCGCTCTGCAGGACCCGGGCCTCGTCTATGGGCTGCAGCTCATAGACAGCGCGAATACCAGTATATCGGGGCAGGTGCCGATGCTGGCGAACGGTCGACCCTCCGGCATGCTGCCGGATGGTGCTGGCGGCTTCATGCTCAAATATTACGAGAGTGGCGCGCGGCGCGAGGCGCAGGACGGGCTGGGCCAGTATACGCTGGATCCGATTCATGATCCCGCCCGCTGGATCGTCGACATACCGTCGCACGGCGGCGCGATCGCGAACCCGCAGATCATCAGCGGCGGGCGCCTACGCTTCGACGTAATCAGCTATGGCGTGCCATCTCTCACCGTCCGTTTCCGGCCGGTGAGCGGGACATCCGAGCCGGAGCCCGATGGCGTGGGCTTCAGCGGCTATCTCACGACGCCGGCAGCGGGCTTTCCTCCGGTCGATCCTTCAAAGCTGCTACGCCCGTCCATGGTGCTGGGCTGGGGCCGGGCAGACAGCAACTGCCGGGTCAGCCGCTTCATGCAGTGGCACAACAGCATCGGCCTGCCGACGCCAAGCATCGTCTATCCGTTCACGCGCGAGACGGCCGCGGCGCTGCCCATCCAGCAGATGCTGAGGGCCGTGATCGAACTCGACCACGTCATGTGGCTCTCCATGCGTCACCAGCGCTCCCTGGAATACTGGTATCGCTATGCGATCGAGACGGCGCGGATCGTGAAGGCCACCACGGGGTATGCGCGCGACCTCCTCATCGAGATCGGCAACGAGCGCACCAACTCGGTGCCGGACTATATCCCCGGGAATGCCGAGCTGTTCCTGATAGCAGCCGAGGGCGGTTTCATCACCGGCGTGGAGCGCGGCAACATGCTCAACGAGTATCGGGTGGACTATATCCGGCCGAGGACGGGGCAGGCGGACGTGCAGGCAGGCAAGACGGTGCCGTTCGGCCAGCGCCTCGTCGGCGGCATGTCCGGCTACAACAACATGATGGTGGAGTGCATCAAGGAGGGGGGCGCGACCACGGGCGATCTCCTCCCACCGGCCGGCTCCGCGCGCGGGGACTATGGCGCGTGGCGGGTGCTCGCCACCACGGCCGAGCTTGAATCGGCGCGCGATCACTGCGCGGCATGGCTGATCGGTGAGCTGCGTGACATCATGAACACGGGCATCGTTCCCGCCCGGCCGGACCTGTCCGATCCCAGCGTGGCGCTGGAGGGCCGGGCCAGGTCGATTCACACGGTGCTGCCGGCCCAGAACCCGAGCACGCTGGGCACCTATCTCTGCGCGGGCGGGGCTGGCACCGAACATGGGCGGCGGATCGACTATCTGGGGACGACGTTCTACCTCAATATCGACGGCTTCAAGAACTACTACGGCGCGGCCAACATGGCGGCGGCGGTGACAGCGGATCCGGGCCGGCGCGGCCGACGCCTATTTCAGCGCCATGGTCGGGGCTTCGACCAGCAAGATTGCTCAGCAACGCACGCTGGCTCTGACCGTCGCGCAGATGATGCTGGCTGCTGGTGTTCCGCTCAGTGAGCAACCCGTCTGGGTCGGCTATGAGGGCGGGCTCCATAACAACTGGCTCGACCTGCCGGCCGGCACCGAGCGGAATGCCATCGCCAGCTGGTTCGTGAACCATGTGCTCAAGGACGATCGCATGCGGACGCGGATGAAGGAGCACTACCAGCGGGTCATCGAGGCGGGCCTGTGTCGCATCCCATGTGTCTTCACGCAGGTGCAGGCGCTTAGCACCACAAGCGGCACCAACAGCGTCGAGTATTTTGGCATCGAGCGCGAGCGCCTCGGCGCCTGGATGGACGAGACCATCGGCCCGGCTGAGAAGTCATATTGGGCGGTTCGGGAAACGATGCTGGAAATGGTCGAGTGAGAGGCGTCTCAGAGGGCTCTTAGAGGCGCCTGAGGAGGCATGGAGTCGCGGACAAGTGCTCTAGAAACTCTTGTCAAAGACTCCAAAAGCTCGCGCCGCGCTACACCGCCACCGCCGTTTTTTTCGCTTGTGCAGCACGAGCAGTTCGTTACGTTATATCATGATGAAAAAGACATCTCTCCCCGCGCGCGCCATGCGCTCCGTCGCCCTTTCCGCTCTCCTCATGGGCGTGTCAGCCCTGCCCGCGCAGGCGCAGGATCGCGCCACGCAGCCGCCGGACACCGGCGCCGGCCATGGGCATGACGCGGATCATCCCGAGGACATCGTCATCACGGCGATCATCCCCCGGGCCCATATCGATGTTCTGGGCGGCACCTCGGTGCTGCGCGGCGAGGAGCTGGTGCGGGATCTGCGGCCCAGCCTCGGCGAGACGCTGGCCCGCCAGCCGGGCGTGAGCGCGACATCCTTCGGCCCCGGCGCCTCCCGCCCCATCCTGCGCGGCTTCTCGGGCGACCGCATCCGGCTGCTGACCGACGGGATCGGCAGCTTCGATGCCTCCGCGACGTCCGTGGACCATGCAGTGGCCATCAATCCGCTGCTCGCCGAGCGAATCGAAGTGATGCACGGCCCGGCCGCGCTGCTCTATGGCGCATCGGCGGTGGGCGGCGTGGTGAACGTGATCGACGGGCGGCTGCCCAGCCGGCTGCCGAGCGACGGCTTCGACCTGGCGCTGCAGGGCAATTACGGCTCGGCCGCCGAGGAACGCTCGGTGGCGGGCAAGGCCGACATCGTGCTGACGGGCGGCCTCGTCTTCCATGCCGACGGCAGCTGGATGAAAACCGGCGACCTGCGCACTGGCGGCCACATCCTGGGCCCCGTGCAGCGCGCCGAGGCGCGGGAAAGCGACGAGGCGGAGATCAACGAACTCGCGGGCCTTTCCGGCCGCCTGCCCAATTCCGCCATCGAGGCCTGGAGCTACACCGGCGGGCTCAATTATATCGGCAGCGACGGCGGATCGATCGGCTTCTCGCTCGGGCGCTCACATGCCACTTACGGCATCCCCATCCGCTACATCACGCATGAAGAGGAGCATGATCATGACCATGATCATGACGATGACGATCACGACCATGAAGACGAGCATGGCCACGAGCATGGCGCGGAAGCCGTGCGCATCGCCATGTACCAGACCCGGGCGGATCTGCGCGCGGTCGTGCCGGTCGGCGGCGGCTTCCTCGACCAGATCCGGCTGCGCGCCGGCTGGGCGGACTATGAACATGCCGAAGTCGAGGAAGAAGGCGACGTGCATGCGCGCTTCTTCGTCGAAGGGCTCGAATCGCGACTCGAGCTCGTCCAGAGCCGGCGCGGGGGATGGGACGGCGCCATCGGTGCCCAGCTTCTGCTGCGCAAGAGCCGGATCGAAGGCGAGGACAAGTTCCTCCCGGCAATCGACAGCAGCACATTCGGCCTCTTCACGCTGCAATCGCTCGACATGGGCCCGCTGCGGCTGGAAGCGGGCGGGCGGTTCGAGCATGTCGAGATCGACGGCGCGGAGGACCTCGACATCGGCTCGGCTGCCCTCACCCGCAAGTTCGACACCTTCTCCGGCTCGCTCGGCGCGAGCTACGCAATCGTGCCGGACTGGCGCGTGGGCGTGAACCTCTCGCGCGTGGAGCGCGCACCGAGCGCCGAGGAGCTGTTCGCTCGCGGCATCCACCACGGAAGCCAGTCCTTCGAGCTGGGCGACCCCGATTTCAGCTCGGAGCGCGGCTGGGGCATCGAGGGAACGCTGCATGGCCGCGGGACCAATTTCCACGTGACTGCCTCGGCCTATTACAATCATTTCGACCGCTTCATTTATGACGACCTCGTCGATGACGAGGTCTGCCTCGCCGCGGTCGGGGGCGACGAGCTGGAATTCCCCTGCCTCGCCTACCAGCAGGACAAGGCCAAATATTATGGCGCGGAAATCTCCGCCGACTGGACCGTCGCGCAGCTCGGCAGCACGGCGGTCAAGCTCGATGGCCTGATGGACGTGACACGGGCCTCGCTCGAGGGCGGCCGGCCCGTGCCGCGCATCCCGCCCCTGCGCCTGCTGGGCGGCGTCGAACTCACCAATCCGGCATGGACGGCCCGCGTGGAAGCGGAGCATTCCTTCAAGCAGGACCGGGTGAGCGAGCGCGAGACGCCCACCGCCGCCTTCACGCTCGTCAACGCCTCCCTGGGATGGCGGCCGGCGCCCTTTGCCGACCGCGTCTCCCTGACCCTGAGCGCGAACAACATCTTCGACGTGAATGCCCGCCGGCACGCCAGCCTGCTCAAGGACTATGCGCCGCTCGCCGGCCGCGACGTGCGCATCAGCCTCGCCGTCAAGCTCTGAGAGCGAAAGGCCCCGCTCCCTCCTGCACGGAGAGAACGGGGCCTTTCGTCATTTACGGTTCGGGAGCAGGATAGCCGCGGCCGGATATGCGCCGGCGCGAACCTCGCCTTTCGGTGAGCCCGCGCCGGCAGATGATCGAGGCTTTACCCTTACTTCACATAGGACTGGCGGAAGAGCTCGACCGCATTCGCCTTGGGTGCCTGGTTAAGCGGCTGACCCATATATTCCTGCATGCCCCAGGCACCATATTGGCCGATGCTGCCATAGTTGGAGAACAGCATGATCAGGTCACCGATCTCGTTGTTCCACTTGGTCAGATAGCGGGTGTAGAGCTTGCCCATGCGGGGATCGCGCTGCACCTTGATGAGTTGGGGAATATCGTCCGCGCTCAGGATGTGCTGGCCCGCTTCATAAGCGATGTAACGCAGGCCATATTGCTTGGCGATGTCCCGGTTCTGCTTGGCCAGTTCCAGTCGATCGTCGACAGTCTCCGCGAGCTTGACGTCCATGAAGTTGTTGAACGCGGCAGCCGTGCTGAGTGCGCCCGCTTTGGGCGTTGCGGCGAAATAAGGTGCGGTGGCAAGCGCATCGACCTTCTTGGCGGTATCCTTGAACGCCAGAACCTGGCTGGTCGACCAGGGGATGGCATTCTGGGTAGCCACCACCCGGACGAGGCGCGACATCTTGCCGGCATAGACCGAACTCCAGATATCCATCACTTCGCCGGTCTTCTCGGCATAGCGCCGCAGCATCGCCTGGTTCTCGTTGGTCGCGAGACCGCGAGCGACACCCTCGTCGCGCGCCTGATGTGTGACTGCGTAGAGCCAGTTCCAGACCTCGTTGGCATTCTCGACATAGACCACCAGGCCGGGATCGAGATTGTCGCGGACATAGGTCGCCAACCGGCGGACATAATCCTCATCGGCATTCCACGGGATGGTCAGCCACGGGTTGGTCCGGGTCTCGTTCGAGAGGGCGACGATATGCTCGATGGCAACGCCATCGCTGTCGTAGATCAGGCCATCGCCTGGCTTGGTCCGGCTGTCCCAGGTGACCTTGACGTTGCTTTCGACGCCGCGGGTCCACTTGAGATAGCGCACAGTGCTGTAGCGCTTGAGATCAGCCACGAAAGTCGGGTCGAACAGCGCCTTGGGATCGGCATCCTTCTCCCGGCAGTCGATGGCCCGCAGCGGATCGCTCGGATCGACCTTGGTGATGATGAGCGTCGCCCAGTCCGTGCCCTTCGGCACGAAGGTATAGGTCAGCGACTTGCCGGAGAACTTCACGTTCTTGACCACGCCGCCGAACATCTTGAGACTGCCGCTACCCTGCCAGGTGCACTTGATATCCACCGAAAGGCCACGATAGGCTGCCGTGGGCAGGTTGAGCTGGCGCGCTGCCTGCTCGGTGCCTTCCAGACGCACGACATTCTTGTTCGCGTCGAGCCGGTCCTTGGGCATGCCGACCCACTTGCCCTGCGCGTTGATGAGCGTCCAGGGGCTGCCGGCCATCAGGTTCATGAAGGTGCGGCCATTCTCGTAATAGCCAAGCGCCGCGAGGTTGATCCCGAGCTTCGTGCCAGGGCTGCTGCGCGGTGCAGCCGTCTTGTCGGTCGACTTCCCGTTCAGGGCGCCGATCGTCGTCGAGGTGGTCGGCCGGATGATGGTCGGCCCAGCGACCAGATTCGAGGACGACGTCATCGACGCAAGGCCAAGGACGGACACGACAGGTTCAATCCACTTCACGCGCTGGTCACCCGATGTTGCATTTACCGCTGTAAACAACAGGACCGTAGCAGAAGTTGCAGCCGCAATGCCAGCCGTGCTGAACAACGCCGCTGAACCGACACCAAGTGCGCCAAGGGCGCGCCTCTTGAATGAGCGATCAACGCTCTTAACAGTTTTCATTGTAATTGCGCTCCCGCGAGACCTTCATTTCAGGTCGTTTATTGATCCTGGAGCCGGGATAGCGGGTTGCTGCACAAATAAGATTTGCAGATGCTGGTTAACACCGTTTTAATCATTTGAGACCAACCGACCCAGGTTCACGTTGGGAACCTCCTGGGCTGGCTGGGAAGCCGGGCTCTGGATGAAGGCCGGGCGCGCGCGGTCCGCCGCTTGCCCGACTGGAGCCCAGCCCGGTCGGGCCCCAGGAAATTCCTTGGCCGCTGGTGGCCTCGGCGGCGCGCCATCCCAATGCGCTTGCTGCGGGACGAGCCCTTTTCGCGGCGGATGCGGAAGCGCAGGAAATGCCAGCACGGGCGCCGCGTGGGCACCCGCACACATCAGTTCTGCAGGGCCGGCTCTCCGGCGGCCATGCCGCCTCGCGATGCTTTCGTCCGCGATCCTGCCGCAACCGATGCGCGCGCACGCGCCACCGTCATCGTCGCCAACGCACCGGCGATCATCCAGGTGATCGGTCGGAGGGAGGAATTGGGAATGAGGTCCAATAGATTGACCAGATGCATTGCGAGCAAGGTGAGGCTCGACACCGGCAAGGCGAATCGGCGCAGCGTGAAGACGTGCCAGAACGGATAAGTGAGAAGGCCGAACAGCGCGAAATAGCCGACCAACCCATAAATGCCGATCGCGAGGACCCAGGTGCCATCGGTCACGGTGAGATCGGCCGTAGTCCCCCACGGCGTCTCCACGATGACTCGATTGCGGCCGTAGCCGCCCCAGCCGAAGAACGGTTTCTCCCAGGCACGTTCAAGCAGCATGTCCTCGTTCGCGAGCCGGAATTCCATGGATCGGGAACGCTCGGCACTAATGACGCTGAGCTGCTGCACGGCGCTACGCAGGGGCAGCACGTCTGCCGTGCGGACCATCGGGTAGAGGAAGATGACCACCGCGATCGCCAGTGCCGCGCTCAGGAAAGCGCGCCTGCGCAGACCAAGGAACAACCCCGCCACGACCGCCACGAAAAGGATCGCCGCCAGCGACTTATTGAGCAGCAGGACAAGAGCAAGATAACCCGCGAACAGGCCGGCCGGGATGGAGAATATCTGCATCCGCATCCGCGCCAGCCCGATCGTCGCGATCAGCGCCATCGCGCAGAAGGTCGAGACCAGCAGGCCATGCCCGAGGAAGACCATCGAGCGGAAGCCGCCCGACCGCATCTGCTGGGCGAAATAGCCTTGCTGAATGACCCCGTACAGCTTGGTCTGCAGGAACGGGCTCAGCCTGATCTCAAGCAGTATCGGCAACGAATAGGCGATACCGGCAAGCGCGAAGGCCATGACCAGCTGCCGGTGACTTTTCTCGTCGCGCAGCACGCCCGCGCCGAGCACGAAGGGAATGGCGAGGATGGCCCTGTCCAGCATGGTCGCAAGGCCATCCTTGAGACCGTAGCTCGGCAGGGTGGTTGGGCCGATGACGATGGGATTGGTGTTATTGAAGCTCGTGACCAGAGGCACGAGGACATACAGCAGCAACAGCGCGTTGATCGTCCGGCTGCGCGGCCACTGGAATTCTCCGCGCCGCGACATCATGAGGACCAGCGCCAGCGCGCTCAGGCTCGGGATCGACGACTTGTCGAAGGCCGGCAGCACCGGATAATCGATATTCACGATCACCGGCAGCAGCAGATAGCCGGCCAGGATCGTCCAGATCGTGGCACGCCCCACCGGCATCGTCAGGAACAGGCAGAGGGCGACCAGCGGCCAGCCCAGCAGCACCCCGTAGGCGATCATGGACTGCAAGGTCGATCCCTTCTCGCGATGCCGGAAGCGCAGGACCGCCCCGCCGCCCGCCGGCCCGGGCGTCGCGCGGACCTTGCCAACAGGACCAAGGCCCGGTCAAGGCCCCCTGCCCGGGCGTCGGGAAGGCGCCCTTCAATAAGCATGACGATCCCAGACCAGCCGCAGGATCGTTTCCATGATGATCCGCAGGTCCAGCAGCGGCGACCAGTGCTCTATATAATAGATGTCATATTCCACGCGCTGCTTGGCGCGCTCGATCGTGTCGATCTCGCCGCGCAGGCCACGCACCTGGGCAAGGCCAGTGATGCCCGGCTTCACGCGATGACGGGCAGCATAGCCGCGCACCGCGTCATGATAATAAGCATCGCCCACGCGCATGGCGAGCGCGTGCGGACGCGGGCCCACGATCGACATCTCCCCCCGCAACACGTTCCAGAGCTGCGGCAATTCGTCGATGCTCGTGCGCCGGATGATTCGCCCGACCCGCGTAATGCGCGGATCGCCCTTGCGCGTACGCTGCCCGCCGCTCTCGTCCTGCCGGTCGACATACATCGAGCGGAACTTGAGCACTTCGATCTCGAGATTGTTGAAGCCGAACCGCTTCTGGCGGAACAGGATGGGGCCCCTGCTCTCAAGCCGGATGGCGATGGCGGTCAGCAGCAGCAAGGGCGCGAGCGCGATGAGGCCGATCAGGGCCAGAAGCCGGTCCTGCACTTCCTTGAGCAGGCCGTCGAGATCGCGCACCGGCGTCTGCCAGATGCTGAGCACGGGCAGCGAGCCGATATAATTGACCTGATAGCGATCCCGCAGCACGAGGAATTCGCGCGGCATGATGCAGATGTCGATCGCGCCTGCGCTCAGCTCCTCGATGATGCGATTGAGCCTGTCCTGCTGGACCAGCGGCAGCGCGACGATGATCTGGTCGAGCATGCCCTGCCGTGCCAGCTCCAGCAATTCCTCGAAGCCGCCCAGGAACGGGAAGCGGCCGATCATGCCGGTTTCCACCCGCGTGCGCCGGTCATCCGCGAAGCCGATGATGTTTATGTGCGGCAGGCGCTCGATCTCCAGGAGCTCGAGCAGGCGGCTGGTGACGTCCCGATCGGCACCGTAGATCGCGACGCGCTGCCCGATGATGCCTTGCCGCATTCCGATCCAGACGATCCGGCGGAACAGCAGGCGGCTCATGATGAGCAGGGAAAAGCAGAGGACGATGAACAGCACGGCGAACCGCAAGGTCAGGTCCGGCGCCTGACCGAACTGAAGGATCGTGAAGCCGGTCAGCATCAGCGCCACGATGAAATCAAGGAACATGCCACTTCCCAGATCATCGCCCTGGCCGCGGAACGCCGAATAGGCATCGCGCGAGATGCGGATGAGGAAGAAGTTGATCGCCATCACGATGACGCCGCTCGAATGCAGGCGCACGTCGTAATAATAGCCGTACCAGCCGTTATAGATGAGAACCGTCAGGGCATAAGCGAGCAGAAAGCACAGCGCGTCATTGATGATGCCCCCAGAACGCAGAACGTTCGAGGTGAAGCGTACATATTTGTTTCTGCTCTGACGCTTGCCGCTGCTCATGTCATCCCACGCTGTTCGAACGGTTCGTCAGATACGGCCGAAAAGGCCACGATCGGGAGGGGTTCCCGGCGGATCATCGACCAGAATGGCGGTCCTTGCCTTCTCCAGCCCGGCCTGGGCGGCCTGCATGCAGCCCGCACTCCCGGAAGCCTGGCATTCCGCCGCAAAGAACCGCCACGCGTGCTCGGATGAAGGCATGGCGCGTGCGAGGGTACGAGCGACTGACATGGCCCTGCCTCTATCGCCCAACTGATGAAGATATTGCGTATATTTCTCCGCCAGATAGAAGTTTTGCGGCAGCGCGCGAAACCCGTCCTCGAAGACCTGCTTCGCTCGCCAGTCCAGATCCTGGGCGCGATAGACATTGGCCAGGACGACATAGGTCTCCGGATTGAGCGGGTCGTTCGTCTGGGCGAGCTGCGCGGCCTCCACCGCTGCGTCCATGTCTTTCGCGGTCTGGGCGAACTGCGCCTTGAGCATCAGGGCATCGACATCCTGCCCATCCTTCGCGAGCAATTCGTCGACCTGCCGCTGCGCTTCCTCCCTCCGGCCGGCAGCGGCGAACATGCGCGCCTTGAGCGATGCGAGGAGCGGCTGGGCCTTCCGCGGCGCGGTGCGGACGAGCCCATCGGCTGCCGCCAGATCGCCCTTGAGGAACAGATAGCGCGCCGTCTGGACGACCGCGCCCGGTTCCTTCCAGCGCGATGCGTCACGCGCGGCGGCATCCGGCAGGGGCGTATCGTCATACTGCCACCAGATGCGCTGCAAGGTGCGATAATCATCGAGATCCCGCGAGCCCGCCGCCAGCAGAGCCAAGGATGCCTGGCGCGCCTCGTCCTTGCGCCCCAGCTTGTAAAGCAGATTGATCTGGTCCAGCCGGAAACGCGGCGCGCCCTTGCTCATGTCCACCAGCCGCTCGGCCAGCGGCACCATGGGCTCGGGCTGGCCGAGATAACGATACATGTTGAGCTTGTTGACGAGCAACGGCATCGATTCCGCGCCGCTGGCGAGCGCACTGTCGATCAAGGCGAGGCCTTCCTCGGCCTTGCCTTCCTTGGCGAGCGAACGCGCCTTGATGACCGCGCCTGCGGAATCTCTCGGGTTGACCGCGAGAATCCGGTCGGCAAAGCCGCGCGCATCCTCGAACTTGTTCCTCGACAGCGCGATCATCCCCTTGACCTGAAGCGCGGGCAAGGCATCCGGTTCGAGCGTCAGCAGCCTGTCCGCGGCATCCTCGGCCTCGGCGACCTGGCCGACCTGGACACCGAGATTGGCGACATAAGCAAGAGCGATGCGGTTGGTCGCGTCGAATTCGAGGGCGCGCTGGAAAGCGCGATAGGCCCGCACCGGCTCCCCCAGCGCCATCGCGATCGAGCCGGCCAGCTGATGATAGCTCGCCTCGTCCTCGCGCAGCGCGATCGCTTGCGAGATCGCATCTCGAGCGGCGACGAGATTGCCGCCCTGGGCATAGGCATCGGCCTGCTGCGCCAGCTCCGCCGCCTTCTGCGAGGGGCTCTTGCAGGCCGTGAGACCGAGCGTGGCCGGCAATGCCGCGGCCGCGAAGAGCAGGAGCAGCGGGACCCGTCGACGACGGGGCGCCTGCGACAGGACCGGGGAGTCGTCCCGAAAGGAAACAGGCTGAGCCAAGTCGTTCATGACGCGCATCTCGAAATCGAAAAACAGGCGACGCGCTTACAAGGCTTCAGGACGGGGGGCAATCTAAGTAACCAACGCTCGGTCCATCGTTAACCCAGCTTTTACGTAGTGACGACATGTTGTTTTGGTATATGAAGCGCCGGTCCAAAGCCAGCAAGAGGGATTTCACGCGTGCAATTTACCGCGAAGATGTGGCCGGTGGCGGCTCTGTTCATGGCGATTTCGGCCCCGGCGGCGGCACAGGACACGTCGGCGCCCGCCCAGACCGCGCCTTCCGCTCTCACCGCACTTCCCGACCGCCCCTACACGATCAATCCGGGCGACCAGATCGAAATCTACGTCTGGGGCGAGGAGCGACTGCAGCGCAGCATCCGCGTCCTGCCCGACGGCACATTCTCATTCCCGCTGGTCGGCCGCGTGATGGCGGAAGGCATGCTCCCCGAGCAGGTGGAGACGGCGATTTCCAACGGTCTGGCCAGCCAGTATCGCGGCGATCCGCCGCAGGTGACCGTCACCATCCAGGCGCCCAGCGGCTTCACTTTCTCGGTCATCGGCCGCGTGCGGGGCCCCAGCACCTTCACGCCGGGCCGCTACGTGAACCTGATCGAGGCCATCACCATGGCCGGCGGACCCGACGAGTTCGCCAATCTCGACAACATCACCATCATCCGCAAGAAGGGCAAGGAACTGACGTCCATCAAGTTCCGGCTCGGCGGCGCGATGAAGGGCAATCTTTCCGAGACGGCGGCGCAGGCCATTCCGCAGATCCAGGTCGGCGACACGGTGATCGTACCATGACAGCATTGCGGCTGGCCGGGCAATGCGCCCCGGCCATCCTCCTCCTCGCCGGCACGGCGGCGACGGCGGAGACCACGTTGTCGAGCGACATCCTGGTCGATGGCGGCGTGTCGACCAATCCTTATGGCTCGCGCCAAGGCAGTGCCGCCTCCGGCACGGCCAGCGCGACTCTCGCACCCACTTTGGTGATGACGTCCCCCACTGGCTCGACCCGGATCAACGGACGGATCACGCACACGCAGTTCACGCGGCGTTACAACAGCACCACGGACTACACCCTGTCGGGCAGCACCGCTCAGCAGATCAGCCCACTGGCCTCCTTCACCCTTGGCGCCAGCTATTCCAGCCGGGTGCGCGATGCCCTTTACCCGGTCAACGACCCGATTACCGGGCTGCCGGACGAGGAAGACGATCCCATCATCGTCGATCCCGATGCCGCGGCCAGCTACGAGCTGCGCACGGAAACGGCGAATGCGAGCGCCGGGCTCTCCTACACGCTGTCGCCGCGCGACACGCTCAACTTCTCGGCCCGCGCGACGCGCGTGACCATGCCGCCCACGCAGTCGGTTGCCCGCGGCTACGATTCCTATGGCGGCGGCGTCTCCTACATGCGAGCCGTCAGCGGCAGTACGTCGATCGGCGCGGGAGTGGACATCAACAAGAACGAGTTCCGCTCGGGTTCCGCTGGCGGCGGCACGGTGATCTCGCCGAACCTGATCGTGACCACGCAGCTCGCGCCGCGCCTGTCCTTCAATGCCAGCGGCGGCATCACCTTCTCCGAGACGGACGTGGGCGGAGTGAGTCAGACCCACACCTCGTTCGCGGGCTCCGCCGGCCTGTGCTATCGCGGCGAGCGCGGCCGCTTCTGCCTGAACGGCTCCCGCCGCGTCTCGCCAACGTCCGTTTCCGGCACATCGACCGCGACCCTGTTCGGCGCCTCCTACAGCTACAAGCTGACGCCGCGCAGCAACATCAATCTCAACGCCTCCTATTCGCAGGCAAGTTCCCTGCGCAACGAAGCCAACAGGCGCGGCAAGTACGGCAGGGCGAGCGTGACCTACAGCCGGCAGATCCTCGAACGCCTGTCGGGTATCGTTTCTTTCAATTATAGTGATACCTACGATTCGATCGTGCCGCGCGACCCGAATTTCTCAGGTACGGTGGGGCTGCGGTACAGCTTGGGCAGAATCCTATGAACAATCTTCAGGTTCACTACGACATGGCGGACGAGACGAGCCGCAGTTCGTTCATTCCGTATCTGCCCTCGATCATCATGCAGCGCAAATGGCTGGTGATCATCCCGACGCTTCTGGCGCTCATCGCCGCCATCGCAGCGGCATTCCTGCTGCCCACGCGCTATCAGTCCCGCGCCGTGCTGCTGGTGGAAGCGCCGCTCCTGGCCGGAGAAGTCGCGCTGGACATGACCGGCGCGCAAGTCGTCGACCAGCGCATCGCCCGCATCCGCCAGCAGGTGCTCAGCCGCCCGCAGCTCATCGAACTCATCCAGCGCAATGGCCTCTATCAGACCGAACTGAGCACGAGTTCGCTGTCCGAAGTGATCAGCAAGATGCGCTCCGACATCGAGATCGCGCCCGTGCGCGCGGACATCCAGTCCGGCGCGCGCGGCCAGCGCAGCACCATCGCCTTCGGGATGAGCTTCTCCTATTCCGATCCGGTCAAGGCGCAGGCCGTGGCCCAGGCGCTCACCGAGCGCGTGCTCCAGATCGATTCCAGCAAGACCGCGCAGCAGGTCGTCAGCACCGTCCAGTTCCTTTCCGACCAGGAAGCCGAACTCGCCGCGCAAATCCAGCAGCTCTCCAGCCAGATCACTGACGTGAAGGCCCGCAACGGCCTCTCGTTCGTGAACAATGTCGGCGGCAGCGGGCTCGGCAGTCTCGACGGGCAGATCGCCGCGCTCCAGGCCTCGAACATGCAGCTCAACGCGCAGCGGGACATGACCCAGACTGCCGCAGAGCGTGATCCGATCGTGGCGCAGGCCGAGCAGAATCTGGCGCTGGCCCGCTCCAAATATTCGGAGCGGCATCCCGACGTGGTGCTGGCTAAGCAGCGCCTCGAGGAAGCGCGCGAGCTGGGCAAGGTCAATCAGCAGCGCATCCCGATGGACAGGGTGGAAGCGCAGATCGCCTTCAACAATCGCCAGCTCGCGGCGCTCCAGGCAGCGCGGGCTGCCGAGATGGAGCGCCAGATGGCCATCGCCGGGGCGCAGGCCCGGGCCCCGATGGTGCAGCAGGAAATTTCCCAGCTCCAGGAACGGCTGAACATCCTCAACACCAATTACCAGCGCGTCTCGAACCAGCTCATGGCGGCGAAGGCCGGCCAGAAGGCTGAGGACGAACAGCAGGGCGAACGTCTCTCGGTGATCGACCCGGCCGCCATTCCCGACGAGCCGGTATCGCCGAACCGCCCGATGATCATCGCGATGGTCACCGGCGCAGGCCTTGCCTTCGGTCTTGGCCTCATCCTCCTCATCGAACTCGTCATGAAGCCCATTCGCGACGCGGGCGCCGTCGCGCTGGCCACCGGCGAGGCACCGCTGGTCGTCATCCCCACGATCCTCAGCAAGGGCGAGCGTCAGCGGAAGGGCTGGAAGGCTCTCTGGCCCTTCGGCGGCAGTGACGATGATGACGACGAGGACGAGGACGACGAGCCGAAAAAGAAGAAAAAATAGCGCAGCGCGCCGAAGGAGTTTGACCATTGTCTGATCAGATCGTGTCGACGAGGACCGAGGCCGCCGCTTTCCGGATTCCGAGCCAGAGCGAAGTGGCGCTGTTCACCCCGGAATGGCAGGTCCTCGAGGACAACCATGTCGTGGGCTTCAACAGCCGCCACGTCTCGTCGCGGCCGTTCAGCCTGCTGCGCTCGCAGCTCGTCAAGCGGATGAAGGCGCGCGGCCACAAGCTGCTGGGCGTCACCTCGCCGGCGCCGGGCGCGGGCAAGTCGTTCCTGACGGCTAACCTCGCCGCCACGCTGAGCCGGCTGCCGAACCATGTCGTTCATGTGTTCGACCTCGACATCCGGCGCGCTTCGCTGGCCGCAAATTTCGGCCTGACGGGCGAGATCGGCCTCGAGCGCTTCCTCAACAGCGAGACGGACGACCTGCGGGCGATCGGCCGCCACGTGGACGGCACCAACCTCATCCTCTACCCCTGCTTCCCCAACAATATGGAGACGATGCCGCTCCTCGCCGGCGAACGGTTCGCGGCCTTCATCCAGTCGCTGCGCACCCTGCCGGACGATCATCTCGTCCTGTTCGACATGCCGCCCGTCTTCGCGAATGACGACGCCATGGTCGTCGCCTCGCAGATCGATGCCTATCTCATGGTGATCGAGCAGGGCCGCAACAGCCAGCGCCAGGTGAGCGATGCCATTCGCCTGCTGGATCCGGTCGAATGCATCGGATCAGTGCTGAACCGCTACGATGGCGGCGTCGGCGATCCTTATGGCTATTCCTACGGCTCGTACGGCAAATATACGGACTATTTCAGCAAGGGCGACTGAGCAGTCGCCCCCGCACCACAGGACAGGGAGGCACGGCCGGCCGCATCACCGGCCGTTTCTCCATGGAGACGAGGCGATCCGGCCGGCGGCGGCCGGCGCCAGAGACAAACCCCGCTCAGCGCGCCTGCGCGGCGCGCTCGATCAGCGGCCGCCACCAGCCCTCATTGGCAAGATACCAGGCCAGCGTCTGCGCAAACCCCTCGCGGAACGTGCGGCGCGGCGCATAGCCGAGCTCGCTCCGGGCCTTGGTCTCGTCGATCGCGTATCGACGATCATGCCCCGCCCGATCGGTCACGAAGGTCTTGAGGCTCGCGGAAGGCGTCCCGCTGGCCGCGGGCGCATCCGGAAAGCGCCGGGCAAGACTGGCATCCTCCTGAAAAGCCTGATCGACGGTTACGCAGATTTCCTCGATCACGGTCAGGTTCGGCAGCTCCTGCCCGCCGCCGATATTGTAGGTCTCGCCCGCCCGGCCGGCCTGCAGCACTTTCTCGATGCCGTGGCAATGATCCTCGACGTGGAGCCAGTCCCGAACGTTCATGCCGTCGCCGTAGATCGGCAGATTGCGGCCGTACAGGCAATTGAGCAGGAATAGCGGAATGAGCTTCTCGGGAAACTGGAACGGCCCGTAATTGTTCGAGCAATTGCTCGTTGTCACATCCAGCCCATAAGTATGGTGATAGGCCCGCACGAGATGATCCGAGCCCGCCTTGCTCGCCGAATAAGGTGAATTCGGCGCATAAGGCGTCGTCTCGCTGAACGCTGGATCATCGGGCCCGAGCGAGCCATAGACCTCGTCGGTCGAGACGTGATGGAAACGGTGCGGCCGGCCCGAGCCGGCGTCGAGCCAGAGCTTGCGCGCGGCCTTGAGCAGGCTGTGCGTGCCGATGACATTGGTGGTGACGAACGCGTCCGGCCCGGTGATCGAGCGATCCACATGGCTCTCGGCGGCGAAATGGACGACCGTGTCGATCTCGTGCCGGATGAGCAGATTTTCGACCAGCGCCGTGTCGCAGATGTCGCCCACGATGAGATCGACCTGGTCCAGCCCACGGAGATTGGCCGGGTTGCCCGCATAAGTGAGCGCATCGAGCACGGTCACCTTGTCATCGGGATGATGCGCCGACCAGTAATGAACAAAATTGGCTCCAATGAAGCCGGCGCCGCCAGTGACGAGCAGATTAGCCATTCGCCTTGATCTCTCCGAGCATGTTGCGAAGATTGACACGCCAGTGCGGCGCGGGTGCCCCGACGAGCGCCACCGCCGCGCTGTTCTCCAGCACCGAATAGGCCGGGCGCCGCGCCGGCGTGGGATAATCGCTGGTGGCAATCGGCAGAACCGGCACGGCGCACGCCAGCAGGCCGAGCGCGACCGCTTCCTCCTGTATGGCCACCGCGAAATCATACCAGCTTGCCGCGCCGCTGTCCGTCCAGTGATGGATGCCGCGCGCGTTGGCCGCGTCGAGCGCCCAGATCGCTCCGGCGAGGCTGCCGGCGAATGTCGGTGTGCCGATCTGGTCCGCCACCACGCGGACCTCCTCACGCTCTGCCATGAGCCGCAACATCGTTCGGACGAAATTCCCGCCCGTGACGCCATAGACCCAGGCTGTCCGGACGATCAGCGCATGCGGGCAGGCAGCGAGTACCGCCTGCTCGCCTGCGCGCTTGCTAGCGCCATAGACGCCGAGCGGCGCGGTCGGGTGATCCGGCGCATAAGGCGATCCGGAAGTGCCATCGAACACGAAGTCCGTCGAAACATGGACGAAGCGCGCCTGACGCGCCGCAGCGGCGGCCGCCAGGTTGCCGGGCCCCACGCCATTGACGCGATAAGCCGCATCCGCGTCGCTCTCCGCCCGGTCCACCGCAGTATAGGCTGCCGCGTTGATGATCAGATCCGGCGCCAGTTCGCCGACAAGCGCGGCGACCGCATCTTCGTCACCGATGTCGAGGTCCGCATGGCCCAGCGCCACGACGTCCGCGCCAATCGGCGCGCTGGCCTGCAAGGCGCGGCCCAGCTGGCCCCCTGCGCCGGTGACGAGGACCTTCATGGGAACGTGACTGCCTCGGCAAGCGGCGCGCCTGCCTGATCCTTGGCGGAAAGTTGTGGCACGATGCCGTCCAGCGGCCACGCGATGCCGATCGCCGGATCGTTCCATAACAGGCTGTGCTCATTGGCCGGATCGTAGAAGCCCCGGCACTTGTAGAGGAAATCCGTGCCATCCTCGAGGCACAGAAAGCCATGGGCCATGCCCTCCGGCACCCACAGCATGCGCTTGTTGCGTGCGCTCAACTCCACACCGACCCATTTGCCGAACGTCGGCGAGCTGCGCCGCATGTCCACCACTACGTCGAACACCGCCCCGGCCGTAACCCGCACCAGCTTCCCTTGCGGGCCCGGCTGCTGATAATGCAGGCCCCGCAGCACACCACGCGAGGAGCGGCTGTGATTATCCTGCACGAAATCGATGTCGAGCCCCGCCTCCCGAAAGGTCCGCGCGTTCCAGCTCTCCATGAAAAAGCCCCGCTCGTCACCGAACAGCCTGGGCTCGATGATGAGCACATCCGCGATCGCAGTCTCGACCACCTTCATGCGATGCCGCGCTCCAGCAGCTTGAGCAGATATTCTCCATAGCCGGACTTGCGCAGCGGTTCGGCCAGGCGCTGGAGCTGGCTATCATCGATGAAACCCGCGCGCCACGCCAGCTCTTCCGGGCAGCAAATCTTGAGACCCTGCCGCTCCTCGGTGATGCGCACATAATTGGCGGCATCGAGCAGAGACCCGTGCGTGCCGGTGTCCAGCCAGGCGTAGCCGCGCCCCATGATCTCGACGGACAGCTCGCCCGCCTCCAGATAGAGGCGGTTGAGGTCGGTGATCTCCAGTTCGCCGCGCGACGAAGGGGCCAAGCCCTGCGCGCGCTCCACGGCCTTGCCATCGTAGAAATAGAGGCCAGTTACAGCATAATTGGACCTGGGGTGCTGCGGCTTCTCCTCGATCGTCTCGGCCCTGCCCTCGCCATCGAAGGAGACGACGCCATAAGCGGTCGGATCACTGACATAATAACCGAAGACGGTGGCGCCATCCTGCCTGCCCGCGGCCGAGCGAAGCAGTTCGGTGAGCCCGTGCCCATAAAAGATATTGTCTCCCAGGATCAGCGCGGAAGGCGAGGTCCCCACGAAGTCGGCGCCGATATGATAGGCCTGTGCAAGCCCGGCGGGCTGCGGCTGCGCCGCATAATGCAGCGAAAGGCCAAGATCGGAGCCATCCCCCAGCAGGGCCTGAAACGCCGCCTGGTCCTGCGGCGTCGTGATGATCATGATCTCGCGGATCCCTGCCAGGATCAGCACCGACAGCGGGTAGTGGATCATCGGCTTGTCGTACACCGGCATGAGCTGCTTGGAGACGGCCTTGGTCAGCGGGTAGAGCCGCGTGCCCGACCCGCCGGCCAGAATGATCCCTTTACGCAATTGTCGCTCCCACTTCAGCCTCTGCGGCACCGATGAAGTCCTAGCCGCTCGCCTCGCCATTGCAAGCCGGTGACTGATGGCATGTCCCGTTATGGAGGCGGCCGGCCTAATTGTCAGCCATGGCTTCCAAAAACATCGTGAATCGCTTTGCCTTTTTCAGTCAGAAATTTTAGCGCATGCGCCGTATCACGACAAAATTGCGATTAACTGTTTCTTGCGCGCGGAGATGATTGATGGAAACAGCCTATGACTGGCTTTCGCTTGCGATCTTCGCCGGCATTATCGTGCTTTTCCTCCAGCGGTCCTCCATGGAAAATCCCCCGGACCGCATGATCGATTATCTGCCGCCCGCGCTCGGCTGCGCCATTGCCAACCAGGCGGGCAACTACGCGATCGAGAACGACAATCTGCTGCTGCACGCGGTGGGTGTGTTGCTGCTGGTCGGCGTTGTCGCTTATGTCTGGTTCGTCTTGAAGCCGAACCTGAAATCCTGAAAGAAGTTCGGGACAAGAAAGGCCGCTTGCCGCTAGAAGCCGGCCATCGCCCCGGAGGCCCGCGCCTCGGGGGCAAAATCATGCTCATCAATCAAAGCGAAGAGGAACTGCTCGGGTGAAAATCACGATGATCGGTTCGGGCTATGTCGGCCTGGTTTCCGGAGCCTGCTTTGCCGATTTCGGCCACGACGTGATCTGCGTGGACAAGGACGCAGGGAAGATCGAAGCCCTGCTCGCCGGGCGCATCCCGATCTTCGAGCCGGGCCTGGAACAGCTCGTCGCCAATAATGTCGCGGCCGGACGCCTCTCCTTCACCACCGACCTTGCGAGCGCCGTGCCGGAAGCGGACGCCGTGTTCATCGCGGTCGGCACCCCGTCGCGCCGGGGCGATGGCCATGCGGACCTGCGCTACGTCTATGCGGCGGCAGCGGAAGTCGCGGCCTCGCTCAAGGGCTTCACCGTGATCGTCGACAAGTCCACCGTCCCCGTGGGGACCGGCGATGAAGTCGAGCGGATCATCCGCCAGACCAATCCGGACGCCGAGTTCGCGGTGGTCTCCAATCCCGAATTCCTGCGCGAGGGCGCCGCGATCGACGATTTCAAGCGGCCCGACCGCGTCGTCATCGGCAGCGACGATCCGCGCGCGCTCGAAGTGATGCGCCAGATCTACCGCCCGCTGGCGCTGGGCCGCTCGCCCATCATCGAGATGAGCCGCCGCGGCGCGGAACTCACCAAATATGCCGGCAACGCCTTCCTCGCGACCAAGATCACTTTCATCAACGAGATCGCCGACCTGTGCGAGAAGGTGGGCGCGGACGTGCAGGACGTGGCGCGCGGCATCGGGCTCGACAACCGGATCGGCTCCAAGTTCCTCCATGCCGGCCCGGGCTATGGCGGCTCCTGCTTCCCCAAGGACACGCTCGCCCTGCTGAAGACCGCGCAGGATCATGAAGCGCCGCAGCGCATCGTCGAGGCGGTCGTGGCCGTGAACGACCAGCGCAAGCGCGCCATGGGCCGCAAGGTCATCCATGCCTGCGGCGGCGACGTGCGCGGCAAGACGATCGCGGTGCTGGGCCTCACCTTCAAGCCCAACACCGACGACATGCGCGATTCGCCCGCCATCGCCATCGTGCAGACGCTGCAGGATGCCGGCGCCACCATCCGTGCCTTTGATCCCGAAGGGATGGAGCAGGCGAGGAAAGACCTGCCGGACATCACTTATTGCGGCAATGCCTATGAAACGATGGAAGATGCCGACGCGCTGGTGATCGTCACGGAATGGGATGCCTTCCGTGCGCTCGACCTGCCGCGCGCAAAGTCGCTGCTCCGCGCGCCGATCCTGGTGGACCTGCGCAACATCTATCCGCGCGACATGGTCGAGGCCGCCGGCCTGACCTATTCGGCGGTCGGTCGGTGAACGGCGCCGCGCCAATCCTGGTGACTGGCGCGGCTGGCTTCATCGGCCATGCAACGGCTCATCGCCTGCTCGCCCGGGGCGAGCAGGTAATCGGCCTCGACAATTTCAACGATTATTACGACCCGGCGCTCAAACGGGCGCGCGCCGCCACGTTCCAGTCCTGCCCGGGGTTCCGGATGATCGAAGCGGACATCGCCGACCCCGGCGCGGTGGCCGCGATCATGCGCGAGCATGGGATCGTGCGGGTCGTGCATCTCGCGGCGCAGGCAGGTGTGCGCTACAGCCTGGACCATCCCTTCTCCTACGAGCGCTCCAACCTGGCCGGACATCTGGCGGTGCTGGAAGCCTGCCGCCATGCCCCGGACTTCGCGCATCTCGTCTATGCCTCGTCCAGCTCGGTTTATGGCAGCCGCACCTTCTCGGGTGCCGGCTTCCGCGAGGACGATGCCGTCGACAAGCCCGCTTCGCTCTATGCGGCGACCAAGCGCGCCTGCGAGCTGATGAGCGAAAGCTATGCCAGCCTCTACGGCTTCCCGCAGACCGGCCTGCGCTTCTTCACCGTCTATGGCCCATGGGGCCGGCCGGACATGGCCTATTTCAGCTTCACGCGCCGGATCCTCGCGGGGGAGCCAATCGAGGTCTATGGCGAGGGCGCCATGGCGCGCGACTTCACTTATGTCGACGACATTGTCGACGGCCTGGTCGGCGCGCTCGATCATCCGCCCCCGGCGAACGAGAACCGCATTCTGAACATTGGCGACAACAAGCCCGTGGGCCTCATGGACATGATCGAGATCCTCGAGACCGTCCTTGGCCGCCGCGCCGAAAAGCTGATGCGCCCCATGCAGCCGGGCGACGTGCCCGCCACCTGGGCGGACATCAGCAAGCTGCGGGATCTGACCGGTTATCAGCCCAAAGTGATGCTCGCCGAAGGTTTGCACCGCTTTGCCGCCTGGTATCGAGATTTCTACATGGTTGTCGGATAGCGCACGCTCATCGTTCGAATGATTCCACAATTGGGGGGTAACAGGTTGAAAATCCGCAAAGCCGTTTTTCCCGTCGCCGGTCTCGGCACCCGTTTTCTTCCTGCAACCAAGGCTGTCCCCAAGGAAATGCTGCCGGTCGTCGACCGGCCGCTGATCCAGTATGCGGTGGACGAAGCGCTGGAAGCGGGCATCGAGACGATGATCTTCGTCACCGGGCGCAACAAGGGCGCGATCGAGGACCATTTCGACATTGCCTATGAGCTGGAGCGCACGCAGGCGGACCGGGGCAAGAGCGTGGACGCGCTCGCCGGCACGCGGCTGACGCCGGGCAACGCCATCTTCGTGCGCCAGCAGGAGCCGCGCGGCCTCGGCCATGCGATCTGGTGCGCGCGCGACATCGTGGGGGACGAGCCCTTCGCGATCATCCTGCCCGATGAGCTGCTGATCGGCCGCGAGAAGGGCTGCCTTGCCCAGATGGTCGCGCAATATGAGAAGGTCGGCGGCAACCTCGTGTGCGCGCTGGAAGTGCCGATGGAGGATACGCCCAGCTACGGCGTCATCGATCCGGGTGCCCGCGACGGCGTGCTGACCGAAGTGAAGGGCCTCGTCGAGAAGCCCAGCCTCGGCACCGCGCCTTCCAACCTCATGCTGCCGGGCCGCTACATCCTGCAGCCCGAAGTGATGACACTGCTCGCCACGCAGGAAGCCGGCGCGGGCGGCGAAGTGCAGCTCACCGATTCGATGGCGAAGCTGATCGGCCAGCAGCCCTTCCACGGGGTGACGTTCGACGGCGAGCGTTTCGACTGCGGCTCCAAGCTCGGCTTCGCGCAGGCGAACTTCGCGCTCGCCTGCCGGGATGGCGCCATGGGCAAGGACCTGCAATCCTGGGCGAAGACGCTGCTGGCGTCATGAGATGAGCCAGGGTGGCGCCGCCCCGGGGTCGCCCTTCGCCCTTTGTCTCGGCGCCGGGCCCATGATAGAGCCGCACGGTCGATCCGTGGTGGGGCAATGAACGGACATGCACGCTTGAAGCCGGATATCTCCGTCATCATCGTCAATTACCGCACAGCCGATCTCGCGATCGCCGCCGTCGAGAGCGTGCTGGCGCGCGCACATGGCGGACGATCCGTGGACGTGCACCTGATCGACAATGGCTCGGCCGGCGACGATGGCGAGACACTGCGGGCGGCGCATGAGGCGAAGCAGTGGGACGGCCGGGTGACGCTTCATCTGGAAAGCGAGAATCACGGCTTCGGGCGCGGCAACAACGTGGTGCTGGAAGCCCTTGCGCGGCGGCCGGACCCGCCATCCTATGTCTTCCTGCTCAACCCCGATGCGCGGCTCGACAATGAAGCGATCGACATTCTCGCGACATTTCTAGACGATACCCCCTCGGCAGCGGCGGCGGGCGCGTCCGTCGTGCGGCCGGACGGCGAACGGGTGACGGCGGCGTTTCGGTTTCCCGGTGCCGCCAGCGAGTTCGCCACGGCCTGCGGGCTGGGCTTCGTCTCCCGCCTGCTGCGCGATTCGCACGTGGCTATGCCGGCCGACCTGAGCCGACAGCCGGTCGACTGGGTGACCGGCGCCGGTTTCATGATGCGGTTCGATGCGCTGCGGCAGGTCGGCTTCTTCGATCCCGACTTCTTCCTCTATTTCGAGGAGACCGAGCTGCTCTGGCGGCTGCGGAAGACCGGGCACGCGATCTGGTATGTGCCGGAAGCGCGCGTGGTGCATGTCGCCGGGGCCGCGACCGGGATGAAGGGCGGGCGCGTGCAGGATCGGCCGCAGCCCGGCTACTGGTACGACAGCTGGCGGCTTTATCATGTAAAAACCCGTGGCCGGACCGGCGCGCGCCTCGTGGCGCTGGCACGGCTCGGCGGTGCGCTGGTGAACGTCCTGCAGAATGGCCTGCGCGGGCGGGGCGCCACGCTGCCGGCCCGTTTCTTCCCCGATTTCGGACGCTTCGTCCTCACCCCGCTTTTCCTGGGGGATCCGTTGCTGGCGCGGCCGGACGGGAAGACCGTGCGAGCCCCGCGATGAGCGGCCCGGCGGAACTTCATCCCGCGCCCAAAGGCAATGCAAAGCCCAAGGCGCCGCCGCTGCCCGACGGCGCGGTGAACGCCAATCCTCAGGGCATCGGCTTCTGGAAGCTGGTCGCCGAGGATTTCGCCACGCATGATCGCGACTGGTTCAGCCAGGGCTTCTGGACGCTGTTCTGGCACCGCTTCGGCAACTGGCGCATGAGCGTTCGCCCGAAGATCCTGCGCGTGCCCTTCACCATCGTCTATCGCATCATGTTCAAGATGAGCGAGTGGGTCTGCGGCATCAAGCTCTCCTACAACGTGCCCGTGGGCCGGCGGCTGCGCATCGACCATTTCGGCGGCATCATCATCGGCGCGCGTTCGATCGGTTCGGATGTCTGTATCCGCCAGAACACCACGATCGGCATCGCGGACCCCTCGGACAAGAACGCCAAGCCGATCATCTGCGACGGCGTCCAGATCGGCGCCGGGGCCGTGATCCTGGGGAATATCACCATCGGCGCCAATGCCGTGGTCGGCGCGAATGCCGTGGTGACGAAGGACGTGCCGCCCGGTGCCGTGGTAGGCGGCGTTCCGGCGCGGATCATCCGGCTCCGCGAGCCCGGCTAACCGCAGCGGGCGCTTGGGCGCTCCCCTGCCCTTTTTGCGCCATCGCACCGTCCGATCGCCGTCATCATCCTTGTGCCGACGGGCCCTGACCGGCCCTTCTTCACACGGCCGGCCTCCCGCATGTCTCCCAACGAAGAAGGGACGGCCTCATGGAGACCGCCCCTCTTCAATTCACTGGCAGCAAGGCCGCGAGCCTCAATGCTCCTTGTTCGCCCAGATGTTCTGGTAGGACATATAAGCAAGGACAGTCGCGAAGATCAGGAAGATCACCACCGCGATGCCGGTGCTCTTGCGCGCTTCCATCTTGGGCTCAGCGGCCCACATCAGGAATGCCGAGACGTCCTTCGCCATCTGGTCGACCGTCGGGCGGGGCTGGCCCTCGCCATAGGTCACCTGCCCCTCGGCCGTCAGCGGCGGCGCCATGGCGAGGTTGAGGTTGGCGAAATAGGGATTGTAGTGCAGCCCCTCGCCGGTCTTGGAGTCGGGGAACTTCCGCAGAAGCTCGGCCGGCTGCGCCTGATAGCCCGTCAGCAGCGAATAGACATAGTTCGCGCCGTCGTGGCGAGCCTTGGCGATCAGCGAGAGATCCGGCGGGATCGCATTGTTGTTCGCCGCGCGGGCCGCCACTTCATTGGGATAGACCAGCGGGAACTTGTCCGCGGGCATGCCCTCGCGAGTCGCGGCTTCGCCGGTGTTGGGGTCGATCGAGGGCACCTGACGGGCCTTGGCGATCGCCTTGATCTCCGCCTCGTTGTAGCCGAGGTCGCTCAGGCTGCGGAACGCGACCTGATGGAGCGAATGGCAAGCCGAGCAGACTTCCGTATAGACCTGGAAGCCGCGCTGGAGCTGCGCACGGTCATAATGACCGAACGGACCCGTGAAGCTGAACCCGGCCTTGCGCGGATGCTCGTGGAATTCCGTCTCCGCCGTGGGCTCTGGCGGCGCGCTGACGAAGGCCACTGCACCCCAGAGGAAGCTGAGGAGCAGCATGCCCGAGAAGAACAGGCCCACAAGGGCGCCAAGAAAACGAACCATGGACGTCTACCCCCTTGTTAGGCCACGCCGGTGGGCTGCGTGTCGCTGCCCATGCCCGGGAGCGCCTCACGCTCGCCCTTGAACTTGCTCTTCGCCAGCACTGCCTCGGTGATCGAGCCCGGAAGCGGCAGAGGCCGCTCGATGGACGCGATGATCGGCAGAATGATGAGGAAATGCGCGAAATAATAAGCCGATGCGATCTGGCTGATCATCACATAAGGCTCCGCGGCCGGCGCACCGCCGCAATAGCCCAGCACCACCACATCAACCAGGAGTAGCCACCAGAACTTCTTGAACAGCGGACGATAGTTGCCCGAGCGGACCGGCGACGTGTCGATCCAGGGCAGGAAGAAGAGCAGCAGGATGGATGCGAACATCGCCAGCACGCCGAGCAGCTTCGCGGGGATCAGCACCAGGCCCGTGAAGGGAATGGTGAGGTCCATCGTGAAGGCGCGCAGGATCGCGTAGAACGGCCAGAAATACCATTCGGGCACGATATGCGCCGGCGTCGACATGGGGTTGGCCGGAATATAATTGTCCGGGTGGCCCAGCGCGTTCGGCGCGAAGAACAGCAGCAGCGCGAACAGGATGAGGAACACACCTGCCCCGAAGCCGTCCTTGGCCGTGTAATAAGGATGGAACGGCACCGTATCCTGCGGCCCCTTCACTTCCACGCCCGTCGGATTGGACGAACCGGGAATGTGCAGCGACCAGATGTGCAGGATGATGACGCCCGCGATCACGAACGGCAGCAGATAGTGCAGCGAGAAGAAGCGGTTGAGCGTGGCATTGCCAGGCGCGAAACCGCCCAGCAGCCAGGTCTGCACCGGCTCGCCGACGACCGGGATCGCGGCGAACAGGCCGGTGATGACCTGGGCGCCCCAGAAGCTCATCTGCCCCCAGGGAAGCACATAGCCCATGAAGGCGGTGGCCATCATCAGCAGGAAGATGACGACGCCGAGCAGCCACACCATCTCGCGCGGCGCCTTGTAGGAGCCGTAATAAAGGCCGCGGAAGATGTGGAGATAGACGACGATGAAGAAGAAGCTCGCGCCGTTGGCATGCGCGTAACGCAGCAGCCAGCCCGAGTTCACATCGCGCATGATATGCTCGACCGAGTCGAAGGCGACACCCGCATTCGACGCATAATGCATCGCGAGGATGATGCCGGTGACGAGCTGGATGGTCAGCGCGAGGCCCGCCAGGACGCCGAAATTCCAGAAATAGTTGAGGTTGCGCGGCACGGGATAGCCGCTGCCAACCGCGTTGTAGACGAGGCGCGGAAGGGGCAGACGCTCGTCCACCCACTTCATCACCGGATGCTTCGGCGTGTAATGCTCAGCCCAGGGAAAGCTCATTATCTTTTTCCTCAGCCTACGAGAATGGCGGTGTCGGAGGTGAACTGATAGGTCGGCACCAGCAGGTTCAGGGGCGCAGGACCCTTCCGGATGCGGGCCGCCGTATCATAATGCGAACCGTGGCAGGGGCAGAAATAACCGCCGAACTCGCCGCGATTCTCGCCTTCGCCGGCCCCGAGCGGCACGCAGCCCAGATGGGTGCACACGCCCATGGTGACGAGCCACTGCTTCTTGCCGTCGACAGTGCGCTCTTCCAGCGTCTGCGGATCACGCAGCGAGCTGGGGTCCACAGCGTCGGCCTCGGCGATTTCCTTCGCGGTCAGATGCCGCACGAACAGCGGCTGCGAGCGGAACACGGCCTTGATCGCCTGCCCTTCCGCGATGGCCGAGAGATCGACTTCCGTCGTCGCCTGAGCCAGCACGTCCGCGCTGGGGTTCATCTGGTTGATGAGCGGCGCAAGCACGGCGAGACCGCCGACGCCCGCGAAGCTGACCGCTGCGATATTGATGAAGTCGCGACGCCGGACGCCCTCGCCTTCACTCACGACAGCTTCCGTCCCTTGCACTTCAGTGGCCATGTAACGTCATTGCCTCCCTTTGCCCGGCCGCCGGCACGAATGCGACGGCGGGCCTCAATCGCGGATGCGGCCGCCGCTCCGCCATTCTCCCCGACACGGCCGCCTGAGCCTGTGGAGGCCGGAAGGCTGCTGGTCACGGGCATGATGCGACGCGCCGCGCGCCCGGTTTCCCGGCCGCGTCCGGGCGCCTGATAGCGCCGTTGATCGCGATTTGCCAACCTTCATTTTGTGCGGGCGCACAGCTTTTTTGACCGGTTGGTGACAGGCGGGACAGGATTGTGGCCCGCGACCCGCAGCGGCTAGAAGCCCCGCATGCGCATCGCTCTCTACCAGCCGGACATCGCGGGGAATGTCGGCACCATCCTGCGGCTCGCGGCGTGCTGGCAAGTGCCGGTGGACATCGTGCTGCCATGCGGCTTCCCCGCCTCGGACGCGCAGCTGCGCCGGGCCGCAATGGATTATGGCGGCGCGGTCGACGTCACGCGCCATGCCGACTTCGCCGCCTTCGCCGCCAGCCGGCTGGGTCCGGGCACCCGGCTCGTCGCCCTCACCAGCCTGGGTGCGGTCCGGCTGCCGGACGCCCGATTCGAGCCGCCCGACATCCTCCTCCTCGGCCGGGAGAGCGCCGGCCTGCCGCCGGACCTGCATGCGCGCGCGGACCTGCGCGTGCGCATTCCCATGGCGCCGGGCTTTCGCTCCTTGAATCTCGCCGTCGCAACGGGCATCGCGCTCGGCGAGGCGATGAGGCAGACCGGCCTCTATCCAGATTGACCGCCCCGGGGCACCCCGAGTGGGCAGCGGACCAAGGAAGACCATGCTCGATACGGAACAACAGGCCGCGCGCGACTGGTTCGAGGCCTTGCGCACACGCATATGCGCGGAATTCGAGGCCATCGAGCGCGAAGCGGGAAGCGATGCCGCCTTCAACTATCTCTCCTGGTGGCGGGAGGCGGACGGACAGCCGGCCGGCCCCATCGAGGAAGGCGGCGCGGGCGGCGGCGTGCGCGGCGTGATGAAAGGCAAGGTGTTCGAGAAGGTCGGCGTCAACGTCTCGACCGTGGGCGGCGCCTTCTCGCCCGAATTCGCCCGAACCATCCACGGCGCCGGGGACGAAGCGCCCGGCTTCTTCGCCACCGGGATCAGCCTCGTCGCGCACATGGCCAATCCCCATGTGCCCGCCGTCCACATGAACACGCGCATGCTGGTCACCACCAAGCGCTGGTTCGGCGGCGGCGCGGACCTCAATCCGCCCATCCCTTATGCCGAGGATACTGCCGATTTCCACGCGGCCTTCCGCGCGGCCTGCGAGGCGCACGAGGCGGGCGACTATCCGCGCTTCAGCAAATGGGCGGAGGATTATTTCTACATTCCCCACCGCCAGGTGCATCGCGGCGTGGGCGGCATCTTCTACGATCATCTCGAAGGCGAATTCGACGCGACCTTCGCTTTCACCCGCGCCGTGGGCGAAGCGTTTCTCGATGTGTTCCCCCGGATCGTCCGGCGGCGCATGAACATGCCCTGGACCCCGGAGGAAGAAGCGCACCTGCTCGAGTGGCGCGGACGCTATGTCGAATTCAACCTCGTCCATGACCGCGGCACGCTGTTCGGCCTGAAGACCGGCGGCAATATCGATGCCATCCTGATGAGCCTGCCGCCCCGTGTCACCTGGGCGTGAGCGCCTTCGCCTGATTCAGCAAAGAAGAGGCGCCGATCAGGACCAGGATCGCGCGGCCGGCGCGGCAGCAGCGCGATAGAGCGCCGCCGTCACCAGCACGATGATCAGCGAGAGCACGGTCTCGAGCAGCGAACCCACCAGCGTCATGGCGAAATCGGCGGCGTCCCGCGGCAGCAGCAGCTCCGCAATCACCCCGGTGACCGATGTCGCGACCAGGCTGATGACCAGCATGACGCAGAAGATGAGCGCCAGCAGCGCGAAGATGCGCCAGCCATTGCCCCGCGTGAGCTGCGCGCTGCGCTGCAGGATGAGAAGCGGATTGGTCAGCCGCTCGGCCGCCGCGACGGGTGCGATCAGCGCCAGACGGCCGATCAGGTAGAAACCGGGCAGCATGAACAGGAACAGACCCGCCGAGACGCCAAGCCCCTGCATGATCCGTGCGAGGAAGAAGCCGGGCAGCAGCAGCAGCGCAGCCTGGAGCGATTCGCGCACCGTCAGGCGCTCGGCGCGCAGCAACAGCGATTGCAGCGCCAGCATGCCGAAGGACGTGACGGCACTGTAGACCAGCATCACCGGCCAGTTGAGCGTCGCATATTCGGCGAGCCGCAGCATCAGCTCCGGCCCGGTCGGCTCGGCGCCCGCCGGCGCGGCGGGGAGGACCATGAACTGCTCCGCCACGAGGCTGGGCAGCAGCAGGAACATGCCGGCGATGGCCGTCAGCAGGTCCCGATTGGCATTGCCCATGGCCCTGGCATCCGCCCAGACGAGATTGAGATCGATCTTGTTCAACGATGTTCGCTCCTGCTGGGCGCTCGATAGGCAAATTCCCGGGCCAGTGCCAGAGGCGGCGCGGCGCTTGCGAAAATTCGCCGCGCGCCCCATCTGCCAGAGCGATGTCCCTTTCCCCTTCCCTGTCTGCCAGTCTCGCGGCCGCCACAGACCCGGCAGCCGCGATCGACTGGCGCGTCGAGCCGGGCTTCCTCGATTATGAGGCGGGCCTCGCCGACATGGAGGCGCGCGCTGCGGCCATTGCGCAAGGCGCCGCGCCCGAGCGTATCTGGCTGGTCGAGCACCCACCGCTCTACACCGCCGGCACCAGCGCGCAGGCAAGCGATCTCCTGGCGCCGCGCTTTCCGGTGCACGTCACCGGGCGGGGCGGCCAATATACCTATCACGGGCCGGGGCAGCGGGTCGTCTATCTCAATCTCGACCTGGCGCGGCGCGGGCGCGACGTGCGGCGCTTCGTCCAGGGGCTGGAACAATGGATGATCGTCGCGCTCGGCGACCTGGGCGTTGAGGCGTGGACGGCGGACGGGCGGGTCGGCGTCTGGACGAGGGGGCCGGACGGCACCGAAGCGAAGATCGGCGCGATCGGCGTGCGGCTGCGCAAATGGGTAACGCTGCATGGACTCGCCATCAATGTCGCGCCCGATCTGGCGCATTATGACGGCATCGTCCCCTGCGGCATCCGCGCCTTCGGCGTCACCAGCCTGCAGGACCTCGGCCTTTCCGCCGACATGGCCCGGCTCGATGCCGCGCTGGCGGCACACCTGCCGGCCATGCTGTTCGCCATCGGGACGGTTCCGCCGGAGGATTCATCACACCCTTGAGGGTCCGGCCTCGCGAAACTAAGGTCCGCGTTTCGCGGTCGCCGCTCGGGTCTCATCAATAATGGCAAATGGCCGCCCCGACAGGAGAAGAACAGAAATGGATCGGACGCACCTTTCCGCCGGACGCCTCGCCTGCATCGCTTCCCTCTGCCTTCTCGCCGCGGCCTGCGGCGGCGGAAGCGACACGACCGGCAACACCGTCGAGATGCGCGACATGGAAGTCGTCGACGGCACGGTCAACGACTCGATGACCGATCTCGACGCGGTGAAGGCCGATGGAGTCGGCGCCGTCGACAATGCCGGCAATGTCAGCCAGACCAACGTGCCCCGCGAACAGGGCGAGGACGACGACACGGAAACCGTGGCTTCGGAATAGACCGCCCGGCCGGGGACCGGGTGCGGTCATGAAACGGCCGACGCCCGGAAGCGCGGGCCCTGGCGCTGCCGCCCTGCCCTATTTCAGGCCCAGCAGCTTGTGCGTCTGGAGCGAGAGACGCCAGCGGCTGTCGGCCATGACCAGTGCGATGGCGGCGGCCCGGTTGGCGGCATTGACCTCCTCCGCGCCGCTATCCATCGGCTGCACCAGATGCTGCCCGAAATCCCACTCGAGGAGCGCGACGGGGTCGATGCCGTCCTGGGGCCACACCAGCTTGAGCTCGTCGCCCGTGCGCTGCACGACCGTGCTGCCGCCCTTCGGACTGATGCACAGCCAGTCGATGCCGGGCGTCGCGGGGAGCGTGCCGTTGCTTTCGACCGCGATCTCGAAGCCGCGCGCATGGAGGGCATCGACCAGCGGCGCATCGAGCTGGAGCATCGGCTCCCCCCCGGTCACGACGAGAAAGCGCGCGCCATGCTCCGCGCCCCAGAGCGCGGCGGCGGCATCGGCCAGCGCGTCAGCCGAGGCGAAGCGGCCGCCATTCTCTCCATCGGTGCCGACGAAATCCGTATCGCAGAAACGGCAGACCGCGTCCGCCCGGTCCGCTTCCCGGCCGGACCAGAGATTGCAGCCGGCAAAGCGCAGGAACACGGCGCGGCGCCCTGCCTGCATGCCTTCGCCCTGCAGGGTCAGGAACATCTCCTTGACCGCATAGCTCATGGCGCGCCTCAGGGTCGCGTCGCGTAACGGGTGGGATCGGGCAGGCCAGCCTCGTCGAAGCCTTTCGCCCGCAGCCGGCAGCTGTCGCACAGGCCGCAATGCAGCCCCTCGGGCGTGGGATCATAGCAGGACCAGCTCATGCCCGCGTCGAGCCCCAGCCGGGCGGCTTCCTTCGCAATGTCCGCCTTGGTGAGATGCTGCAGGGGCGCCTCGATCCGCACGCCGCCCCCTTCCACGCCCTGCTTCGTTGCCAGCGCCGCCATGTGCTCGAACGCCGCGATGAACTCCGGCCGGCAATCGGGATATCCCGAATAATCGAGTGCGTTGACGCCGATATAGATGTGCTGCGCGCCGACCACTTCGGCGAGGCCCAGCGTGAGCGAGAGGAAGATGGTGTTGCGCGCGGGAACATAAGTGACGGGAATGCCGGGCTCCACGCCGCCTTTGGGAACCGCGATGTCCGCCGTCAGCGCCGATCCCCCGAACAGCGAGAGATCGAGCGGCAGCACGATGTGCCGCTCCGCGCCGACTGCCTGCGCGACGCGCTTCGCCGCCTCCAGCTCGATGCGGTGCCGCTGGTTATAGTCGATGGTCAAGGCCGCCAGCCGGAATCCCGCTTCACGCGCGAGCCCGGCAGCGACCATGGAATCCAGCCCGCCCGAGATCAGGGCGACGGCGATCGGTGTCTGTGAAGCCATGGTCTCGCGCTAGCGCAAATCGGTGGTGGATGAAATGGCCCGGGCGGCTCTCTCGCTGCCCGGGAGCGGATCTAACGTGCCAGCGCGGTCGACCGGCAGGCGCCGATCCGCCGGCCCTCGATCGTGAGCGCGAAGGGCGATCCGCCCGAAACGCCCTGCGAATCGATCTGCACCAGCCGCGAGGTCTCCACACGCAGCGTCGTGCGGCCCTGCCCGGACCGCCCGCAATCATAAGAAATGGCGATCTGCTGCGCGCTGTTCTCCAGGATGAAGCGCTTGCACTGGAGGCCGGAGTGATTCGGCTGGAGCAGCTGGCCGGGATCGCCGAGGCAGACGCGCTTCGTGGCGGTTCCGTCCTGGCGCTCGCGCAGTTCCCATTCGCCGCGCTCGAGTGAGGCGAGCGCGTCCATCCTTCCCGGCTGCGCCGAGAGGGCAAGCGGCCAGCCGATCAGCAGGCCCGCCAGAGGCAATGATATTCGCGTCCGCATCCGGTGTTTCGTCCACCTGTTCGGGAGCGGCGGCATCTTCGCGCCGTCACTCACCCCATTTCCCTCGCTTGCAATGTAATCCGGAATTACGGCGAAAAAAGAGCACGGCCCGTCGTGCCGTGCAAAAGCGGCACCCGTGACAGCAATTGTCACGTCTCGATCAGCGTCTGTCGGGAAATTCCGCGAGCGTGACTTCGAACACACGAGCGCAGAACGCGCAATCGACGCCGATGATACCGCGCTCGTCGGCCATCTCGGCCCGCTCCGGCGCCCCGAATCGACCGAGGACGGACCGGATATGATCGAGATCGCACCGGCACCCCTTGCTGATGGCCACGGGATCGAAGGCGCGCACTTCCTCTTCCTCGTGGAACAGGCGCCAGGCGATGTCGGAAAGCGGCAGTGCCGGATCGGTCAGTTCGGCATCGGACAGGCTCCGGCCGAGAATCATCACATGCTCCCAGTCCGGATGATCGTGCCGCACATGCAGCCGCTCGCGGCCCACCTCGCCTGCCGGGAGATGCTGCAGCAGCATGCCGGCACCGATGCAACCCTCGCCGGGATCATGTCGCACGGCGATGTGGACGATGCTCGGGATCTGCTCCGACTGGGCGAAATAATGCTCGGCCGCCGCGCCAAGACCCGTGCCTTCCAGCGGCACGATGCCCTGATAGCGCTCGCCGGTCACCGCCTGATCGAAGGTGATGGCCAGATAGCCCTTGCCGAACAGGCCGAAAAGCGTCGGGCTCTCCCCCAGCTCCGCCAGCCGGTCGGCATCGAACTGGGCATAGCCGCGCACGGCCCCGCCCTGATAATCGGCGACGAGCAGCGAGACGACGCCATGCTCGGTCTGCGCCTGCAGGGTGAGCTGGCCCACCTCGTCCTTCAGAAGCGCGCCAAGCAGGCTGGCGAGCACCAGCGCCTCGGCCACGAGCTTCTCGATGACCGGCGGATATTGGTGAGCGGAGAGCACGTCGTCCAGCGCCGCGCCAAGCCGCACCAGCCGCCCGCGCGCATTGCGCGACGGAATGGTGAAGCCGAGCGCCTCATCGCAGAAGGACCGGACGGAAGGGGAAGAAGAGTCGGACACGGGGCCTAGATAGGAGCGGCAGAGCGGAATGTCTAAGGGTGCGCGCGCCGTAACCGCCGGAAGCGGGAGACGGCGCGCGACATACGCCGGTTCAGCCGAGCTGCCCGAAGCACCAGCGCAGGACGGACTTCTGCGCATGCAGGCGATTTTCCGCTTCGTCCCAGATCAGCGACTGCGGCCCGTCGATCACTTCGGCCGTCACTTCCTCCCCGCGATGCGCGGGCAGGCAGTGCAGGAACCGGGCATCCGGCCGGGCGCGGGCCATGAGCGCGGGCGTCACCTGATAAGGCATCATGGCCTTCAGCTTCACGTCGCCGGCGGCCTGGCCCATGGAAATCCATGTATCCGTGACCACGACGTCCGCGCCCGTCACCGCCTCGGCCGCATCGCGCGTCAGCGTGATGTTCGCGCCCAGCGCCTGCGCGGCCTGCGCGAAGCGGGGATCGGGATCATAGCCCTGCGGCACGCCCACGCGCACGTCGAAGCGGAAGAGGCCCGCCGCCTCGATGATCGAATGCAGCACATTGTTGCCGTCGCCCAGCCAGGCCCACTGGCTGCCGGGCAGCGCGAGGCCATGCTCGGCGACGGTCAGCAGGTCCGCCACGATCTGGCAGGGATGCGACAGATCGGTGAGGCCATTGATGACCGGCACGTCGGCATGATGCGCCATTTCATCGATCTTGGCATGATCGTCGGTGCGGATCATGATCGCATCGACCATGCGCGAGAGCACGCGCGCCGTATCGGCGATCGTCTCGCCGCGCCCGAGCTGGGTCGTGCCGCTGTCCAGGATGAGCGACGTGCCGCCGAGCTGGCGGATCGCCATGTCGAAGCTGACGCGGGTGCGCGTCGAGTTCTTCTCGAAGATCATCGCCAGCGTGCGCCCGGCAAGCGGTGCATCGGCATCCGCCGCGCCCCGGGGCAGCCCGGCCGCCGTCCGCGCGGCCTTGCGATCCATGGCGTCGCTCAGCATCGCCGCGATCGCATCGCCCCCGGCGTCCGAGAGATTGAGGAAATGCCGGGTCATGACGCGGGAGGCTCGGGCAGCCGGTAGCTCGCCGCGCCGGCGGAGAGCTTCTCGATCGCTTCGCTGATGTGGCTATCCTCGATGACCAGCGGGGGCAGAACGCGGAACACATTCTCGCCCGCCGCGACGGTCAGCAACCCGTGATTGTCCCGCAGATGCGCGACGAAATCCCGCGCCACCGCCGGCTCCTTCATCTTGATGCCGAGCATCAGCCCCTTGCCCCGGATCTCCTCGAAGAGATCATCGTGATTGGGGATGAGCTGCTCGAAGGCCTGGCGCAGCCGCTCGCCCATCTGCGCGACGCGGTCGAAGAAGCCGGGCTCCAGCATCACGTCCAGCACCGCCATGCCCGCGGCCATGGCAAGCGGATTGCCGCCATAAGTGGAGCCATGCGTGCCGAACACCATGCCCTTCGCCGCCTCTTCGGTCGCGAGGCAGGCGCCAAGCGGGAAGCCGCCGCCAATGCCCTTGGCGACTGCCATAATGTCCGGGATGATGCCGTAATGCTCATGGGCGAAGAACTTGCCCGTGCGCCCATAGCCGCACTGCACTTCGTCCAGGATCAGCAGGAGCCCGTGCTCATCGGCCGCCCGGCGCAGGCCGGTGATGAAGTCCGGCGTGCCCGCCGTCATGCCGCCTTCGCCCTGCACCGTCTCCACGAGGAAGCCGGCCGTCTCGTCGTCGATCTTCGCCAGCGCGCCTTCGAGATCATTGAAGGCCACATAGTCGAAGCCGGGCAGCAGCGGTTCGAAGCCGTCGCGCATCTTGGGCTGGTCCGTCGCGCTGATCGCGCCGAGCGTGCGCCCGTGGAACGCGTTCTTGAACGTGATGAGCTTGTGCCGCTGCGGATTGCCATTCGCATAATGGTAGCGCCGCGCCGTCTTGATCGCGCATTCCACCGCTTCCGCGCCGCTATTCGTGAAGAACACGGTATCGGCAAAGCTGTTGTCGACGATGCGCTTCGCCAGCGCCTCGCCCTGCGGCGAACCGTAGAGATTGGAGACGTGCATCAGCGTCGCCGCCTGCTCCGCGATCGCCTTCACCAGATGGGGATGGCCATGGCCGAGCGCGTTCACCGCGATGCCCGCCGCGAAGTCCAGATAGCGCTCGCCGCGCTCGCCGATGAGATAGCAGCCCTCGCCTCGCACCGGACGCACCTCACACCGGGGATAAACGGGCATGAGCGGGGTGATCGACATAGGACTGCTCCTTCCTCGCACGGTTTCAGAAACGGAAAAAGGCGGCCCGTGCGAGGCCGCCATCAACTGGACGCTCCTGATAGCCGCGCGGGGGCGGTTAATCAATGCATCGCGCCGCCTCGCTCAGGACGCGCCCTTATATTCGATGAGGCTCGATGCACGGCCGCTGCGCCGCTTGCGGTGGAAGCGCACAAGCCCGCCGAATTGCGCCATTTTTCCGGCCATGATCCAGAAGGCATAAGCCAGCGCGAAACGCGGCGAGGCCCCGCCGCGCCACCGGGCAAAGGCAATGCGCGCCACCTGCAGGGGATAAAGCAGCGCGAGGAGAATCGCCCCCAGCCCCGCCGCGCGCGAGGGAAACAACAGGCCGACCAGCGCCAGCAGGATCACGAGCGCCGGCACCGTGCCGCCCCAGATGACGATGCTCTCGCGCTGCCGGCTCCAGAGCGGATCGGCCTTGTCGCCATGCCGGGCGACATGCTCGGCAAAGGCATGGCCTGAGCGCCGCGCGCGCAGCCACCACTGGCGCGCCTTGTGAATGTCCGCGTCGTGCAGCGTCATCTCCGCGTCGATCCGCCGGATCGTCCATCCCTTCTGGCGCAGGCGCAGGCAAAGGTCGGGCTCTTCCCCGGCAATGAGATCGTCACTGTAGCCATTCGCGTCGCGCAACGCCGTGACGCGGAAGAGCACGTCCCCGCCACAGGCATTCACCAGGCCGATGGGGACATTCCATTCATCGTCGCACAAGGCATTGTAGATGCTGGCCCCGGGAAAGCGCTCGCGGCGCCGCCCGAACACCGCGCACAGGCCCGGCTCGGCATCGAGCGTCGATTCCGCCCGGGCAAGCCAGCCTGGCGCGAGCTCGCAATCGCCATCCACGAACTGCACATAGTCGAGCGCGGGATGCGTCTCGACCAGCCGCCGCCAGCCCGCATTGCGCGCCCGCGCGGCCGTGAAGCCGCCCTCGGTGGGGAGAAGTTCGACCGCCATGCCGAGCCCCCGCGCGAAATCGACGCTGCCGTCCGTCGACCCCGAATCGACATAGACGACCGGGCAGCCGGCCGGCACTGCGCGCAGGCATCGCTTGAGCCGCTCGCCTTCATTGCGGCCAATGGCGACGAGGCCGATCCTCGACATGATAGTCCCTATCCCCGCTTCCCGAGACGGCGCCGCTGAACGTGGCCGGGCAAGGGCGCCCGACAATCGCGACCTTGAAGCAGGGGATCAGGGCTGTTGCAAGTGTGCAACCGCACGCGTGGTCGGCTGATGCAGGTGAGCGACAGCGCGCGAGACCGACTGCATGAGCTCCCAGCGCTTGGGAATGGGTGCGCTGGTCTCGCCGATCATCACCGCGATCGCATAAGCCGTGCCGTCCGGCGCGGTCATGATGCCGACATCATTGTAGCCGGTCGAGCGCGGGGAGAGGTCCTGCCCGGTGCCGGTCTTGTGCGCATAGCTCCAGCCGGCGGGAACACCGGCCTTGACGCGCTGGGGCCCGGTCTTGGCGTCGGTCATGATCGCCAGCAATTCCCGCGTGGAATGCGGCGAGAGCATCTCGCCCTTGCGCAGCTTGCCGAGCGCGCGGGCGATGCCGACCGGGCTCGCGCCATCGGGCGGATTGGAGAGATAGGCATCGAGTGCCTTTTCCCGCGCGGAGCGGGGCAGATTCGCGCGCGCCGTGTAGAAGCGGCGGCCCTGCGACATGTCCTGCGTCCAGGTCAGGCCGGCGGTCTGGCTCTGCAGCAGACGCTCGCCCGGGCCGAAGCGGATGCTGTCCGGACCGAAGAAGCGCCGCGCGAGATAGCCCCGAACCGCCTCGGGCCCGCCGACCGTGCGCAGGATCGAATCATTGGCGGTATTGTCGCTCTGCTGCATCGCGCGGTCGAGCAGGTTGCGCAGGGTCGTGGTGTAGCCCTGCTCGCCTTTCACCATCGCGGCAATGGGCTGGTGAAAAAGCGTAAGGTCGCTTTGCCTGATCGTCACGGCGCGATCGAGCGAGAGCTTGCCGCGGTCCACCGCGTCCATCAGCGTCATCGCGACCCACAGCTTGGAGACGCTCTGCTGGGGAAACAGCAGATCGCCATTGTGATCCACGGTCCAGCCCGTTTCGACATTGTGGACGGCGATGCCGACCTTGCCCGGGAATTGCCGGCCCAGCTCGCGGATGGTGGCGACCAGGGCCGGCGAAGGAGCGGCGCGGACGGTCGCGACAGGGCTGGGCAAGGGCTGGGGCGGCGGCAGCGGAACGCTGAGGCTCGCAGAGGCAGGTGCACGGGCGGCGGCGGCGGGCGGCACGGCGGCAATGCGCTGGGATTGCGGAATGGCCGTACATGCCCCCGCCAGTCCCATCAACAGCAACCCTGTTACGAGCGGTGCTCGCCTGCGCCCCAAACTCACCCGACTTTCCTTCACAATCATGCACCTAGTCTCGCATGACAGACTTAACAGGGTGCCAATGCACACAAGACACTTGCGGTGCAACGACTCCAAAACACGACGACCCGACTCCCTAACCGGAACCAGTCCGCCCTCAGTGTGTTGGCTGGCGCCGTCCACAAAATTATGGCGCCATTTGATCGGAATCAAAGCATTTTTGCCTCCTCCGCCTATTCAGAGGGGGACGCGATGATCCGCAGTCGTCGTGTCGGAGACGGTTCCACCGTTTTCCCTCCTAGTCACACCTCAAGGGGCGCGGGGTTCATCCCGGCGCCCCCTTTTTTTTGGTGATCGCGGGCCGGGCGGCATGGCGCGCTCCGGCCGTGCGGCGCTTGTCAGGGCACCAGCACGGTATCGGCGGCGACCGGCGCCGCTTCGGGATAATCCAGCGTGTAGTGGAGGCCGCGGCTTTCCTTGCGACGCAGGGCGCAGCGGATGATGAGCCGTGCCACCTCGAGCAGATTGCGCAGCTCGATGAGATCCGCCGTCACGCGGAAATTGCCGTAATATTCGCCCACTTCCTGTGCGAGCAGATCGGCGCGATGCTGCGCGCGCTCCAGCCGCTTGGTGGTGCGCACGATGCCGACATAGTCCCACATGAACCGGCGGATTTCCTTCCAGTTGTGCGTGACCACGACTTCCTCGTCGCTGTCCGTCACCCGGCTTTCGTCCCAGGCGCGGATAGCGGGCGGCGGCGCGAGATCGGCCCAGTTGGCGCGAATGTGGTTCGCAGTCGCCTCGCCGAACACGAAGCATTCGAGCAGCGAATTAGAGGCGAGGCGATTGGCGCCGTGCAGGCCGCTCTGGGTGACTTCGCCCGCGGCATAGAGGCCGGGCAGATCGGTGCGGCCGTGCAGATCGATCATCACGCCGCCGCAGGTATAATGCTGGGCGGGCACCACCGGGATCGGCTCCTTCGTGATGTCGATGTCGAGATCCAGCAGCCGCGCGTAGATGGTCGGGAAATGCTCGCGGATGAACTCGGGCGGCTTGTGGCTGATGTCGAGATGGACATAATCGAGCCCGAGCCTCTTGATCTCATGGTCGATCGCGCGGGCCACCACATCGCGGGGCGCCAGTTCGCCGCGCTTGTCGAACCGGTCCATGAAGCGCTTGCCGCCGCCGGGCACGCCGGGCGGGAGCTTGAGCTTGCCGCCCTCGCCCCGCATTGCCTCGGTGATGAGGAAGTTCTTGACCTCCAGATTGTAGAGGCAGGTCGGGTGGAACTGCATCATCTCCATGTTGGAGACGCGGCAGCCCGCGCGCCACGCCATGGCGATGCCGTCCCCCGTTGCGCCGCGCGGCGCGGTGGAGAAGAGATAGGTCCGCCCTGCCCCGCCGCTCGCCAGCACGGTGGCCCGCGCGACGAAGGCATCGACGCGCCGGGTCTTCTGGTTGAGGGCATAGACGCCCCAGACATGGCCATCGCCCGAATATTTCTCGCCATGGCGGGACGTGATGAGGTCGATGGCGACCATGTCCTCCATCAGCGTGATATTGGGATTGGCGCGCGCCGCGGCGAGCAGCGCGATCTGGACGGCGGCGCCCGTCGCATCGTCCACATGCACGATGCGCCGATGCGAATGGCCGCCCTCGCGGGTCAGGTGCCAGCGCTCGCCAAAGCTTTCCCCCGCGTTGAACGGCACGCCCAGCGCCGCCAGCCGCTCGATCGCCGCCGGCGCCTCCGACACCACGAATTCCACCGTCTCGCGATTGTTGAGGCCGGCACCCGCGACCATCGTATCCTCGACATGGTTGGCGAAGCTGTCGCCCGCATCCAGCACCGCCGCGATGCCGCCCTGCGCCCAGTTGGTCGATCCGCTGTCCAGCGATCCCTTGGCGAGCACCAGCACCTTGCGGTCCTGCGCGAGATTGATCGCGGCGGTCAGACCGGCAGCGCCGGACCCGATGATGACGACGTCATGTGTGGTGATGGTCATGCGCTCTTCTTCTCTCCTCGCCCATGCCCGGGGGCGTCAGCAACCGATGCGCGTGACGCCCCTCAGGCCGCGGCCCGCGTCAGGCTGAGGAACACGTCCTCCAGATCGGGATCATGCGTGCTGACGTCCACGATGGCGAAGCCCTGCCCCTGCACCAGCCCGAGCACTTCGCCCGCCGTGGCGCGGTTCTTGAGATAAGTGATCGTCAGGCTGCGCGGCCCGCTGCGCTCGATCTTCTCGAAATGATCGTGATTGGGCAGATCCGCGTCCAGATCCCGGTCGACCGTCACCTCGACGACCTTCTCCTGCGCCATGTTGACCAGCTCGCGCGTCGGCTTGTCGGCAATGAGGCGGCCGTTATTGATAATGGCGATGCGGTCACACAGCTCCTCGGCCTCTTCCAGATAATGGGTAGTGAGGACGATGGTGACGCCGCGCTCGTTGAGCGAGCGGACATAGGACCAGAGCTGCTGGCGCAGCTCGATGTCCACGCCGGCCGTCGGCTCGTCCAGCACGAGGATGGGCGGGGAATGCACCATGGCCTTGGCGACCATCAGCCGCCTCTTCATGCCGCCCGACAGCGTGCGCGAATAAGCGCGGGCCTTGTCTTCCAGATGCACGGCGCGCAGCAACTCCATCGAGCGCCGCTCCGCCTTGGGCACGCCGTAATAGCCGGCCTGGATGTCCAGCGTCTCGATGGGCGTGAAGAAGGGATCGAACATGATCTCCTGATTGACGATGCCGATCGAGTTCTTCGCGTTGCGCAGCTGCTCGTCGATGTCGAAGCCCCAGATGCGGGCCGTGCCGCCCGTCTTGTTCACCAGCCCCGCGAGGATGTTGATGAGCGTCGACTTGCCGGCGCCATTGGGACCGAGCAGGCCGAAGATGCTGCCGCGCTGCACGGAGAGCGTCACGCCATCGAGGGCGCGCTTGCCGCCCTTGTAGGTCTTGCTGAGGTCGATGATCTCGATGGCTGCCTGCGTCATGCCGCGATCCCTAGAACAATAGGTGGCGAAAGAAAACGGGCAGCGACACGGACGCCACCGCGATCAGCGCGCGCCGGCCAGTGCGCACCAGCGCGCCGCATCCAGGAACGCGGTGCGGCGCTCGGCCAGCCGCGCCGCCGCCTCGGCATCCTCGCCCCATTGCTCGGCCTGCCAATGCTCGTCCAGGCTGGCGGCATCGAACAGCGCCTCGGCCTCCGTCGCGCCGTGCAACAGGGCGAGCGTGCCGACGAGCGTGCCGCCGAGCTGCGTCATCGTCGCGGCGCCCGCGAGCAGCCAGGGATCGAGCGCCTCGACCGCGCCGCGCAACGCAGCGAGCGTCCGCGCCGGCTGGTCGACCGGGACGATGCCGGCCGTGACCGCGAATTCGATGCCGAAGCGGCCCCGCGCCCAATCCAGCAATGGCTCCCAGAGATCATTCTGGCGGGCAACCAGCGCTTCGGGCTCGTCGGCGCGATAGCAGAGCAGATCGCTTTCCGCATAAGCCGCCACCTGGCCCCGGAAGGCGCCCGGCCCGGTCAGCACGCGGTCTATGGTCGCATTGGCAAAGCCGGTCATCGGCATGGTGCGCGGATCGATCTCCTCGCCTTGCACATCCCATTCCGCCGCGATCGCCTGCGCCATGGCGGCGTGCGGCACCACGAGCGGCGCGCGCATGGGCGTGCGCACCGGACGGCCATCCAGCCGGATCGCCCAGCCCTCGCCGTCCGCAACAGCCTGCGCTTCCTTCCAGAAACGCTTCACGGCCGGCCGGGGCCCTGCTCGCGCGGCGTGGCGAACGCGCGCGCCAGCATGCGCGGCACGATCATGAACTGGACGAAGCCGACGATGGAAATGATGAGCCCCATCCATTTCGCCTTGTCGCCCTGCACCCAGCCGAAACGCTGCAGCGAGATCGCCATGCCGAAGATGAGAATGATCGCGCCGGAGAGGCGGAACAGGCTGATGATGAAGAAGCGCTGCTTCGCCGCCGCCGCGCGCCGGGCCGCAGCCTCGGCCGTCTCGCCACCGATGCCGGGGCCGTCTGTCCTGTTCTCGCTCATGGCAGGCCGATATGGCGGCCAAGCTCCGCGCTGTCCATGGCGACGCTTGCCGCGCCCGCCGCAATCAGTTCCTCCGGCACATGATAGCCCCAGCCCACACCGAGCGCGCGCACGCCGGCCGCGCCGGCCATCAGCATGTCGAAACTGGTATCGCCGATCATCACGGCCTGCTCCGGGCCCACGCCCGCATCGGCCAGCGCCGTCTCGATCATGGAAGGATGCGGCTTGGACGGGTGCCGGTCCGCCGTCTGGAGCGAGACGAAGCGCGCATGCAGGCCATGATGCTCGAGCGCGAGGCGCAGCCCCCGGTCGGACTTGCCGGTCGCGACCGCGAGCAGCCAGCCGTCCGCTTCCAGCGCGTCGAGCAGCGCGGCGATACCCTCATAGAGCGGTTCGTGAAGCTGCCCGCCGGCACGCAGGGCATGGAAGGCCCGCTTGTAATGCTCGCTGATCTCATGGTGAAAAGGCGTGTCCGCGTCCGGCAGCAGCTGCGCCATCGCCTGCGGCAGCGACAGCCCCACGACCGAGAGGCACTGCGCCCGGTCCGGACAGGCCAGCCCCATCGCATCGAAGGCCGTGCCCATCGCCGCCACGATACTGTGCTGGCTGTCGATCAGGGTGCCGTCGCAATCGAAGATGGCGAGGCGGAGAGAAGATGAAGCGGCCGTCATGCCCGGCTGGTCGCAGACCCGGCCCGCGAAGGCAAGGCGGATCGCCGTGGCGCAGGGCGGGGAGCGCCAATCGTATACAGGGTTGGTGACGGCGGCGCCCGAAGGTCCTACACAAGCCGCCATTCAGCCATTCCGTGGAGACATTCATGCATCGTCGCACTTTCGTCCTCGGCGCCGCCACGGCCGCCATCGCCGCAACCATGCCCGCCAGGCTCGCCGCGCAGACGGAAGCGAGCGGGGGCGCGCAGGCAGGCGGAACCCCGGCCGACCAGAAGCTGCGCGCCATGCTCGACCGGTTCTTCCAGGCCCGGATCGACGAATCGCCCGAGGCGGCGACACGGCTGGGCCTCGACACCGGCGCGCGCGCCGGCCTGCGCCGCAAGCTGGACGACGAATCGGCAGCGGCCCGCACCCGCGCGCTGGCACGCGCCAAGGCCGAGCTGGCCGAACTGCAGCAGGTGGATGCCGCGGCGCTCTCCCCGAACGCGCAGATCGATCTCGAAGTGGTCTCATATCAGCTCGAGCGGTCGATCGCGGGAGCGGAGAGCTTCTCCTACGGCAGCAGCATGGGCCGCTATGCGCCTTATGTGCTGAGCCAGCTGACCGGGCCCTATCGCGACATTCCCGACTTCCTCGATTCGCAAGTGCGCGTACGCAATGCCGCCGAGGCCGACGATTATCTCGCCCGGCTCGAAGCCTTCCCCAAGGCGCTCGACGACAGCACCGAGCAACAGCGGGTGGACGCGGCGAAAGGCGTGTTCGCGCCCGACTATATTCTCGACACGACGCTCAAGCTGCTCGGCAACGCGCGCGACCTGCCCGCCGGCGAGACGGTGATGGTCACCAGCTTCGCCCGCAAGCTCAAGGACGCGGGGCTGCCGCCCGAACGCGCGGCGCAGGCGGAAGCGATCGTGGCGCAGAAGGTGTTTCCCGCGCTCGACCGCCAGCGCGCGCTGGTGACGGACCTGCGGAGCAAGGCCGTGCATGACGCGGGCTGCTGGCGCCTGCCGGATGGCGAGGCTTATTATGCCGGCGCGGCCGAAGCCGCCACGACCGTGAAGATGACCGGCGACGAGATCCACAAACTCGGCCTCGAGCAGGTGGCGGAACTCAATGCGCGGATCGACACGATCCTCAAGGGCCAGGGCATGAGCAAGGGCACCGTCGGCGAACGGCTGGTGGAGCTCAACAAGCGGCCCGACCAGCTCTTCGCCAATACCGACGATGGTCGCAAGGCCCTGCTCTCGCTGCTCAACGAGCAGGTGAAGGCCATGTATGCCCGGCTGCCCGAGGCCTTCCTGACCCTGCCCAAGGCGCCGGTCGAGGTGCGCCGGGTGCCCGAGACGATCCAGGCCGGCGCGCCGGGCGGCTATTATCAGAGCGCCTCGCTCGATGGCTCGCGCCCGGGCATCTATTTCATCAATCTGCGCGACACGTTCGACCGCCCGAAATTCGGCCTTGCCACTCTTTCGCATCACGAGGCCGTGCCGGGCCACCACATGCAGGTGATGCTGGCGATGGAAAGCCCGGACATTCCGCTCATCCGCCGGCGCGGCGGCTTCAGTGGCTATTCGGAAGGCTGGGCACTCTACACCGAGCAGCTGGCCGACGAGATGGGCATGTTCGAGGGCGATCCGCTCGGGCAGGTGGGCTATCTCCAGTCGCTGCTGTTCCGCGCGACGCGTCTGGTGGTGGACAGCGGCATGCATGCCAAGCGCTGGAGCCGCGAGCAGGCGACCGATTATTTCCTCGCCACCACCGGCATCGCGCGCGGGCGCGGCCAGGGCGAGATCGACCGCTATACCGTCTGGCCGGGGCAGGCTTGCAGCTACAAGATCGGCCACACCGTCTGGGTGCGGCTGCGCGAGGCCGCCAAGAAGAACCCGGATTTCGACCTGCGGGAATTCCACGAGGTGCTGCGTCTCGGCGCCATGCCGCTGGCGGTGCTGGAGAAGGTGGTCACGGCGCGGTGGGTCATCGCCTGATCCTTGCCGGATATCAGGCACGGGGGCGTGGGGCGCGATTTGCCCCCATCCCCCGCCCCTCCTGCCGGACCTGAGCCGGCATCCCGCTTCTTTCGGCATCCAGCCTTTAGCGGCGGCGCACCCGACCCGGGGCCTGCAACGAAATCGCTGCCCAATGATTGGAAAGAAGCAAGGAGGCCGGCATGGGCATGATGATCGACGGGACGTGGCATCCCGGCGAAGTGACGGAAAAGAACCGGAACGGCAGCTTCGAGCGGCAGGACAGCGGCTTTCGCGACTGGATCACGCTCGACGGCGAACCGGGGCCGGACGGCCGGCGCGCAGTGCGCGCCGAGGCGGGGCGCTTCCATCTCTATATCAGCTATGCCTGCCCCTGGGCGCACCGCGCCCTCATCGTGCGCGCCCTCAAGGGACTGGACGACATGATCGGCGTCTCGGTCGTCGATCCGCTCATGCGCGAGCATGGCTGGACATTCGAGACCGGGCGGGGCGGCACGGGCGATGCGCTGCACGGCGCGGACTATCTCTGGCAGGTCTATGCGCGCAGCCGCAGGGCTTCAGAAGATGGCGGCTATACCGGCAAGGTGACCGTGCCGGTGCTTTGGGACCGCAAGGACGAGCGGATCGTCAACAACGAATCCTCGGAGATCATCCGCATCTTCAACCACGCCTTCGACGATCTGGGCGCGCGGCCGGGCGACTTTTATCCCGACGGGCTCACCGATGCGATCGACGCGGTGAACGCGCGTGTCTACGAGACCGTGAACAACGGCGTCTATCGCTGCGGCTTCGCCACCACCCAGCAGGCCTATGACGCGGCGATCGGCCCCCTGTTCGACACGCTCGACTGGCTGGAGACCCGCCTCGGCGCCGCCGACTGGCTGGTGGGCGACCGCCTCACCGAAGCGGACATCCGCCTGTTCACCAGCCTCATCCGGTTCGACCCGGTGTATCACGGCCATTTCAAGTGCAACATCCGGCGCATCGCCGACTATCCCGCGCTGGTGCGCTTCCTGCACCGGATGATGGACGATAAGCGGATCGCCGACACGGTGCATTTCGACCACATCAAGACCCATTATTACGCCAGCCATCGCGATCTCAACCCAAGCGGCATCGTGCCGGCGGGGCCCATCCCGCTCGTGCCGCCGCTGCCGACAGACCCGCAATAGCAAGGAGAGTTGCTGCCATGCCCCGGACCGAGGAGGACCAGAAGAAACTGGCCGAGAAAGCTCTGGCGCAGAAGGAAGAGAATGCCGCGGCGCCTCACCATCCGGCGCCGGAACCGCATGCGGACGAAGGCATGGCTTCCACGCCGCGCCCCGACCAGCCGCCCTCCGGCGCGTTCGACGCGGAAGGCCATCGCCCGGTTCTGGAGCGCAGCCGCAAGGTCCGCTGAGGCAGGCACGGAGCGCACCCGACCCCAGAGGCATCTCACTCAGTCGGCGAGCATGCGCTCCAGTGCCGGGCTCAGCCATTCACGCGTGAGGGCACCCTCCTGCGCCAGAATACGCGCGGCCAGCCCTTCGCGCACGGCCAGTTGGGCCCCCTGTGCGATGCCCAGCACGGTGATCGCGGTGGCCCATGCATCGGCATCCATCGCGCGCGCATGCAGGACGCTGACGCTCGCGACGCCGTGGGTGACCGGGTGGCCCGTGCGCGGATCGAGCGTATGATCGCCGCGCACATAATTGCCCGAGGTGGCGACCGCGAGCTGGTGCAGCGCCACGCGCAGCGGCCGAGCGCGCAGGCCGGGCGGCGTCTCCAGATCCACCCACCAGGGATCGCCATCGGGCCGCATGCCGCGCCCCACGCATTCGCCGCCTATCTCGACGAGGCAATGCCGCACGCCGCGCGCGGTCATCAGGTCCGCGATCATATCTGTGGCATGACCCTTGGCGATGCCGGAAAGATCGAGCCGGAGCCCGCCGGGCTGACGCAGGCGGCGCGCCGCGCGATCGAATGTGACGCGGTGCCAGCCGGAGAGCCGCAGCGCCTCGCGCCGCTCGGCATCGCTGACCGGCGTCACGCGCGGGTGCGGCCCGAGCCCGTGAAGATCAGTGAGGCAGCCGGCGGCGGGATCGAACGCACCGTCGCTGCGCTGCGCGATCTCGAGCCCGGCCTCCATCACCGCCGCGAAATCATCCGGCAGGCTCGTCCAGCTTCCATCCGCAGCGCGCCCATAGCGGGAAAGCAGGGACGTCTCGTCCCAATGGCTCATCTGCGCGGTCAGATCGTCGAGCCGCGTCTGAACGCTGTCCCCCAGCGCCGAGAGATCGGCGCCGGGAGCCGCCGCGAGGCGCACGCGCCAATAGGTGCCCATCGTCTCGCCGGAAAGCTCGGCGAGGCGCGCGGCAGGATCGAGCCCCGTCAGCGCGCCCGCATCGATCTCCGGCGGAACGGCGATGCGGATGGTCGCGAACGCGCCGTTCAGGGCGCCATCACTTCCACGGTGGTGGTGTAGCTCATCCGCCGCGCGGTGGCGCGGGGCACGGAGGGCTTGTCGTCGCTCAGCGTCGCGTTCAGCCAGAACATGCCGGGCATCGTCCAGTCAATCGCCGCCACGCCATCCGCGCCGGTCGTCACCTCGAACACACCTTCGGCATCGCGATAGCGCTTGCCGCCGGGGACCACCGTGACCTTGAGGCCGGCCGCGGGCTGGCCATCGACCGTGAAGCGGAAGCGCGCCGTCTCGCCCTGCACCAGCTCGGCCGGATGCGTGATCGGCACAAGCTCCAGCCCCTTTCCGCTGGCCTTGATCTCGGTCGGCGCGCCGGAGGTGACGAAGATCTCGTTGCGGCCGGACGTCTCGGTCAGCTTGAGGTCGGTCGCGTTGGCCGGGATTTCGTCGACCGTCGCGACGAAGCGCGGTGCCTGCCCGCCGGGGCGACCCGCCATCGCATTGCCGCCGGCCGGACCACCCTGCCCCTGCGCCGCGCCCGGCGGCGGCCCGCGCCGTCCGCCCAGCCGCCATTCGACGCCATCGACCTTGAACGTGCCCATCACGCCGGATTGGCTGGTGCCGATCCGCCAGGTGCCCGGCTTGTCCAGCTTCACGTCGAACACCGAGCGATAACGGCCGGTCGACGCGTTCTGGATCGCCACCTCTTCGCCCTGCGGATTCCATGCCTTCACGTTGGTCAGCTGCATGGCGACATGATCGGCGTAGAACAGGTCGTTGGAGACAGCCGCATCGACCGATACCCACGGATCCTGCCCGGAGAAGATGGTGCCCGAGGGCAGCAGCCACTGGCGGTGCGCCTGGGCGGGCATGGACGCCGCGACCAGGCTTGCGGCGATGAGAAGGCTTGTCTTCATGCGCATGGAAATGACCCCTTTCAGCGGGCGGAAAGCGTGATGGCGCCAAGCTCGGCCTTGCCGGAAGCCGAGCCGCCGGCGACCGGGACGGTGAGCGGCATCGAGACGATCTCGCGCCCGCCGGTCTCGCGGGCCGCCTCGACATAAAGCGTATACTGGCCGGGCTTGAGATCGGCCGGCAGCGTGACCTTGTGCGTGCCGGGCGCGCGCGTGGCGCCGCTCACGCCATCGGCCGGCAGCTTGAGGCTCCGCCCGCCCTTGCGCCACCAGGTGCGCAGATCCGAGAGCCACTTGGTGCCGGGCTCGGCGCCGCGCAGATCGACATCATACCACACGAACAAGGTGCGCGCCGCGCCGCCGCCCGCCGGCTCCACCCAGGCCGCGACATAGGGCCGGTGATATTCGGCCACGTTGAGGCGCGGAATGGTGATGCTGATGCTGGCGGCCGAGGCTGGCGCGGCGGCCAGGCCGGCAATCAGGAGAGACGTCTTCTTCATGAACGGCGAACCTTCTAGTGAATGAACAAGATGGCGATGACGACGGGAATGAGGAGGCCAAGGCCGACCAGCGGCCAGGTGCTCGGGCGATGGCGCGCATGGATCTGCAGCAGGAACAGCCCGGTGAGCGTGAACACGATGCAGGCCACCGCGAACACATCGATGAACCAGAACCATGCATCCCCGCTGTTCCGGCCCTTGTGCAGATCGTTGAGGTAGGAAATCCAGCCGCGGTCCGTATGCTCCGACGTGACGGCGCCGCTTGCCCGGTCAATGGCGATCCAGGCATCGCTGCCCGGGCCGGGAAGCGCGACATAGACCTCATCCGCCGACCATTCCGCCGGCTTGCCGCGCGCATCAAGCGACACCGCCTCGCGCAGATGATCCGCCACCGCGCCCGGCAGCGGCGCATCGGGCGCCGGCGGTTCGCTACGGAGCTGCGTTGCGAACGGTGCGGGGAGCGTGACGCTTCCCTCGGTCACGCGAGGCTGCGCGCTGATCGACGAGGCATGATTGAGCGTGATGCCGGTGATCGCAAAAAGCAACATGCCCACCAGCGAAATGGCGGCGCTGATCCAGTGCCAGCTGTGGAGCTGCTTGATCCACCAGGCGCGGCGCGCCTTGCGCGGGTTCCGCACCGGCGCGGGAGCAGAAGCGCGCGCGGGGGCCACCCCGCGAGCGGGGGCGCCGTTTCCATGCTGCTGCACGTCACCAGTCAATCTGCGGGCGTCCATCTTGCTCCCCGGATATTGCAAGGAACGGCCCGCCGCCGCGCCCCGCCCGAATCATCCTTGATGAAGGGCTCTTTGCATATATTGCGAAGCATTCGCAAGAGAGGAACACCGAGGACAGCGAGAGAAATACGCGGCAAGTGAGCGCCACATAAGGCTGCTGCCTGCCATCCCCCTCCCAATAATTCTGCAGCCGGGACCGTGCAGAAAACACGCGCGAAACACTGGACGATCTCGCCGCAATATCATATGCGAATGACTCGCAATTACAGGACCGGGCACGATCGGTTGGGGTATGAACGCATATTTTGATCCGGCTTTCAAGGCGCACACATCGCCCGCGGTGGCCGCGTCCGAGCGATCGGCCTACCGGCGCTCGCGCGGCAGCGACTCGGTCGCGACCGTGGGCGCACTGGTCTTCGGGCTCGCCACCGTGGGCGCGTTCGCCTTCATGCACCCCAGCTTCGTCCGCAAGGCACCGCGCACGCCGACCATCGTCACCATGATGGAATTGCCGGACGATCCGCCGCCCGCGCCGCCGGAACAGCCACCAGCGCCCGAGACGCCCCCGCCGCCGAGCGCGCAGGTGGTGGCCCCGGTGCCGCTCGTCGCCTTGCCCGAACGGCCGGCTCCCCTGGCGCCGGCCGTCGCCACGCCGCCCGCGCCGCCCGCGCCGGTCAGGGCCGCGCCCCCGCCCGCCCCACGTGGACCGCAGGATATGGGCGATATCTCCGCCCGGATGATTTCCGCCCGCCCGCCCGCCTATCCGCTCGCATCCCGCCGGGAGAAGGAGGAAGGCACCGTCATGCTCTCGGTGCTGCTGGCGATCGACGGGCATGTTGCCGAGATCGCCATCGCACGGAGCAGCGGCTTCCCCCGTCTCGATCGCGCGGCGCTGGATGCGGTGCGCGACTGGCGCTGGTCGCCGATGACGCGGGACGGCGAGCCGGTCATGGTACGGGGGCTGGTGACCATCCCCTTCATTCTTCAGCGCGGCGATCCGGGTCGCCATCACCGCCGCGGAAAGCATGATCACGGCCCGGACCCGAGGGACCGACCCCTGTCTGACGGGCAGATCAAGACGATCGAGACCTGAGCGCGGCCGGCGCGGGCAGCGGGCATCCAGTGGTACAACCGCGGGCGGCTGCAACGGGGCTTGCTGCCGGGAGGCACGGGACCGATGCCAGCACACCGCAGGCGGGCGGGAAAGGGCCGCCCCACGGAGCGCATCCTCTACAGATCGGATTTTTGTTGCGAATGATTCTCACTAACTATTGACGGGGATAATGACTCGCAATATCGGCGTCGGCGAAATGCACAACAGCAGACAGGGGAACCAATGACGCTGCTTTCTTCACGCCAGGCCCAGGCCTTCCTCGCCCTTTCCTGTGTCGGCTCAGTGCTGACGCCCACCCTGGCGCAGGCGCAGACCGGCGCCGACACCCAGCAGCCGGCCCTTGGCGGCGTGACCGTCACCGATACCGCGATCGACGATACGCGCGAGACGCGGGTGGAGACACCCAAGGCCACCCGGCCCGTGCGCGACACGCCACAGACCATCACGGTGCTCACCGGCCAGCAGCTCGAACAGCAGAACCTGCTCACGCTGCGCGATGCGCTCTCGATCGTGCCGGGCATCACCTTCGGCGCGGGCGAAGGCGGCGGCGGCTATGGCGACAGCATCAACATGCGCGGCTATTCCGCCAACACCGACATCACGCAGGATGGCGTGCGCGACAGCGGCCAGTACAGCCGCACCGACCCGTTCAACACCGAGCAGATCGAAGTCACCAACGGCGCCAACTCGGTGATCGCCGGCTCGGGATCGGTCGGCGGATCGATCAATATCGTGACCAAGCGCCCGCTCGCCGAGGACCGGGTGGTGATGACCGCCGGCATCGGCACCGATGATTATTATCGCGGCACCATCGACGCCAATCTGGTCGTCGGCGATTTCGCCGCATTCCGCCTCAACGCCATGGGCCACCGCAATGACGTGCCCGGCCGGGACGTGGAGAATTATGAGCGCTGGGGCATCGCGCCTTCCTTCACCATCGGCATCAACAGCCCGACGCGCCTGACGCTGCAGTATCTCCACCAGGAGGATACCAACATCCCGCAGTACGGCGTGCCTTATGTGGCGGCGCTGGGCGGGCTGCTGCCGGGCGCCGACATCAGCGACTATTTCGGCTACCGCAATGTCGACACGCAGGAATCGACGGTCGACCAGCTCACGGCCATCTTCGAGCATGAGTTCAGCGACACGGTGAGCATCCGCAATCTCACGCGCTGGCAGAATGTCGAGCAGTTCGTCCGGGTGAGCCCGCCGCAGGGCACCTACTGCCTCGCTTCGGGCACCCAGGCCAACGGGGCGGCCTGCCCCGCGACCACACCTCCGGGCTACTTCCTGCCGGGCGGCCCGCGCGGAACCACGCGCGATTCCCGCAACGAACTCGCCTTCACGCAACTCGACCTCATGGCGACCGCGTTCACCGGCGGCATCGAGCACACCATCACCCTGGGCGGCGCGCTCAGCTGGGAGAAATACGGCCTGGTGAGCGGCAACTGGAAGCGCAATGCGGACGGCACGACGCCGGCCGAACCGCTCATCAACATCGCCAATCCCAATGAAGTGGTGATGGGGCCGGCCGGCTTCTCCTATGGAAGCAATCGCTGGACGGGGCCGGTCAACTTCCTCCCCACCGCCACGCAGGACGGCGAGCAGAAGAATTATGCCGTCTATCTGTTCGACACGATGAAGCTCACCGAACAGTTCGAGCTCAACGCCGGCATCCGCTATGAGAAGAACAAGGGCTGGTTCCGCCCCGGGACCATCGCCGGCGCCACCGCGACCAGCCCCGGCGTCACCACGCCCGGCACCAAGGTGTGGAACGAGGACGACCTCTTCTCCTACCGCGTGGGCCTCGTCTACAAGCCGGTCGAGGCGATCAGCGCCTATGTCGCTTATGGCAACAGCAAGACGCCATCCAAGACCTCCGTCAACGGCTCCTGCACCATCGCCGGCGTGAACGGCGCCACGGCCACCAGCTGCAATGTGGACCCCGAAACGGCCGTCAACTATGAGGTGGGCGTGAAGGCCGAGCTGGGCGAAGGCGTGCTGCTCTCCGCCGCGCTCTTCCGCAACGAGCGCAGCAACTACAAGGTCGCTTCCATCGATCCGACCATTCCCGACCAGCAGCTCAACGGCAAGTCGCGCGTCAATGGTGTCGCGCTGGGTGCCAACGGCCAGATCACGCGGGCCTGGAGCATCACCGCCAACTACACCTATCTCGACAGCAAGGTGCTGCAGAACGCCGCCAACGGCGCAGCCGACGACCCGCAGAAGGGCGCACCGCTCACCAACACGCCCAAGCATAGCGGCAGCGTGTTCACGACCTACAAGCTGCCCTTCGGGCTGCAGGTCGGCTACGGCTTCACGTACCAGGGCAAGTTCTACCTGAACAACACAGGCGACGTGCTTTACGAAGTGGACGATTACCTCATCCACAACGCCTATCTCTCCTACAACTTCACCGACACGATCGGGCTGCAGCTCAACGTGAAGAACTTCACCGACGAGAAATATTTCACCGGCGTGCGCAACAACGCCACCACGAACGCCGGCTGGGCGCGTGTGGGCGAAGGCATCTCGGCGATCGGCACCCTGACTGTCGGTTTCTGAGGACGAACTGAAGCCCTGGGGCGGCGGGCCTTGCACCGCCGCCCCTTTTTTTCCGTCCGGCACAGACCCGCCGGACACCCGATTTCGCTGCTGCCATGAGGTGGCGTTCGCGCCACGCCCCCGCTAGTAGACGGGACGCCCGACACGGACGGGCCGTGCATCCCGGCGAAGGAAATGCTCATGCTCCTGCAGATCCCCGGCCTCTTCACGCCCGACGAAGCGCGGGAAGCGCGCACGATGCTGGAGAGTGCGCCATGGGAAGACGGGCGCGCCACGGCGGGCCATCGCGCGGCCAGCGTGAAGAGCAACCTGCAACTGCCGGCCGACCACCCCGTGGCGAAGACGCTCGGCGAGCGCATCCTCGACCGGCTGGCGCACACGCCCCTGTTCATCGCCGCCGCGCTGCCGCTGCGCATCCTGCCGCCGCGCTTCAACCGGTATGAAGGCGGCGGCACTTACGGCAATCATGTCGACAATGCGATTTTTCCCATCCCCGGCACGGCGCTGCGCGTGCGCACGGACATCTCGACCACGATCTTCTTCAGCGATCCCGAGGATTATGACGGCGGCGAACTGATCGTCGAGGACACGTTCGGCGAGAAGCCGGTGAAGCTGCCGGCGGGCGATGCCATCGTCTACCCCGGCAGCAGCCTGCACCGGGTGATGCCGGTGACGCGCGGCACGCGCTTCGCCTCGTTCTTCTGGACGCAGAGCCTGGTGCGAGACGACCAGCGGCGGCGGATGCTCTTCGAGCTCGATTGCTCCATCCAGAAGCTCGGCAGCGACCATCCCGGTCACGGCTCGATCGACGGCTTCACCAACGTCTATCACAACCTGCTGCGGCAATGGTCCGAGACATGAGGGCGGACAACGACACCCATCCGCCGCTGCCACCGCTGGGCGCCATTCCGCCCGACCTGCGCTCGCTCGCCGATTACGAACGGCGCGCCGTGGCGCATATGGCGCCGCCCTGCTGGACCTATCTGCAGGAAGGTTCGGGCGATGATATCACCCTGCGCGAGAACCGCGCCGCTTTCGACCGGATCGGCCTGCTGCCCCGCGTGCTGGCCGACCTGCGCGGCGGATCGACCCGCGTCACGATGCTGGGCCAATCCCATGCCGCGCCGATCCTGCTCGCACCGGTCGCCTATCAGCGCATCGCCCATCCCGAGGGCGAGCTGGCGACCATGCGCGCGGCCACCGCGATGGGGATCGGCATGGTGCTGAGCACGCTTGCCAGCGAGACCCTCGAAGACGTGGCGGCGGCGCGCGCGGCGGCGGCACGGGACCTCGGCACCGCGCCGGCCCCGCTCTGGTTCCAGCTCTATGCGCAGGAAACGCGCGAACAGACGCTCGCCCTCGTCCGCCGCGCCGAGGCGGCAGGCCATGAGGCCATCATGCTGACCGTGGATGCCTCCATCAAGCGCGCGAGCTTCGCGCTGCCGCCGGGCGTGGAGGCCGCGAACCTGCGCGGCACCGCCCGCCCGGCGCAGACGGCGCAGGCGCTCGGCCGCATCCTGCTCGGAACGCCGCTCGCCGATGCAGCGCCGCGCTGGGACGATATCGCCTGGCTGCGCGGCGAGACGCGCCTGCCGCTGCTGCTCAAGGGCATCATGACGCCGCAGGACGCACGGGAGGCCGTGCGCCATGGCGTGGACGGCATCGTGATGTCCAACCATGGCGGGCGCGTGCTGGACGGCATGCCGTCCCCGCTGACGATGCTCCCCGCCATCGCGGAAGCCGTGGCCGGCGAGGCGACCCTGTTGCTGGACAGCGGCGTGCGGCGCGGGACCGACGTGGTGAAGGCGCTGGCACTTGGCGCAAGCGCGGTGCTGGTGGGCCGGCCGCAGGTCCATGGCCTCGCCGTCGCGGGCATGGCCGGCGTGGCTCACGCGCTTCTCATCCTGCGCACCGAGCTGGAACATGCGATGGCGCAACTGGGCTGCGCAACGCCGGGCGAGATCGGCCCGGAACATTTATTCGTGCGCGCCTGAGCGGCCCGAGTATCGCGGCCCCTCCCCGCACGGCTCGTCAGCTCCAGACCATCACTGTCTTGCCAATGCCTGTCCCGGCCTCCAGCGCGGCATGAGCGGCCCGCAGATTGTCGAGCGTGGCCGGAAGCTGCCGTGTGGCAGTCGTGCGAATCCGCCCGGCATCGACCAGCGCCGCGATCCGCGCCAGCGTCGCCCCCTGCCGCTCGGGCGCGCAACCGAACATGGCGCGCGCGAACATATATTCCCAATGGACCGACAGCGCCTTCTGCTTGAACGGCTTGATGTCCAGCGCGGCGGGATCGTCGATCACCATCAAATGGCCGAAGGGGCGCAGCAGCGACGGAATGACCGGCAGGGCGGCATCGGTGCCGGTGGTCGAGAAGACGGCATGAAGGCTGCCCGGCGGGAGGCCAAGCGCCGCCAGCCCATCCGCAAGCGAACGCCCGATCACGTCATCGGCGCCCATGGCCCGCACCCATGCGACACTCTCGGGCCGGGAGGCCGTCGCGATAACACGGGCAGGCGTGAGCGCCTTCATGAGCTGGACCGCCATCGATCCCACGCCGCCCGCGCCGCCGATGACGAGCACGATGCTCTCCGCGTCATAAGCGATGCCGCGCTCCAGCATCGCCTCGCACGCGGTGAGCGCGGTCAGGGGCAAGGCGGCGGCCTGCGCGAAATCGAGCGAAGCAGGCTTGTGCGCCGCCAGCCGGTGATCGACCGTCTGGAGCGTCGCATAGCTGCCCGGGCGTGTGACATCGCCCGCGTAGAACACTGCGTCCCCCGGCGTGAAACCGGTGGCGCCGGGCCCCACCGCCTCGACCACCCCCGCCGCGTCCCAGCCGAGAATGACAGGCGCATCCGCGCCGCCATCGCGCGTGCGGCGAATCTTGCAGTCCACCGGATTGAGCGCAAACGCCCGCACGGACACCAGCAAATCGCCGGGCCCGGGCACCGGATCGACCATGTCGCGCAGGCGCAGCGCGAAATCCGTCAGATCATGGGCCTTGTCATAGGCGAAAGCGTGCATATCCGGTCCTTTCCTGCCTGGCGGCGCATTCTTCCTGGCGGCACCGAATGGTCCGGAGACCGTGCCATGCCGGGAACGAAAGCGATGACCGCATCGTTTCAACGCTATTCACTGGACTCAACCCCCGCAAGCATTATATACCGCTCGATATGGAAGCAGCAGCAGCAGTCAGAGGCAGACCTCGGGAGTTCGACACCGACCACGCGTTGGTGGCGGCTTTGCGCGTATTCTGGAGCAAGGGTTATGAGGGCGCGTCCCTCAGCGACCTGACCGAGGCGATGGGCATTACCCGCCCCAGCCTCTACGCGGCGTTCGGCAACAAGGAAGCCTTGTTCCGCCAGGCCCTGGATCTCTACGAGCGCGAGAAGATGGCTTATATCGGCGCGGCGCTGGAAGCCCCGACGGCGCGCGGCGTGGTGGAACGCCTGCTGTGCGGCTCGCTCGATGTCTGCTCGAGCGATAGCGAACCGCGCGGCTGCCTGCGCGTCATTCATTCGAGCGCCTGCGGCACTGAAGCGGAGTGCATCCGGCAGGAAGTGCTGAGGCGCGGGGAATCGGTCAAGTCCGCCGTGGTCGCGCGCATGCAGCGCGCCATCGATGAAGGCGACTTCGATACGCCCGTCGATCCCAAGGCACTCAGCGATTACCTGACCACCGTCCTGCAGGGCATCGCCGTGCAGGCAAGCGCCGGCGCGACGCGCGAAGCTCTGCAAGGCGTCGCGGACCTGACACTGGCCTGCTGGCCCGGCCGCTAGGGCTGATCGCCACTCAGCGCTGGCGGACTGCCAGACGCTGTTTCGCATACTCACGAAGCTCGCCACAGCTTCGGGCTCTGCGGGCCTGACCCGACACCAAGTTTGTCGCTCCGCCATCTTTCGAATGGCGATCGCCTCAAGGCGAATTTTTCGCATTGCAGAAAAAAATATCGAGCAGTATAAAAATAGCGCTTGACCCACCGCCGTCTATTTCATACTGATCAGTATAGAACAGGGGCGGAGGAAGTGCGGGACCGAGTCGATCCTGCCTCGATCTTCCAAAGCCTGATTTGACAATCTTCTAAAGGTTTCGACCGTCCGGGGAGATGGCGCGCATGCGCTGCCTTTTCCGGGGTTTTGTCTGTGTGCGAGTAAGGGTCTTCCCGGCGGAGCCAAGGCTTTTCCGGGCGCAGACCGTCTTATGCCTGCAACACAGCGGGAGGAGACGAAATGATGGCCTATGTGAACTTTTCCGATCGGTCCGGAACGGCAGTCATGGAACCGCTGTTCCCGCCGGCACGCGTCCGCAGCAGCGAAGCCAGGACCTTCACCCAGCGCGAATGGGTGATCGTCTCGCTGGCGCGCACGGACTCGCGCGGCTCGATCCAGCCCGACACGCGGATGGCCCGCATCTTCCGCACCATCTTCGGCATCAAGCGGGAAAATCCGCTGTCCGACAACCGCCTTGAAGCATTGCGCCGCATGGCCGTGCTCAGCTGGCACGACGGCTACAACGTCGCGCCTTCCGAAATCCTGGCCTTCCTCGAGGCCGGCTATTCCGAACGCCAATATGAACTGCTCGCCGAGCGCATCGTCGCGGCGCGCGCAGACCGCAGGGGAAAGAATCGATGAACATGCACCAGCTCTTCCGGCAGGGCGACGCCCGGCAGACGGACGAGATCCCAGCCCCCAGCCGCGCGCGCTCGCTGCGTCGCGCTGCCTGGATCGCCCTTCCCGTGCTGGCCGTGGCCGGCATCTACGGCTATGCCCAGCGCGGCGGCCAGCCCGCAATGGCGCAGGCCCTCCCGACCGTCACCGTCTCGACGCCGCTGCAGCGCGAAGTGACCGAATGGGACGACTATATCGGCCGCTTCGAAGCCAGCCGCTCGGTGGAAGTGCGCCCGCGCGTTTCCGGCGCGATCACCGCGCTGCACTTCACGGACGGACAGATCGTGCGTGCCGGCCAGCCGTTGTTCACCATCGACCAGCGCCCGTTCCAGGCCGCGCTGGCCGAGGCGCGCGCTGGCGTGGCCACGGCGCAGAGCGACCTCGCTCTCGCCCGCACTGACCTCGAGCGCGCGCAGCGGCTCATCGAGGTCGATGCCGTCTCGCAAAGCGAAGTCGACAGGCTGCGCGCTCGCGTCCAGGCTGCCACGGCGGCGCTGGCCGGCGCGCAGGCACGGGCCCGCAGCCGCGCGCTCGACCTCGAGTTCACCACAGTGCGCGCCCCGATCAGCGGCCGCATCTCCGACCGGCGGATCGACCCGGGCAATCTCGTCTCGGCCGGTGACGGCGCATCGGGCACGCTGCTGACCACGATCAACGCGCTCGACCCGATCTACTTCACGTTCGAAGGCTCCGAAGGGCTGTTCCTCAAGCAGAAGCGCGAGGGCAACGCCAAGGGCGCCGCCGTGCAGGTGCGCCTGCAGGACGAGAGCGACTATCGCTGGGCGGGCAAGCTCGACTTCACCGACAATGGCCTCGATCCGCGCTCGGGCACCATCCGTGCCCGCGCCGTCATCGCCAATCCCGACATGTTCCTCACCCCCGGCATGTTCGGCAACATGCGCCTCGCCAGCGGCACGACCGTGAAGGCGATGCTGGTGCCCGACACCGCCGTGCAGACCGACCAGGCGCGCAAGCTGCTCCTCGTCGTCGGCAAGGACGGCACTGTCGCCGCCAAGCCGGTGACGCTCGGCCCGGTCATCGATGGGCTGCGCGTGGTGCGCGGCGGCATCGAGCCTAGCGACCGGGTCGTGATCGTCGGCACGCAGATGGCCATGCCAGGCGGCAAGGTGCAGGCGACGACCGGCAAGATCGAGCCCGAGGCGCATGCATCCGCCGCATCCTCTCCCACCGCCCTGCCGCTTGCCGGCCAGGCGACCTTCGCCCGCTAAGCGGCGAGCCCCCTTTCCGGAGGACAGCCATGCGCCTCTCCCGTTTCTTCATCGACCGGCCGATCTTTGCGGCCGTCATCGCGGTGATCATCACGATCATCGGCGCGATCTCCTATTTCTTCCTGCCGGTCTCGCAATATCCCGAGGTCGTCCCCCCGACCGTAACCGTCTCCGCCACCTATCCCGGCGCATCCGCCGAAACGGTGGCCGAGACAGTCGCGAGCCCGATCGAGCAGCAGATCAACGGCGTCGAGAACATGCTCTACCAGTCGTCCCAGTCGACGGGCGACGGGCGTGTGGTCATCACCGTCACGTTCAAGCAGGGCACTGACCTCGATGAGGCGCAGGTGCTGGTGCAGAACCGCGTCGCCATCGCCCTGCCGCGCCTGCCGCAGGAAGTGCAGCGGCTGGGCGTCGTCACCATGAAGACCTCGCCGGACTTCCTGCTGATCGTCAATCTCATCTCGCCGGACAAGTCGCTCGATCGCGAATATCTCTCCAATTATGCGCAGACGCGCATCAAGGATCGGCTCGCGCGCCTCGAGGGCGTGGGCGATGTCCAGCTCTTCGGCTCGCGCGACCTCGCCATGCGGGTGTGGATCGATCCGCGCCGCGCGGCCTCGCTCGACCTGACCGCCGGTGACATCGTGAACGCCCTGCGCGCGCAGAACGTGCAGGTCGCCGCCGGCACGCTCGGCCAGCCGCCGGCCGGCAGCTCCGCCTTCCAGCTCAATGTCGAGACGCAGGGCCGTTTCACCGACCCCGACCAGTTCGCCAACGTCGTCATCCGCACCGATGCGCAGGGACGGCAAGTGCGCGTGCGTGACGTCGCCCGCGTCGAGCTGGGCGCCGAGGATTATGGCACCTCCGCCTATCTGGGCGATCGGGACAGCGTGATCATTCCCGTCTTCCAGATGCCCGGTTCCAATGCGCTCAGCGCAGCGGAAGGCATCAAGGCGGAAATGGAACTGCTCGCGAAGGATTTCCCCAAGGGCCTGGAATATCGGATTGTCTACAATCCGACCGAGTTCATCCAGAAGTCCATCGACGAAGTGGTGAAGACGCTGATCGAGGCCGTGATCCTCGTGGTGCTCGTCATCATCGTGTTCCTCCAGAAATGGCGCGCGGCGATCATCCCCGTCCTTGCCATCCCGGTCTCGCTGATCGGCACCTTCGCCGTGCTGGCCATGCTGGGCTACTCGCTCAACAATCTCTCGCTGTTCGGCCTCGTGCTCGCCATCGGCATCGTCGTCGACGACGCGATCGTCGTCGTCGAGAATGTCGAGCGCAATCTGGAGCAGGGGCTCAGTCCGCTGGAGGCCGCCCGGGTTTCCATGGATGAGGTAGGCGCCGCGCTCATCGCCATCGTGCTGGTGCTGTGTGCCGTGTTCGTGCCGACGCTGTTCATCAGTGGCATGTCCGGTGCTTTCTACCAGCAGTTCGCCATCACCATCTCCGTCGCGACCGTCATCTCGCTCGTGCTCTCGCTCACGCTCTCGCCGGCCTTTGCGGCGCTGCTGCTGCGGCACCGGCACGCGCTGCCGGAGAACGCGCCACGCTGGCAGCAACTCGCCGAGCGTGCGGGCAATGCCTTCAATCGCAGCTTCGAGCGGTTCAGCGCCTCCTATGCGCGCCTGACCGAAAAGCTGGTGCGTCAGCCCCGCAAGATCATGGCGGCCTATGCCGGCCTGATCGCGCTGACCGTGGGCGCGCTCTGGTACACCCCCTCGGGCTTCATTCCGGCGCAGGACCAGGGCTATTTCTTCACGATCATCCAGCTTCCGCCGGGCTCCTCCACCGCCCGCACGGACGAGGTGATGAAGAAGGTCGCCGACCGGATGCTGCCTATTCCCGGCATCAGCGATACCGTCATGCTCTCCGGCTTCGACGGCGCCTCGGAAACGCGCAACGCCAGCTCGGCCGCCGCATACTGGGTGCTCGACGATTTCGATGAGCGCGCCAAGCATGGCCAGTCCATCGACGCGCTGATGGAGGAAGCCCGCAAGGCGACTGCCGACATCACGGAAGCCCGCCTCATCATCGCCAAGCCGCCGCTCATCCGCGGCATCGGTTCGGCCGGCGGCTACCGCATGATGGTGCAGGACCGCGACGGCAAGGGCTATCGCGCGCTCGAACAGGCCGCTTATGGTCTGATCGGCCCGGCGAACCAGACCGAGGGGCTCTTCTTCGTCTACACCTTCTTCGACACGGCCACGCCGCGCGTCTATGCAGACATCGACCGCGACAAGGCCCAGATGCTCGGCATCCCGCCCGAGCGTGTGTTCGAGACGCTGCAGGTCTATCTCGGTTCGTCCTTCGTGAACGACTTCAACCTGCTCGGCCGCACCTATCGCGTCACCGCACAGGCCGACGAGCCGTTCCGCCGCACGACCGCCGACATCGCCAATCTCCAGACCCGCTCGGATTATGGCCAGATGGTCCCGATCGGCTCGGTGGCGACGTTCCGCGACACGACCGGCCCTTATCGGGTGCAGCGCTACAATCTGTCGCCGGCCGTGGCGATCGACGGCGACACCGCGCCGGGCTATTCCTCCGGCCAGTCGCTCAAGACGATGGAAGCGCTGGCGGATGCCACGCTGCCGCCCGGCTTCACGCACGAATGGACTGGCATCGCCTATCAACAGGCCACGGCCGGCAATACGGCGGGACTGGTGTTCGGCCTGGCCGTGCTGCTCGTCTTCCTGGTGTTGGCGGCGCAGTATGAGAGCCTGGTCATGCCGCTCGCGATCATCCTGATCGTTCCCATGTGCGTGCTGGCGGCAATGGTCGGCGTCAACCTGCGCGGCATGGACAACAATGTGCTCACGCAGATCGGCCTCATCGTGCTGGTGGCACTGGCGGCGAAGAACGCGATCCTGATCGTCGAATTCGCACGGCAGGGCGAGCAGCTGCAGGGTCTCTCGCCGGTGCAGGCGGCCGTCCACGCCGCCGAGCAGCGCCTGCGGCCGATCCTGATGACGAGCTTCGCCTTCATCCTGGGCACGGTGCCGCTGGTACTGGCCTCGGGCGCCGGCGCGGAACTGCGGCAGGCCCTTGGTACGGCCGTCTTCTCCGGCATGCTCGGCGTCACTGCGTTCGGCCTCATCTTCACGCCCACCTTCTATGTCGTCAGCCGCGCGCTGGGCGACCGCATCGACCGCCTGCGCGGACGGGGCGGCCAGCATCCCGAGCCCGCGCCGCTGCCGGCCGAATGAGGAATTTCCCCATGAAAGCCTCTCATTTCCTTCTGCCCATGGTTTCCGCGCTGGCGCTTTCAGCGTGCGCGGCGGGGCCGGACTACGTCGCCCCTACGCCCCCCCCGACGTCCTCCGGCCCCTTTGTTTCCGCCACCTCCCCTGCCTTCGCGCAGGCGGACATTCAGGCCGACTGGTGGCGCCTCTACGAGGACCCGGTCCTCGACGGCCTCATCGCCGATGCGCTCGCCGCCAATACGGACGTGCGCGTGGCGGTGGCACGGCTGGAACGGGCCCGGGCAACGCTGCGCGGCGCCCGCTCGGACCGGCTGCCGCAGACGAGCATCGATGCGGGCGCAACCTATGGCCGGTCACCCGCGATACAGCGCCTGCCGGGCATGCCGCGCGAGAACTGGTCCGTCGATGGTGGCCTCAGCGTCTCCTATGAAGTCGACCTGTTCGGCCGGGTGAGCCGGGGCGTGGAAGCGGCGCGCGGTGATGCCGACGCGGCCGCCGCCGATGCCGATGCCGTGCGGGTCGCCGTCGTCGCCGACACCACGCGCGCTTATGCCGACGCGGCCGCGGGCGCGGCGCAGCTCAAGGTGACGAACGAGATCGTCAGCCTGCTCGACCGGCTGCTGGGCCTCACGCGCCAGCGGCGGGAAGCCGGCCTCGCCACATCGCTCGACGTCGCCCGCATCGCGACGCTCCGGGACCAGCGGGCGGCGGACATCCCACGGCTGGAAGCGGGGCGGCAGGCTGCCCTGTTCCGGCTCGCCACGCTCACGGGCCGGACACCTTCCGCCCTGCCGGAGATTGCGGGGCAGCGCTCCATCGGCCTCGAGATCACATCGCCGATCCCGGTCGGCGACGGCACCGCGCTGCTTGCCCGGCGCCCGGACGTGCGCGCCGCGGAACGGCGCCTTGCGGCCGATACCGCGCGGATCGGCGTGGCGACGGCGGACCTTTATCCGCGCGTGACGCTGGGCGGATCGGTCGGCTCGACCGGGCCGGATATTGCCGACGCGTTCGGCGCCGGGCCACTGCGCTGGCTGCTCGGGCCGCTGATCAGCTGGGCCTTCCCCAACCAGGAAGCCAACCGCGCCCGCATCGCCGGTGCCCGCGCCGACAGCGAAGCCTCGCTCGCCGCCTTCGACGGCGCGGTATTGCGCGCGCTGGAGGAGACCGAGACCGCGCTTTCCAACTATGCCCGCGCGCTGGAGCGGCGGCAGTCGCTCAAGGCGGCCCGCGATTCCGCCGAGGTCGCCGCGCGCATCACGCGCGCCCAGCAGCGTGAGGGAGCGATCGACTCGCTGCAACTGCTCGACACCGAGCGGACCTTCGCGGAAGCCGAGGCGGCGCTCGCGCAGCAGGACGCCTTCGTCGCGCAGGCGCAGATCGACGTCTTCCGCGCGCTCGGCGGTGGATGGTCCGACAGCACCCGGCTCGCGGCATCGTAACGCAATAGGAGCGGGAGCCTGAGGCAAGAGCGGTCCCTGTCGCTCACCTCGGTTCCCGCATGCATCCGGTCACGCTTTCGCGCCGGCTGTTTCAGTGCCCGAAGAGCGAGAGATCAATGGACTGCGCCAGCCTGCGATAGCCTTCGTCGCTGCCGTGCAGGAAATCGCCCATGTGCAGGCCCGGCGCCATGCGCTGAGGATCGGCAGGATCGGCAAGGGCCCGGTCGAAATCCAGCACGGCGTCGAACGCACCGCTGGTCCGAATCCAGTCATTGACTTTCACACGCTCCGCTTCGCCTGCTTCCGACCAGTAAGTAGCGCCCTTGTAGGGCGCGATGGTGGCGCCATAGACGCGGATGCCCCGGCCATGCGCTCGCGCGATCAGTTGTCGGTAGCCCTCGATGATCTGCTCGCCCGTGACACCGCGACCGCCGAACTGGGTGAAGAAGGCCGGCGGTGTGCCTTCAAGGCGGGCGTGGCCGATGCCGAGATCATTCACACCCTCGAAGATGATGACCGCCTTCACGCCCGGCAGCGAAAGCACGTCCCGGTCGAACCGCGCCAGCGCGCTCTCGCCCATGCCTCCGTTCAGCACGCGATTGCCGCTGATCCCCTGATTGGCAACACCCCACGCCGCCCCTCCCCGCGCGGCCAGCCGCTCCGCCAGCAGATCCGGCCAGCGGCGGTTCTTCTCCGGAGTCGAGCCCACGCCATCCGAGATCGAATCGCCCAGCACGGCGATCGTGGCGGTCCCTTGCGGCGCATCGACTTCCACCGAGGCGAGGAAAGCGCGGACCGAACCGACCTGCGCCGGCGCAAACGGCTCGGCGGAGAAATCGCCCGGCTCCGAAATCTCCAGGCGATCAAGGCCGGTGGCATGGCACGTGCAGGGCCCGGTCGCTTCCGGCAGGTAGAGCGTGATCGCCATGCGCGCGAGCGCTGGCACCGCGAGCGGGACCGGATCGCTCAGCAGAGGCGCGCCCTGGGGCACTATCGCCGCTTTCTGTCCGCCGAAACTGAGCATCCGGCTGGTCCCCGCTATCTCGCTGCCCGCCTCGTCCAGCAGCGCGATCCGCGACGCCCCGATCGCCAGCCCCTTCTCACCATAGGCATTGGTGAGGCGCAGGCGGACGGCCTGCCCGCCCGCCGACAGGCGGACGATCTGGCGCAATGTGCGGTTCTCGAAAGCCGGAGTCGCGGGGATGGGCCCCATGGCCGGCGTGGGCGGCAGCGGTGCGGCGGCCCAGCTGGTGATCCATTCAGCCGACGCGGGCCCGCTCATGCCGGCAAGGCACAGCGCCCCCAGCCCAATCCACGCTCTCCACCGCATGTTTTTCCCTCCCCATATGCGCCGTCCGGCGATGGTGCTGCGTCCTCTGCGCCAGCGCCGTCCCGGGACGATCTTGTTGACTTTGTCCATGCTTGTCCCGCAAAGTGCAAGCAAAGATATACGGGAAGAGGAGAGGCCCGGGGATGATCGGCAAATCATGGATGGCCATGGCCGCCAGCAGCTGCGCGATGGCAATCGCTTGTCCTGCCGCCGCGAAGCAATGCGCAGAGCTGGCAAGCAGCAGGATCGATCATGGCGAAGTGACGTCGGCAGAGGTCGTCGCGGCCGGAGCGTTCGAGGCGCCGCCATCGCCCTTCGGGCCGCCGCCCGGCGTCGCCAATGCCGCCTACAAGGGCCTGCCCGCCTTCTGCCGCGTGCGCGCCACGCTCACGCCCACGCCGGATTCCGACATCAAGGTGGAAGTTTGGCTGCCTGCCGAGGGATGGAACGGCAAGTTCGTGGGCATCGGCAATGGCATCTGGGCCGGGCAGATCAGCTATGCGCAGATGGCGGAGCCGCTCGCGCGGGGCTATGCCGTCGCTTCCACCGACACAGGGCATGTCGGCAATGGCCTGACAGCCGAATTCGCGATCGGGCATCCCGAGAAGCTCGTCGATTTCGGCCATCGCGCCGTTCACCTGATGACGCGCACCGCCAAGCAGGCAATCGGGGATTTCTACGGCAAGGCGCCGGCCCTCTCGCTGTGGAACAGCTGCTCTACCGGCGGGCGGCAGGGCCTGATGGCGGCCTATCGCTATCCGGAGGATTTCGACGCGATTTCCGCTATGGCGCCCGCCAATCCGATGACCGATCTCATGGTGCAAAGCATGTGGACCGGCTGGCAGGCGCTGCGCACCCCCTCCGCCGCGCTGACCCCGGAAAAGCTGGCGCTGGCGCACAAGGCCGTGATCGCGCAATGCGACGCGGAGGACGGGCTGAAGGACGGCCTCGTCTCCCGACCGGACATCTGCCGTTTCGACCCCGCCACGATTCAGTGCAAGCCCGGGCAGGACGGCGATTGCCTGAACGGCGATCAGGTGACGGCCCTGCGCGCGATCTACGAGGGCGTGCGCGATCCCAGGAGCGGCGTGCTGCTGCTTCCCGGTTTCCCGCGCGGCAGCGAGATGCAGATGGCCATGCTGACCGGCGGGCCAGCGCCCTTCCCCGTCGCCACCACTTATTTCTCGATGCTCGTCTTCGGCGACCAGCCCGACTGGGACTGGCGCACCATGGATTATGGCGCCGACCTCGAAAAGGCCCGCAGCTTCGGCAGCGCGATCCTGAACGTGCCGCCGGACGGCCTCGCCCCCTTCTTCGCGCGTGGTGGCAAGCTGCTGCTGAGCCATGGCTGGAACGACGGCCTGATTCCCGCGACGAACACCCTCGCCTTCCATGCCGCGCTGCGCGAGGCGCTGCCCGCACAGCAGGTCGAGGACTCGCTGCGGCTCTTTATGGCGCCGGGCATGGACCATTGTGCGGGCGGAGAAGGTCCCTCCGCCTTCGATACGCTGGGCGTGATCGATCGCTGGGCAAGCGAGGGGACGGCACCCACGCGCATCGTCGCCACGCGCGGCCCGGGCTTTCCGGGAGCGCCGGCCCAGCCGCCCATGTCGCGACCGCTATGCCCTTTCCCGCAGATCGCCAAATACAAGGGCACCGGCAGCACCGATGAGGAACAGAATTTCATCTGCGCGCCGGCTGACTGAGCCCCGCTTCACCGAGAGCCGCCCGCACGCGGCCCCCGCTTATTCGTGGCGCAAGGCGTCGATGGGATTGAGGCCGGCAGCGCGCCGGGCCGGGAAATAGCCGAAGACCACGCCGATCAGGCCCGAGATGAAGAAGGCGAAGGCGTTGATCTGGGGATCGAAGGTCCAGGGCACCTGCATGAGCGGCGTGGCGACGGCAATGGCGAGCTGTGCCAGCATCAGGCCGACCACACCTCCCAGGCACGAGAGAACCACCGCCTCGACGAGGAACTGCATCAACACCTCGCGCGCGACGGCGCCGATGGCGAGGCGGATGCCGATCTCGCGCGTGCGCTCCGTCACCGAGACGAGCATGATGTTCATGATGCCGATGCCGCCCACGACAAGGCTGATGCCAGCCACGGCGGCGACGATCTGCGTGAGCAGCGTCGTGGTGCCGGTCAGTGTGTCGGAAATCTGCCGCGTGTCGAAGATGTTGAAATTATCCTCGCGCCCGTCGCCGATCCGGCGGCGGTCGCGCAGCAGGCCCGTGAGCGCGGACTGGACCTGCGTCGTCGAATAATCCTGATCGACGCCCACGAGGATCACGCGGATGTCGGTCGAGCCGGTGAAGCGCCGCTGCACGGTCTTGATCGGCATGATGACCACATCATCCTGATCGCCGCCGAACCCCGCCTGCCCGCGCGTGGCCAGCGTGCCGACGACATCGCAGCTCACATCCCCGATGCGGAAGCGCTTGCCGATCGGGCTCTCGCCCCGGAACAGGTTCTTCTCCACCGTGGCGCCCAGGATGCACACCGCCTTGCCGGCCGCTTCCTCGGCCGGGGTGAACAGCCGCCCGGCCGTGAGATCCCAGGGCTGGACCTGGAAATAGGCTGAGGTAGTGCCGTTGATCGTGGTCGACCAGTTCGCGCCTTCGTAGATGGCCGTCGCCGTCGCCTGCGTCTGCGGGGCAACCGCCGTCACGCCGGAAATCTGCTGCTGGATCGCCGTCACGTCCGCCGGATCGAAATTGGGCGGCATGGGTCCGCCACCGCCGCGCCCGAAGCCCTGTCCCGGCCGCACCTGCAGGATGTTCGTGCCGAGCGCGGCGATCTGCTGCTGCACGGCGACGGTCGTCGCCTTGCCCAGCGTCACCATCGTCACCACCGCCGCGACGCCGATGATGATGCCGAGCGTGGTCAGGAAGGACCGCAGCTTGTGACGCAGGATCGAGCGCAGCGCGAGCATGAAGGTGGTGCCGAGCATCTCAGTGCGCTCCCGTGACGCCATTCGTCTCGACGCGATCGACCAGCCCATCCTTGAAATGGACGATCGTGCGCGCGAACTCGGCCATGTCCGGCTCGTGCGTCACCATGAGCACGGTGATGCCGGCATCGCGATTGAGGCTGGCGAGCAGCTCCATGATCTCTACCGAACGCGCACTGTCCAGATTGCCGGTCGGCTCGTCGGCCAGCAGCACGTCGGGATTGGTAACGATGGCACGCGCGATCGCGACCCGCTGCTGCTGGCCACCGGAAAGCTCGGCGGGCGTGTGGTCCCACCATTCGCGCAGCCCCACCTTGTCCAGCGCGGCCATGGCGGCATCGCGCCGCTGCGTCTTCGGGTCGCCGCGATAGAGCAGGGGCAGCTCGACATTCTCCAGCGCCGAGGTTCGCGAGAGCAGATTGAAGCCCTGGAACACGAAGCCCAGATAGCGCCGCCGCAGCAGGGCCCGCTGGTCCTGGGTAAGCGTCTCGACATGGATGCCCCTGAAGAGGAAGGCGCCACTGGTCGGCACGTCGAGACAGCCGATGATGTTCATCGCCGTGGACTTGCCCGAACCGGACGGCCCCATGACCGCGACGAAATCGCCCTGGGCCACGTCCAGATCCACGCCCTTCAGCGCCTGGAAGGCGGTCGGCCCGGCGCCGTACACCTTGGTGATGCCACGCAGCGAAATGAAGGGATCGGCTGACGTCCCGGGGGGCGCGAGCGGATCAGCCACCGCCGCCTCCCCGCCGCGATGCCCCGCCCGCCGCCGCTGCCGCCGCGCCGCTCAGCTGGCTGACGATCACTTCCATGCCGGGCTTGAGGTCGCCCGAGAGCACTTCCGTGCGTGTGCCGTCCGTGTCGCCGGTGGTGATCTGCACGGCGCGCGGCTGCCCGTCCTCGCCCTTCACATAGACCGTCTGCACCGCGCCGCGCTCGAGCGTGACGGATCGTTCCGTGTTGTTGCGGCGGCGCGGACCGATCGAAAGCGCGCCGGTGATGCCACTGCTCTGCCCGGCCACCGGAACGGACGGCGTGAAGCGAAGCGCGGCATTGGGAACGAGCAGGACATTCTGCTTGTCCGACGTCACGATGTCCGCCGTGGCGGTCATGCCGGGGCGTAGCTCCAGCTCGGCATTGGCGACGGAGAGATCCGCCGCATAGGACACCACCTGGCTGCTCGTGGCTGCGGTCGAGGCAGTCGTCGAGGAAGCGCTCGCCGTGGAAGCCGAGAGATTGGAGCCGATGTCGACGCGCGTGATCGTCGCCGGGAAAGTCCTGCCGGGGAAGGCATCCACGGTGAAGGTGGCGCTCTGCCCTTCCTTCACGGCACCGACATCCGCCTCGTCGATGGCGACTTCCAGCTTCATCTTGGAGAGGTCCTCGGCAATGACGAACAGAGTGGGCGTGTTGAACGACGCCGCCACGGTCTGGCCGGGATCGACCTGACGCGCCAGCACGACGCCCGAGACGGGCGAGCGGATGATCGCCCGCGCGCGCTGGGTCTGGCTTTGCGACAATGACGCCTGACTGGCCAGCACATTGGCCTGCGCCACCTTGAGCGCCGCCTGCGCGCGCTGCATGTTGGCGCGACCCGCCTGCAGCTCCGTGCCCGATGGCACGCGGCCACCCGACAGCCGGGCGACTTCCTCCAGCCTGGCAAGTTGCGCCTTGGCTTCCGCCAGCGTCGCTTCCGCCTGCCCGACCTGCGCCTGGTTCGCGGCGAGCTGGGCGCGGCCCTGCCGGATCTGGTCCTCGATCTGCTCGGGATCGATCTCCGCGAGCGGCTGGCCCTCGGCCACCCGATCATTGACGTCCACCAGCACGCGCACCACGAGGCCCGACAATTGCGAGCCGACCGTCACCTGATTGGTTGGCGCGAGCTTGCCGGTCGCGGAGACGGTCGTGACGAGGTGCCCGCGCTCGACCGGCGTGGTGACATAGCGCGGCGCGTCGGAACCGCCGAAAAAGCGCAGCGCGAGCCACAACAGGACGAGCAGGCCCAGCGCGAGGAGGACCCATTTCAGATGACGGCGCCACGCCGGTTGTGGCTTCACGCCCAGAAAGGCATCGAGGTCTTGGTCAGCCATTGATCCTGTTCCCGGTCATCTGGATGGAGCCGGCGCAACGGGCGCGGCGGATGAATCCCACCCGCCGCCAAGCGCCGCATAAAGAGCGATGAGCGCGGACGCCTTGTCCGCCTGCGCCTGCACGAGGCCGTTGCGCGCGGAGACGAGTGCGGCTTCCTGCGCATTGAGCGTCGTGAAATCGGTGAGGCCACTGCGATACTGGTCGCGCGCCAGCAGCGCCGATGCGCTGGCGGCATCGAGCGCGGTGGCGAACTGCCCTTCCCGCTCCCGGGCGGCACGCAGCGCCACGAACGCGTTCTCGACATCCTCCAGCGCGGACAGCACGGCCGACCGGTAAGCCGCGAAGGCACCGTCCGCCGCCGCCCGGCTGGCGCGATATTGCGCCTGCAGCCGGCCACCACTGAACAGCGCCTGCCCGATGCTGGCGAAGAGGCCGCCAGTGATGGTGTCCAGGATGCTGCCCGCATTGCTCGCATTGGACGCAAGATTGCCGCCGATGCTGAGCGAGGGCAGCAATTGCGCGCGCGCCACGCCGATCTGCGCGCTGGCGGCAAGAAGCGCGCTCTCGGCGGAGCGCACGTCCGGCCGCTGGCGCAGCACATCGGCGGGAATACCCATCGCCACATCGTCCGGCCCGTCGGGAATAGGCGTGGGCTGCTCCAGCACCGGTTTCACCGCGCCCGGCGCCTGCCCGGTCAGCACGCCGAGACGCGACACCGCGGCATTATATTGCTGCTCAAGCGCGGGTAGTGTGGCGGCCGTCTGCGCCCGGCTCGCGCGCGCCTGCTCGGCGTCCACCGAGGAGACCAGGCCCGCCTGCACCCGGAAGCCGGCGATCTCCAGATTGTCGTCCTGAATGGCGAGATTGGCCCGCGCGTTCGCGATCTGCGCCTGCAGCGCCCGGGCGAGTACATAGTTGCGCGCGACTTCGCTCTCCACGGAAAGGATCACGGCTGCATAATCGAAGCCCGCGCCCTCATATTGCGCGCGGCTCGCCGCGACCGCGCTGCGCAGCCCGCCGAACAGGTCCACCTGATAGCTGGCATCCAGCCCGAGCGAGAAATTGCTCCGGCCGCCGCCGTCGATAGTGGTCACCGAGCCGTCCGGCAGCGTGATCGTCGAGCCACCACCGCGCACCGGCTCGGTGCGACTGAACCCGGCCGAGCCGTTGACGCTCGGCAGCAGGGATGCGCCGCTCACCACCAGCGCCTCGCGCGCCTGACGGAGCCGGGCGACCGCCTGGGCGATATCGAGGTTCGAGGCCGCGGCCTGCTCGACGAGGCCAGTCAGCACCGGATCATCGAAGCGGCGCCACCAAGCCGTAAGATCTTCCACGCCGGACGCCGCCGTGACGGACCAGCCATCCGGAACCCCCAGCGCACTCGCGCTGCGCGGAGGGGACGCGGGGCCGGCACTGCAGGAAGGCAGCAGGATGACAGCCGCCAGCAACGAGGACATGCGCTTCATGGCTCTATCCATGGGGAACGGGCGGGGCCTTCGTCCAGCGGCAAATTGTCGCAAAGTGTTACGAAGCGGAAATCAGCCGATGCCGGGAGCCGCGGCCATTTCCCCGACGCATCAGTCGAGCGGGACGAGGCGCAGCACGATCGCCGTCCAGCCAAGGGAAAGCGCGGCGGCCATCCCCCCGATGGCCGGCTCCCAGCCCGGAAACTGCCGCATCAGGGCAATCGCGCCGGACAGGAACAGGATGGCGCCGGCGCACATCAGGATCGTCTGGGCGGCCCGTCTCCAGAAAGTGCGCATCTCACTCCCTCCCCAGCCGCGAGAGCGCCACGACTGCCGTGGCGGCATCACCGGCGACGCAGGCATTGTCCAGCCCTTCGAGCCAGAGGGCATGATAAGCGCTCACCTTGCGGGTGCGATTATCCAGTGCGACATGGGGGATGCCCAGCAGGATGCTCAGGATATGGCCGTGCAGGCGATCCGTGATGACGGTCTCGCCCGCCGCCAGCAAGGCAAGCCCGCGATCCAGCCGCCAGCGGGCCTGGGCATTCAGCACCTCGATGTGGCGAGCCATGCGGGACCAACGCCCGCTGCGCAGTGCCTTCCACTTTGCCTGCCGCCACACATCCGCCGGCATCGCCGGCAACCGCGCCCAATCGACGGGCGTCGTGCCGAGGCTGTCGAACGGCGCATATTCCTCCCCCGATTGCTCGCCATCGCTGCGCAGCAGCAGGACGAGCGGACGATCCGGCGTCACCGGGCGGGGCAGCGGCCCGAGCGCGAACGCGCAATCCGGCGCCAGGATCACGGGACAATCGAAATGCGATTGCGCGAAAGCCGCGCTGGCGCGATCGCGGACCATGAGATGGAACTGGCCATGAGCGGCAATCGCCGCCGCCGTCTCCCGGGCGCCCTCCTCCCCATCGAAATGGATGGACTGCGGAAGCTGGACAATCACCCGGTCCGGCAGATGCCGAAGCAGTGTCCAGCGCAATTGCTGATGGGCCGGGTAGATGTCGCCGAAATTGCCGCCGCCGATGATGAACACCGGCCCTTGCGGGCAGTGGCGGACCAGCGCGTCCAGCGAGAAATCCTTATGGCTGGCGGCATAGGACGCGTCCCGGCCCGCCAGCGATCTCAACAGGCTGGATGCGCCGAGCCAGATCGCACTGTCACCCACATTGGCGTAATCGGGAAAGTCGAGCAGCGCATAGGAGTCCCCCTGCCGGAGGAAGGGCCGTACGGCCTCATGCAGCGCCGCACGCTGCCGTTCGATGATCTCGATATGATTCATGCCGGGCCTTATCGACGAAGATGCGCCTGCCGTGAAGCCAGCCGGCCGCGCCGTCAACGCCTCACGAAGCTGTCGCTCGCCCGCACGTCCTTGACATAAGTGGCAGGATTGCCTCGCCAGAGCTGTTTGGCCGGCACGTCCCGGTCGACAACCGATCCCGCCGCGATCACGGCATGGTCCCCGATGCTCACCCCGGGCAACACCACCACACCGCGCGCCAGCCAGACATTGCGACCCAGCGTGATCGGCCGGACCGATGCCGCGCTGCCCTCATGCACGGCATGGAAATTGGCGTCGCACAGCACGCTGTTGTTGCCGATGAGGCAATGGTCGCCGATGGTGACGGCGCTCTCGGCATAGATGCGCACACCGGTGTTGAGCAGGACGCGCTTGCCGACCTTGATGGCGCCGCCCTTCGCCGCGATGAGGCCCACGGCATCGAGCGTTCCGAAGATCCGCACGCCTTCGCCCAGCGTGATCGACCCCTCGTTGCGGACATCGACCGGCTTGCCGCGCAAATCGATGCGGCCCTCGCAAAGCACGTTGGCGCGCTTGAGCTTATGCTGCCCCCAATGCAGCATCAGACGTCCCCACATCGCCGATCTGCTCCCCGGCCAGCCCCCGCTTTTGCTAGCCGAATCTCGCAGGTCTGACAACAGGAACATCAGTCTGCCAGCAGGAACAGACCAAGCCTGAAGGGACGGTGGCTCGGCATATCGCTGCGCGTCGCCCGCTTTGATCAAGGGCAAGGACCGGCGCGCGGAACGGGGGCAGCCTCCCGCCGGACGGAGCGCCCGATGACACATCCTCTCGATTCATTCCTGGCCAGCACGCACATCGCCTACTTCACCATGGAAATCGCGCTGCGGGCCGAAATGCACACTTATAGCGGGGGTCTGGGCGTGCTGGCCGGCGATACCGCGCGCTCCTGCGCCGATCTCCAGATACCGGTCGTCTTCGTCTCGCTGGCCAGCCGGGCAGGCTATCTGCGCCAGGAGATCGATGCCGATGGCCGTCAGATCGACTATCCCGATCCGTGGGACCCCGCGCAATGGACCGTCCCGCTCGATGCCATGATCGCCATTCGGCTGGAGGGACGGCAGGTCTGGATCCGCCCGTGGCTCTACATCCAGGAATCGCCGCTGGGAACGCAGGTCCCCGTCATCCTGCTGGATACCGACATCGAGCAGAACGACCCTGCCGACCGCGCCATCACGGCAGCATTATACGGCGACGGACAGGACTATCGATTGCGGCAGGAATCGGTGCTCGGCATTGGCGGCGTCCGCATCCTGCAGGCGCTCGGCTTCGACATACAGAGCTACCATATGAACGAAGGCCATTCGGCGCTCCTCACTATCGAGCTGCTGCGCCGCTACCCATGGCGGAGCGATCGCACCGACAGTTCGCAGACGCGCCACGACGCCGAGCGGGTCATCGAGCGCTGCATCTTCACGACCCATACCCCGGTCGAATCGGGGCATGACCGCTTCCCCTACGAGCTGGTCCACCGCACGCTCGACGGCTTCATCGACGTGGATGAGCTCAAGCGCTTCGCCGGGGAGGAAACATGCAACATGACGCGGCTGGCCCTGGCTCTGAGCGGCTATGTGAACGGCGTTGCCCGAAGCCACGCCGCGACGACGGCCCGGATGTTTCCGGGCTACCGGGTGCGCGCGATCACCAATGGCGTGCATGTCGGCACCTGGGCCCATCCGCGCCTCGCCGCGCTGTTCGCGTCACTTCTGCCGCACTGGTCCCATGAGCCGGAAGTGCTGGCGCTGGCGGACCAGCTTCCCGACGAGGCCGTCTGGCAAGCGCATGAAGCCGCACGGGCGGATCTGGTGACGCTGACGCTGGAGCGCACCGGCGTGTCGCTCGACCCCCACCTGCCGACGATCGGCTTCGCGCGCCGCATGACCGGCTACAAGCGGCCGGACCTCATCTTCAGCGACATGGAGCGCCTGCTCGCCATTCACCGCAACCGCCCCTTCCAGATCGTGATGGCGGGCAAGGCCCACCCGCAGGACGAGGAAGGCAAGCGCCTGATCGCCGACATTCATGACCATATCGCGCGGATGAAAGGCCAGATCACCATGGCATTCCTGCCCAATTACGACATCGACATCGCCAAGCTGCTGGTCGCGGGCGCCGACATCTGGCTCAACACACCGCTGCCGCCCATGGAAGCATCCGGGACCAGCGGCATGAAGGCCGCCGTGAACGGCGTGCTCAACCTCAGCGTGCTGGACGGCTGGTGGGCGGAAGGATGCATCGAGGGCGTGACCGGCTGGGCGATCGGCTCAAGGACCGACCTGGATGGCGAACGCCACGCGGACGAGCTGTTCGGGAAGCTCGAAGGGACCGTCCTGCCGCTCTTCCATGACGACCGGGAACGGTGGATCTGGATGATGAAGCAGTCGATCAGCAAGCTTGCCGCCTATTTCAACAGCCAGCGCATGATGCGGCGCTACGCGACGGAGGCCTATCTGCGATGACCCTGCCCTGCGGGGCATGACGGTTGATCGAGGTCAAGGACGCTGGCCGCGCACCGGCCCATGATCATCATGGCCGACAGCAGGCCCACAGGACTCGCAGGGGAGGTGACCCATGACGCAGCCCAACCAAGTCTGTCTCGATCCGGACATCGCGCGCGCCATCGAAGCCGCCCTGCGCGCCAATGTCTCCGGCAACCTGGCGCTCGACCGCTATCATGCCGCGCTGGCGGAGATCCTGTCGGCATCGCGCCAGTGGTGCAGCGAGGCGGACCACGCCATTGCCGAGAAGATCGCCGCTGCGATCAGGGAGAAAGGCATTGCCGGCGTGCTGACCAAGGCCCGCGTCTGCAAGGGAACCGTCCAGCTTCTCGGGATCGTACCGACCATGCAGGCGCACCGTGCGATCAGCGCCATCGCGCGGGAGACCCCCGGCGTCACCGACGTACGCGATCAGCTGATCTGCCTGAACCCCGCCTCCGGTGCCTACATGCCCTGCTGCGACTGAAGGGCCAGCAGCGGCACCGGCCCCGCCAGCCTCTGCCGCCGCCGGCTTTGCTCAGGGACGGATCGCCACCTTCAGCACGCCGTCGCGCTGATGCGCGAAGAGATCATAAGCGGTCTCGATATCATCCAGCCCGAAATGATGCGTGACCAGTGCGCCGGTATCGACCCGGCCGGACTCCACCGTGGCCATCAGCCGGCGCATGCGCTCCTTGCCGCCAGGGCACAATGTCGTGACGATCTTGTTGTCGCCCAAGCCCGCCGAAAAGGCGTCCAGCGGAATGGTCAGATCGGTCGAATAGACGCCGAGCGACGACAGCGTGCCGCCGGGACGCAGCACCCGCAGCGCCGCCTCGAACGTCGCCTGCGTACCGAGCGCCTCGATCGCCACGTCGACGCCCCGGCCGCCGGTGATCCTGAGAATCGCCGAGACCGGGTCCTCCTTCGTGAAATCGACCACATGATCCGCGCCCATCTTCCGCGAAATAGCGGCACGAGCCGGGAGCGATTCCACCGCGATGATCTCGGATGCGCCCATCAGCCGGGCACCCGCCGTGGCGCAAAGCCCGATCGGCCCCTGCGCGAACACGGCCACCGTGTCGCCGATCCGGATCTTGCCCGACTCGGCGCCGCTGAAACCGGTCGAGAGGATGTCGGGACACATCAGCACCTGCTCGTCCGTCAGCCCGTCAGGGATCGGCGCGAGATTTGCCATGGCATCGGGCACCAGCAGATATTCCGCCTGCGCCCCATCGATCGTGTTGCCGAAGCGCCAGCCCCCCATGGCCTTCCAGCCATGGCGCGTGCCGGCACCGCACTGGGCATGGCATCCATCGAGCGACGCGTTGGACCAGCCCGAGGGCGTGATGGCGCCTGCGATCACACGCTGCCCCTCCACATAGCCGGTCACTGCCGATCCCAGCTTCTCGATCACGCCGACGGGCTCGTGGCCGATGGTGAGCCCACTCGCCACCGGATACTCGCCCTTCAATATGTGGACGTCCGTTCCGCAGATGGTGGTGGTCGTGATCCGGATGAGCGCATCCAGCGGCCCGACATCCGGGACAGGCTTCTCGCCAAGGATGATCCGGCCGGGTTCTATGAAGATCGCCGCGCGCATTTTCTGGGCCATGTCCGTCTCCTGTCCGCTCTTGCCCGGCCCATTCTAGCGGCTGGAGCACGCGGGGCGCTCGGTAATGTACCGGATTGCGCAGGGTCCTGACTGGTCCGCCGAGTTGGGCTCCGTCAGCCCGGTTCACGCTCCAGCAGCGCGCGCGCATCGCGGGCGACGCTGGGATCGATGAGTCTCGCGAGCGCGTCCCGATCGCGCGCGGGCCGGCCTTCCTGCCGGGCGAGCCACGCTTCCTCCCGCACGAGAACGTCGAGCAGATCCGGCGCGAGCGCCGCGGGAAAACTGTGGTGGGGCCAGGCCTTGCGGATCAGGTCGACGGGATAGCCCGTCTTGTCGGCCACCATCTGGATCGCGAGCGTCGGGTCCGCCTTCGCCTCGCGCGACGTGCGCATCAGCGCCGCGACGAAACGCACGATCTGCGCCCGGCGGTGCGGATCGGCCAGATTGCCCGCAGTGGTATTGAGATTGAACAATTCGTCATAGCCCACGTCCGGCTGGAATAGGATCGCGTCGTCGCCCAGCGCATCCACCGCGCGCTGCATTTCCGGCTCCCAGATGACCAGCGCATCCGCTTCCTTCGCGATGATGGAGCGGGAAATCTCCTGCGGGCGCGGGACGTTGACGATGCGTACGTCCGCCTCGGACAATCCGGCGGACGCAAGCACATTGTGCAGATAGAAGCCGGCCGAGGTCGGCCCCATGGTGGCAATGCGCTTGCCGCGCAGATCCGCCAGCGTCTCGATGCCCGAGGAACGGCGAGCGACGATCCGGTAATGCCCGCGCGCGACCGTGAGGATGATCCGCAAGTCCGGGCGGCTGAGCGAATTGCGCAGCGCCTGGGTCTCGGCATGGGTCGCGACATGCGAAGGCTTTTCTTCCGGCGGGAGGAAGAGGATGGGGATGCCGCCATTTCGCACCGCGGCGCCACCCGGGTAGATGCGGTCGGCCGCGACATGCACGGGCGCCAGTTCGATGGTTTGCAACATGCCGGAAATGCGCAGCGGGTCGCGGCCCTCCTCCGCCTGGGACGCCGCCGCGCCGCTGGCGGCGAGCAGGATCGCCAGAACGGACGCACATCGCGCTCCAAGCCGTGGGCGCCTCGCGAAGAATGCCTGACTCACGCCGCCTCTCCTCGTTCCAGGGCACTCCTTCTTGGATCACGTTCGCCGTGAGCAGAGGAGCTTCGACCTGCACGTCGTGCATAGCGAGACAGATTTGCCATCGCAAGATATTCTACTATCATTGAATATTGAAGGAACGGACGGCGGTCTTCGCCCCCCCGGCGGCGCGGATGCGTAACCGGGGTCGATCGGAGCCTTGCTCGGGTGGCTCCCACGCCTTCATCGTTCGAATGGGATGCCGTCCAGGCGAACCGCGCAGATTTGCCCGGCTACCCCGGGGGCATGGACCAATGCGAGGGAACGGACTGGCCCGGATTTCCTGAGCTTTGTCGTTCGGACACCATCGATCCCGGCCCGACAGCCTTGCTCCCGCCTGCGGGGGCGGATGGCACCGGAGGGGACCGGCCGGTTCGGGCGACTATGCACGCCCTGCCTCTGGGCCTCGCTTTTCCCTGTCCTACAGTCCCTCCGCCGTGGCAGCCCTGCGGACGCCTCTTCCCATCGACGGAGACAGGGCAATGCACGGCTCATTCTTGTTGAAGGACTTTTGTCATCCGGTCAGGCCGCACGGGCTCACCGGGACAGGCTCTGGCATCCGCGTCACGGGCACAGCCGCAAAGGTCACGGAAACGGAAGATGACACCGACGTATCGTCATCTTTGTAAACTTCCAGAGCGCAGCGCTCTGTTGGAACGGCATGGCCGGACCATCGCTGAATGCTCGCACGGACCGTCTCTACCCTTCCGCCTCCTGGCAGCGGCCTCGCCACCGCGCCGCGAATCGGCCGGCCCAGCGCCGGCTCCGCTTCTCGACAGGAGAGAAACGTCCGAGCCTCCGATTCCCCTGTCTGACCTTCTGGCGACTGGACGAGCGCTTCGAACCGGAATGTCCCCGCGCGATCCGGGCTCCTGTCAATCCGTTTCGCCGCTCAGCTCGATTGACCATCCCTTATTTATATATCAATATAAATTACAGAACAGGAGGGAGAGGATATGGGAAGCGAAGCGGAAACCAGGCAGATCGTCGATGCGATCACCGGCGCGTGGCGCACGCGGCTGATCTGCGAAGGCATTCGCGCCGGCCTGATCGACAGGCTCGATGCGCAGCCGCGCACGGCCGGCGAGATGGCGCGCGAACTCGACCTCCATCCCGAAACCACATTGCGCATCCTGCGGGCACTGGCGGCTCTGGGCCTCTGCCATCATCAGGGAGGGGACGTCTTCACGGCTTCGGGGCCGGGCGAGCGCCTGCGGGGGGACCGGCCGGATTCGTTGCGCGGCATGGCACTGCTCTGGGGCGACAGGATCTGGAAATCGCTGGAAACGATCGGGGAAACCTTGCGAACCGGTAAGCCCGGCCGCGGCAATGGCGATTTTGAGGGCATGCATGCCGACCCTGCCGCATCCGATGCTTTCAACCGCGCCATGGCGGAACAATCGCGTGCCATTGCGCAGGCGCTCGTCCGCACGCTGGATTTCTCCGGCTATCGCCAGGTCATCGACTTGGGCGGCGGCTATGGTGCCGTGCTGGCCGAGATCCTGCGGGCCAATCCCGATCTGCGCGGGCAGATCTATGATCTCGCGGCGATCGGCGAGGGTGCGCTGCGCTATCTGGACGAGGCCGGCGTGGGCGCGAGGGCGGCATTTGTCGGCGGCAGCTTCTTCGAAAGCGTGCCTGCCGGCGCCGACTGTCTGGTGATCAAATATATCCTGCATGACTGGCCCGATGCGGACTGCCGCCATATCCTTGCGAACTGCCGCGCGGCACTGGCGCCGGGCGCCAGCGCGATCATCGTCGAACGGATCGTGGCGGACCGGATCACGCCGCAGGACGAGTCGGTCATGCGAACCGACCTGGTCATGATGCCGATCAGCGGAAGAGAGCGGACATTGGCGGAGTTCCATGCGCTCCTGCGGGAAGGCGGCTTCACGCCGGGCGAGGCCCACCCGCTCATCGACGGCTGCTGGGCCATCGAAAGCCGGGCGAACTGACCCCGCGCAACTCCTGTAAATTAATTCAATATATCGGATAATTTATTTGAATGGACTGGGGATGGCCGCCGCCTCGTGTGAGGGTAAGCTATTCAGACAGCAGGGACGTGAATGACCTCCGAATCCTCTCATGCCGGCCAATCTTCCACCGGCTCCCACGTCTTCATATTTTTATAGTCGATTATAAATTTGTTGCCACGTCAGGTCGATCGGCATATTGGGAGGACAGGTGTCCTTGCGCGCCGCCGCAAAGACGGATCATGAGGGAGAAGTTGCTTGGTCGAGGATCGTCGCGTCAGGACGGGTGTTTTCCTGCCCCCCCATCACGGGAATGACGAGGATGTCACGTTGTGCATGCAGCGGGACTTTGAGCTGGTGCAGTGGCTCGAACATCTGGGCTATTCGGAAGTCTGGATGGGCGAACATCATTCCGGCGGCATGCAGATCTATGGCTCGCCCGAACTGTTCATCGCCACCGCCGCCGAGCGGACCTCGCGGATCATGCTCGGCGCCGGGGTGATCTCCGTGCCTTACCATAATCCCTACATGGTCGCGGACCGGATCGTGCAGCTCGACTACCAGACGCGCGGGCGAGCCATGTTCGGCTTCGGCCCCGGCATGCTGGTTTCCGACGCGGCCATGCTCGGCATCGCGCCCGAGCAGCAGCGGAGCCGGCTGGTCGAGGGCGTGGACATCATCACCCGGCTGCTCGACGGCGAGATCGTCACCCATGAGAGCGACTGGTTCACGCTGCGCAACGCGAACCTGCAGCTCGCGCCGTACAGCCACCCCCGGCCGCAGCTGGTGGTCGCGACCTCCCGCACGCCGACAGGTTCGCGCCTTGCCGGCCGCTATGGCATGGGCATCCTCACTCATGGCGCGGGCGACGTGCAGGCGAGCTGGGCCGTGGCCGAGGAAGCCGGCACCGAATATGGCAACCGCCTCGATCGCGAGAATCTGCGCGTGGTCGTTTCCTTCCACCTCGCGGAATCGCGTGCCGATGCGGTCAAGGCCATGTCCTTCGGGCTGGAGCCCTGGCTGTCCTATCTCGAAGCGCTCAATCCCAAGACCTATGCCGATACGCGCGCCAAGGGCGGCCACGATCCCGAAAAGATCCTTGCCGCACGCGGCGGGCTGGTCGGCACGCCCGACGATGCCGTGGCCTATCTTGAAGAGCTGTGGGATCGCACCGGCGGTTTCGGCTGCCTGCTGCTGACCGGCACGAACTGGATGGACTTCGAGGCGACCAAGCGGTCCTACGAGCTGCTGATGCGCTATGTGATGCCTCGCTTCAACCGCACCAACGCGCGCCGCGAGCGTTCCTTCGACTGGGTCTACGAAAATCGCGAAGCCTTCAGCGGCGCCAATCAGAGCGCGATCGACAAGGCCGTGGCCAGCGGCGGTCGCGTCTGAGCGATCGGGAAATGACGAGAGCCGGCGCCAGGGCGTCGGCTCCATCTTCGTACGACGAACCAGCCTAGTCCGGCCGGCCAGCCTCGGCGAGCGCGCGCGGCAAGGGCCCGCCATTCGCCCAGTCGAGCAATTCCGCAAGGTGCAGCACAGGCGTCTGCAAGGACTGGCCGATCTGCATCATGCAGCCCAGATTGCCCGTCACCACCGCATCTGCCCCCAACGCCGCGAGATGCCCCACCTTGCGTGCACCCAAAGCGCGAGCGGTATCGGGCTGGAGAATATTGTAGGTTCCCGCCGAGCCGCAGCACAGATGCGCCTCGCGCGGCATCACTACCCGGAACCCGGCTCGCTCGAGCAACTGGACAGGCTCTGCACGGATCGACTGGCCATGCTGGAGCGAGCAGGGCGGATGATAGGCGATGGTGAGCGGGGCCGGCGCGGCCAGCGGCGGCGCCAGACGGACCAGCAGTTCGGAAATATCCAGCGCCATCGCGGAAATCCGTTGTGCCTTTTCGGCATAGACGGGGTCGTCCCGCAGCAGGTCGCCATAATGCTTGACCATCGAACCGCAGCCCGAGGTCGTGACCGCAATGGCCTCGATCCCGTCGCGCACGATGCTTGCCGTCCAGCCATCCACATTGCGTCGCGCAGCGGCCAGCGCGTCATCGGTTCCGCCCATATGATGGACGAGCGCGCCACAGCAGCCCTCCCCCTCCACGTCCACCACGGCGCAGCCGGCGCGGTGCAGCACACGCACCGCGGCAGCCCGGATATCCGGCCGCAGCACCGATTCCGCGCAGCCGCGCATCAAGGCGACCTTCATGCGCGGCACGGCCGGGACAGGGACGATGTCGGCCGGCGCACCGCCAGGCGGCTGCGCCTGTCGCGCCATGCCCAGCATCGCCGCGACGGGCTTTAATGCCCCGATCCGCGCGATGGCGCCGGCGAGCGGCGAGACGAGCCTCCCCAGCCCGAGCGCGATCCGCATCCGGCCCGGATGAGGCAAGGTCGCGGTGATCATGCAGCGCGCCAGCCGCTCATGCCAGGGCCGCCGATAACGCGCCGCGACATGCGCGCGCGCATGGTCTATCAGCTGCATGTAATTCACGCTGGAAGGGCAGGTCGTCATGCAGGACAGGCATGAGAGGCAGGAATCGATGTGCGCCACCGTCTCCGGACCCGGCGTGGCATCGTCTTCCAGCATGCGCTTGATGAGATAGATCCGGCCCCGCGGACTCTCCAGCTCGTCGCCCTTCAGCACATAAGTGGGACAAGTCGCGGTGCAGAAGCCGCAATGCACACAATTGCGGATCGCCTGCTCCGAGGCGCGCATCCCGGGCTCGACAAGTTGCTCGGGCGTGAAATCAGTGCGCATCGACGTCTCCCTGGAATCGCCCCGTCGCGAAGACGCCAAGGGGATCGAAAGCGCCGATGACGCGCGCTTCCAGCGCGGCATTGACTGCCGGCTGCGGATGGAAGGCCGGCACCGCGCTGCGCACGGCCGGATCGGCGCGGAACAGCATGGCATGGCCGCCAGCCTCGTCGGCGATCCGCCGAGCCAGCGCCGGATCATCGAGCACGGTCCAGACCAGAGCGCCGCCCCAGTCGGCCAGCCAGGGCGCGCCGGCCGTTTCCAGCGCGTTGCCGATCGCGGGCATATGCCGGGCCGGCACCGAGAGACGCCACAGCGCGCCCTCGCGCGGCAGCGGCGCGAGCGTACGAAGCCCATCCCAGACAGCGTCCGGCGCGGCCTCCACCGGGCCGAACATGGCCTCGAGCATCGACCAGCGCGCGTCGAGTGATGGGCCGAAGCCCTCGATGCGCAACACGGTCTGCGCCGCCGCCCCCGGCAGATAGGCAGCCGCCGCCGGCGCGATGGCCGATCCCAACGCCCGGGCCATGGCCGCGGCCGCCATGGGCGCATCCTGCCCGCGAAGCACGCAGGTCCGCGTGGCGGCCGGGGCGGGCAGCACCTTGAGCGAAATCTCGGCAAGGGCGCCCAGCCTGCCCCAGCTTCCGGCCATCAGCTTGGGCAGATCGAAGCCGGTCACATTCTTCACCACCTTGCCGCCGCCCGAGACGATCTCGCCGCGCCCCGAGACCGCCGTGAAGCCCAGCAGATGGTCGCGCGCGGCCCCGGCACTCAGCCGCCGCGAGCCCGAGATGGCACCGGCGACCACGCCCCCGATGGTGGCGGCGCCAGGCGGCGCGCCGAAGACCGGGCCGTGATCGAAGGGCTCGAAAGCAAGCATCTGGCCATTCTCGGCAAGGAGAGCCTGCACCTGCGCCAGAGGGGTCCCCGCGCCCAGGGTCAGCACCAGTTCAGCCCGATCATAATCGACGATGCCGCTCAGCCCGCGCATGTCCAGGATCGCGGCATCGCGTGGCGCGCCGACGCCCGCCTTGCTGCCCCCGCCCCGGATCTCCAGCTTTGTCTCCGAGGCAAGCGCCTCGCGGACCATCATGGCGAGTTCATCCAGCGACGCGGGGGCAAGGACCGCCATCAGAAGCGGGGGAGTTCAGGGAAAGGCAGGGCGCCGCGGTGCACATGCATCCGCCCCAGCTCCGCGCAGCGATGCAGTGTGGGGAAGACCTTGCCGGGGTTGAGCAATTGCCCGGGGTCGAAAGCGCATTTCATTCGCTGCTGCTGGTCGAGATCCAGCGCCGTGAACATCTCGGGCATGAGGTCGCGCTTCTCCACGCCCACACCATGTTCCCCTGTCAGCACGCCGCCCACTTCCACGCACAGGCGCAGGATGTCCGCGCCGAATGCCTCGGCCTTTTCGAGTTCGCCCGGTCTGCTCGCATCATAGAGGATCAGCGGATGCAGATTGCCGTCGCCGGCGTGGAAGACATTGGCCACGCCCAGCCCATATTGCTCGGAAAGCGCGGCCATCCGGCTGAGCACTTCGGGCAGGCGGCGGCGGGGAATGGTGCCGTCCATGCAATAATAATCCGGTGAGACGCGGCCCACGGCGGGGAAGGCTGCTTTCCGCCCCGCCCAGAAGAGATTGCGCTCCGCCTCACTGCCGGACGTGCGCAGCAGCACGGCGCCATTGGCCCGCGCGATCCGCTCCACCTCGCCGACGAGAAAGCCGCACTCCGCTTCCGGCCCATCCAGCTCCACGATCAGCAGCGCCTCGACATCGAGCGGATAGCCGGCATGAACGAACGCCTCGGCGGCATGGATGGCGATGCGATCCATCATCTCCATGCCGGCGGGGATGATGCCGTGGCTGATGATCGCCGCCACGCAGGCGCCGGCATCCTCGACCGCCGCGAAACCGATGAGCAGCGCACGTGCCGCATCTGCCTTCGGCAATATCCGCACCGTCACTTCGGTGACGACGCCGAGCAGCCCCTCGGAGCCTACTATCAGCCCCAGCAGATCCAACCCCGGCGAATCGAGCGTCGTCCCGCCGAGGCGCACGATCTCACCGCTCATCAGCACCAGTTCCACGCCCAGCACATTGTTGGTCGTCAGCCCATATTTCAGGCAGTGCACGCCGCCCGAATTCTCCGCGACATTGCCGCCGATCGAACAGGCGATCTGGCTCGACGGGTCGGGCGCATAATAGAAGCCCCGGTCCTCCACCGCCTGCGTCACGGCAAGATTGGTGACGCCCGGCTGCACGATGGCGAGGCGATCATCATAGTCCACCGACAGGATCCGATTGAAGCGCGCCAGCGAAAGCAGCACGCAGTCGGCGAGAGGCAGCGCACCGCCGGAGAGGGACGTGCCCGCCCCGCGCGGCACGACCTTGACGCCTTCCGCCTGGCACCAGCCAAGGATGCGCGAAACCTGCGCCGTCGTCTCCGGCAGCATCACGAGCATTGGCGGCTGGCGATAGGCGGTGAGCCCGTCACATTCATAGGGACGCAGCTCGTCCGGATGATCGATGACGCGCACGTCCGGCACCAGCGCGCGCAACGACGCCGCGATCTGCGTGCGACGCGCGAGCACGGCGCCGTCCGGTTCGGGCATCCTCAACGACATGTCACCTGCTATGCCACGCGCTTATAGCGCCCGTCGACATAGACAAGCGGATCGGTTTCACCGTGCAGGCGCACCCGCTCGACCCGTCCGATGATCATCCGGTGCGTCCCATAATCGAAGGCACCGTCCTGGCGGCAGGCAAAGCTCGCCTGCGCGTCCTCCAGCCATGGGCTGTCCGTCGCCTCTCCCTGCCAGTGGCCCACGGCAAAACGCGCCTCACCCTTCACGGCGCCAGCGCAAATGGCAGCAATCTCCTGCTGGTCGGCCCGCAGGATATTCACGCAGAAGCCTGCACCGAGCGAGAGCGGGGCATCGAGGCTGGCCGAGCGGTTGACGCAGATCACCAGCGACGGCGGATCCATGCTCAGCTCGCTCACTGCCGTCGCGGTCATGGCGAAACGCCTGTCCGCGTGGCGGCACGTGATGACGACGACCGCCTTGGCCAGCCGCCGCAGCCCCGCGCGCAGGGACTGGGCAATGCTCTCCGTCTCCACCGTGCTCACGCCCCCTGAGACTTTCGGCGCCAGGCGGCGAGATCGTTGATCGCGCCGATCAGCATGCCGTGGCGCCGCGCGAAGCAGCGCAGGTCCGGCAGGCGCGCCATGGTGCCATCCTCGTTCATGATCTCGCAGATCACCCCGGCCGGGATCAGCCCGGCCATGGCCGCGATATCAACCGCCGCCTCGGTATGGCCGGGCCGCTCCAGCACGCCGCCCGGCCGCGCGACAAGCGGGAAGACATGGCCGGGCGAGACGATATCGGCGGGCTCGGCATCCGGCGCGATTGCGGTGGCGATGCTATGGGCGCGGTCATGCGCCGAAATGCCGGTGGTGACGCCGCGCGCCGCTTCGATCGAGACAGTGAAAGCCGTGCCGTGAACGCTCCCGTTCGTGCGCACCATGGGCTCGAGCCGCAGGTGTCGCGCGATCCCGGGCGCGACGGCGAGGCAGATCAATCCGCGCGCATGCCGCGCCATGAAGTTCACCACCGACGCGGTGGCGAAGCTGGCCGGGATGACCACGTCGCCCTCATTCTCGCGATCCTCGTCATCGACCAGAATGAACGGCCGCCCCGCCCGCGCTTCGGCGAGAAGCGCGGGAATGTCCGCCAACGGCTGCTCCGGCATGAAGCCCGACGCGCTCACGCCATATTCGAGCATGTCCGGCACCGGATGGAGGCAGGGATCATGCCGCATCGCTCAGCTCCACGACCGGGATGAGTAGATAGGATGGTGTGTCGCCGCCCGTGTAGATCCGGTGGCGCCCGGCATTCACCGTGTCCTCGTGGCGCATGTAAAGCATTGGCTTGGGATGATTGTAGATGTCCCTGCCCTTCACGATCAGGCGCAGGGTTTCTCCGGCGAGGAAGCGCGTGCCCGAGGGCAGTATCTCGATATCGACAGCGACGATCTCGCCCGGCGCCACTTTCTCGTCGCGGTCATTGGCAAGCACCGGCTGATGCTCGGTCGACCGAGCCGTGTCGAGCGCCCGGCGCGACACGCGCAGCCAGCCAAGTGCCACGGGCCCATCCTCGAACACCGCCCAATGCGCGAAGCCTTCGTTCGTCCCGTCCGCCCGGAGCTTCTCGACCGCGACGAAGAGATCGAGATCGTCACCCGCATCCGTGGAGACATAAAGCCGCAGTTTCATATGACCCACCAGATCGACGTCCTGCGCGATGGGGAAATCGAACATGGCCGTTCCGTCGAAATCGAGCGGATCATAATCGCATTGCGCCACCCGGGCCGGCGTGTCGCGGCTGAGGCGCGCCGTGTCGGCATCCAGATAGAGCCGCTCGTAACGGGTGTTCTCGACCGGCCATGCGCGCGCGGACTTCATCGTGGCGACGGCATAGCGGTCGCGCACATGCAGGCGGACGGGCGGCCACTCCGCCAGTTCCGTTTCCTCCCCCTTGAGGACATGATCGAAGAAGGCGGCCTGCCGCGCCTGTGAGGGCGGCTCGTAATAATAGCCCCATTTCTTGCTGCCGTGGATCTCCAGCCATTTGCGGGGAGATGAAAGGCCCTTGAAGCCTTCAAGGGTCCCGCGCGTGTGCACGCCATGGTCCGTCCAGCTTGCGACGATATAGGCCGGTACGTCGATCGCCCCGAAATCCGCGACTTTGGAGCGCCAATATGCATCGAAATGCGGGTGCTCGGCGGTGAGCGCCCACAGATCCTCGATCCGTCTGTCCGAAACACCCCAGCGCGTCTGGATATAGGGCCAGAAATAGGTCTCGGGGATGCCGCCGTGGCGCACGATCTCCGAATATGTGTCCGACCAGCCTTCCCAGATGTTGATGGCGGCGAGATGCGGCGGACGGAGCGCCGCGACGCGCCATTGGCAGCTCGACAGATAGGACACGCCGGAAAGCCCGACCTTGCCGTTGCTCCAGTCCTGCGTGCCGGCCCATTCGATCAGGTCGTAATGTGCCTCCGCTTCGCGGGGCGTGAAGAACCCGGCATCGGTCTCGGCATACCAGGTGCCGGGCACATCCGCCGTGATCACGGCATAGCCCCGCGCCGTCCAGTAGACCGGATCGGGCGCCTCGAAGATGGTGTAATCGGACATCCAGCCGGCCTGCACGCCTGATGTGGGAAAGAGCGTCGCCAGCGGCGCCGGATCATGCTTGCCATAAGGAGTCCAGGCCACGAGCACCGGCAGATCGCTCTGCGCCCCGGCGGGGCGGAAGAGGTCGATCAAGATATCAAAGCCGAACCGGGTGGGCACGCGCACGTCGCGCTCGATCACCATGCCGCTCTCGACCGTCCGCTCGTACCGCCGCGCTCGCGCACCCCGGAATTCGGGCGAATTCAATGGCGCGCGCAGCCTTTCCCGATAGCTTTCGCCAGCACTCATCCTCTCGCTCCCTCTTCGCGGTATGACCGGCTTCTATCGCTTTCGAGCGATAATTTCAATTTGATTATAATTTATTCCTCGCCGAAATAGAAGCGCGCCGCCGTGCGGTGGATGCGCGCACGCAGGGCGGCGTCCGGCACCAGTTGCTCGAAACAGGCGAGGGTATCGGCATACGCCACCTGACCTTCGAACGCCGCAAACGGCCAGTCGCTGCCCCACAACAGCCGCTCCGGCCCGGCTTGGCGAAGCAACGCCGCAGCCAACTCCCGAACCATGGCAGGCGGCCCCAGCCGGAATGCGCCGGACATCTTCACCCAGCAATTGCCCCGCTCGACCGCGCGCAGCACCGCCACGAAACCCGGGCAATTCACGCCTCGGGCCGCATCGGGCCGGCCGAAATGGTCAATCACGATCGGTGCGCCGCTCCGCTCGATCGCCGCGATCGCGTCCGGCAGCCGGGGGCCATTGTCGTGCAGCTGGATGTGCCAGCCCAGATCGGCCACGCGGCGGAACAACTTGCGCCACGCGAAGGAGTCGAGATCGGGCGGGTGAGGCGTGCTGCGCCATTGCAGGCGCACACCGACCACGCCCGCCTTCGCCATCTCCCGCAGGATGAAAATGTCCGTTTCGGGATCGATGATGACGGTCGTGCGCAAGCGCGGCTGGGCAGCGACCGCTTCCAGCGCATAATCATTGTAATCGCCGAACAGGCTGACCGCCGCCAGCACGGCCCGATCGATCCCGTGCGCATCCAGGCAGGCGAGATAGGCATCCAGCGGCGCTTCCCCGACCGGGCGGTGCCAAGCATCCTGCGCAAGCGGCATGGCATCATGATAGATGTGGGCATGCGTATCCACCCGCAGCCCGCCACTTGCCATCATAGAGCGCCTCTCCATATTTAAACTCATCTCTAAATAGCGGTCACGCTGCAGGATGGAAATGCCTGATATGGTCCTCCCGCCGATCCGCGGAAATCGCCGCGCGAGCGATTGCCCGCGCACCCCCGACACGGTAGTGGAACAGTTTCATCGGGCAGCGCCCAGCGACCACGCGGCAAATTCAGCGCGCCAAGAAACAGGACCGGAAAGCAAGTGACGCAAGAGAAGACAGCAGATGGCGAGTCCGGCAAGACATCGAGCAGGAAGACGACCGCGCGCGCAACCAAGACAGCCCGCCCCGCCAAGGCCAACCGCGCCATCGGCAGGCCAGTGGGCAAGCGGCGCATCGGCAAGGACCTGCTGATCGAGAAGACGGCCGAACTCCTGCGCACGGTCCCGCCGGAGAAGCTTTCGCTTTCCATGGCCGCACGCCATGCGCGCGTGCACCTGACGTTGTTTAAATATTATTTCGTGGACCGCACCCGCTTGCTGGTGGACGTCGCCCGGATGCTCTCGCGCAACATCGGCGATACGGTCGCCGCGATCGAGGTCGATGCGAGTTCTGCGCCGGAGCGCCTTGCCATCCGCATCGATGCGATGGTCGATTTCCTGCTGGTCAATCCCTTCTACCACCGGCTCATGGTGGAGATCATCGGCAATGCCGATCCCCTCGCCACGGAACTGATCAACGTCTGGATGACCAAGACGCTCGATATCTATCGTTCCATCATCGACACTGGCGTCAAGGAAGGCTCGCTGAAGGAGATCGACCCCTATTTCACTTTCCTCGCCGTGATGGGTCTGTGCGAGCAATTCCAGCATGCCTCCCGCCTGTTCGACCGCACCCAGCTCGCGGCCGGCGAAACGCCCGACGAAGCCGCGGCGCGATACAAGGCCTTCATGCGCGAGCTGATCCTGAACGGCATCGGCGTGACGGCGGGAGCAGGAAAGACAGCGAACCCCGCTCCATAATTATACTCGACTATAAAAAATCTTTTCGGCCTCTTTCGGACATGCTAGTCATGCGCCGACAAGGAGAGTCGAATGTCTGAAGCCGAAACTGCTGCCATCCTGCCGTCTCCGCCATTCACGGGTCGCGAATATGGCAAGGTGCATGATGGCACCTATCTTAAGAACTGGAATCCGCTGATGCTGGCCGGGGAGCTGGCGGCTGGTGAGATCGTTCGCCGGGACTTCCTGGGCACCCGCGTCATCATCTATCGTGATCCCGAGGGCCGGCCGGTCGTGCAGAGCGCATACTGCCCGCATGTAGGCGCCGACCTCTCCAAGGGCTGCCTGGCGGATGGCGCGGTGCGGTGCGCTTATCATCACTGGAAGTTCGGGCCGAAAGGCAATTGCGTCGAGATTCCGGACGAGGACCATATTCCCCGCGCCATACGGATCTACAATTATCCGGCAGCCGAGCGCTGGGGCATGATCTGGGCCTTCAACGGCGAGGAACCGCTGTTCGATCTCCCCGAGCTCCCCGGCCTCGCCGAGGAAGACGCTTATTATCGCGTGTTCCATCGCGGCCTGCGCCCGATCGAGGGCTGGATCGGCTCCTCCAATCTCGTGGATTTCCAGCATCTCAAGACCGTGCACGGCATTGCCGACGCGCATCCGACCAGTGTCGACTTCGGCGACTATCTGATCGTCGTACGACAGGAGACCGCCACGCGCGTCGCGGACACCAAGCTCTATGGCGGCACCTGGCTGACCGCGCACACCCGGCTCGGCGACGGCACGGAGCGCTACTTCATGGCCGGCAGCTCGCAAGTCGCGCCCGGCTGGTCGGATGCCTTTTTCGTCGTCGCCATGCGTAAGAGCCAGGCCGAGGAGCTCGGGCCGGAAGGTGCGGAGGCGGAGCTCCAGAGCCGCATCGACTATATGCACAAGCTCTATGGGGAGGATGAGCCGATCCTGTTCTCGCTGCGGTTCCGGGGCGTGGGGAAAAGCGCGCTGATCCGCACCGACAAATATTTCGGCCAGTTCCTGCGCTACATCGACAATTATCCGCGTTCGGCGCCGTTCGATGTCTGAGGCGACGGGTCTGGTGGCGCTCGTCACCGGGGGCAACAAGGGGATCGGGTTCGAGATTGTCCGCGGCCTCGCCAGAGCCGGGGCGACGGTGCTGCTCGGCGCGCGCAACGCAGAGGCAGGCGAAGCGGCGGCAGGCAAGCTGCGCGGCGAAGGTCTCGACGTGCAGTTCCTGCCGATCGACGTGACGGATGCCGCCAGCATCGCGGTGGCCGCCCGCCAGATCGAGAACGGACCGGGGCGGTTGGACATCCTGGTCAACAACGCCGCGATATCGCCCGAGCATGGCGTACCGCCCAGTGCGGCGGACGTGAACCTGCTGCGCGCGACTTATGAAACGAACGTCTTCGGCCTCGTGGCGGTCACCCAGGCCATGCTCCCCCTTCTGCGCGCTGCGCCGAAGGGACGCATCGTGAACATGTCCACGGGCCTTGCTTCATTGAAGCTCACGAGCGGACGCGACGCGCCGTTCTCCTTCAGCCGCCTGCTCGCCTATAACAGCTCGAAGACTGCGGTGAATGCCGTGACGGTGCAATTCGCCAACGAGCTGCTGGACAGCGCGGTGAAAGTGAATGCGGCCAATCCGGGACTGTGCGCCACCGAACTCTCGGACGGCAAGGGCCGCCCACCCAGCGAAGGCGCGGCTGTCGCCATAGGCCTCGCGCTGATCGGCGAGGATGGGCCCACCGGAGGACTGTTCGGCGATCAGGGCCAAGTGCCCTGGTAACGAGACTGCGGCGGAGACGATCTCCGCCTGAAGCGCTGGCGCCATGATGATGAGGCCGGTCGTGCCCGGGGGGGTTACTTCCCGGACGTGACCGGCTTCCCTGCGTTCTGGGGGGCCGGAGCGGGGGATTCTGGGTGGTCTGGACACTTTTCGACGCCATTGCTGCTGTTGCTCTCTCCCCTTGAGGGGAGAGAAACGGAGGCTTGTCAGCGTGCTGAGTAGCCGAAGTTGAGAGGGGGCGAGCAGCCAGCGTGCGACCTCCCCTCTCCCAACCCTCTCCCCTGAAGGGGAGAGGGCTACGGTCGCTCCCCACAACAATTCAGCCATGGCGCTCGCTATCAAGTCGACCTCGATAGCGGACTCCCGGCCAAGCCGGAATGCATTCGCGCCGCCTGGGCGGTCGGGCGTCGGCGTCAGGATGACGCCTGCGCACACGCCGCCCAACCGGGGCGCCTGCCCTCCCCCTCAGGCCGGCGCCGTAGCCGGCGCTCTCCTCGCCGTGCCCGCCTTCAGCCGGTAGAAGAGCAGCATCGCGACGGCGGCCACCACCAGCGGCGAGGCAATCGCGGTATAGATCGTCCAGGCGCCCCAGCCGGCCGCCAGCATGGCGCCGCCCAGCCCCGGTCCGATCATCGAGGTGATGCGCCCGATGCCGCCGGCCCAGCCGATGCCCGTCGAGCGCATCGAGGTGGGATAGCTGGAGGCCGCGAGCGAGTTGAGCCCCGCCTGCGCACCGATCACCAGCAGGCCGAACGCGAAGCTGAGCACCCAGCCCAGCGCATTGATCTGCGCCACCAGCGCCAGCATTGTCATCGCGACGAAACCGAGAATGAGCGTGAGCGCGAGCGCAAGCGGCACGCCGATCCGCTTCATCAGCAGCGTGAGCATGACCGGGCCCACCATCGCACCGAAAGCGGAGACGGCGGACATGCGCGTCGCGGTCGCGGTTTCGAGGCCGCCCAGCACATGCAGGAAGCTCGGCTTCCAGGCGGAAATGGTCGCCGTGGCGCACAAGGCACTGCCCATCGCCAGCCAGAGCAGCAATGTCATCGGCGCGCGTCCATCCCGGAACAGGCCGGCCAGCGGCAGGCCTTCGGCCTTGACCTCCGTCGTCGTGAAGCGCGTGGACGGCGTGAAGCTGAAGCCCGGGTCGATGCGCCGCAGTATCTCGCCGATGCGGGGATCACTCGGATTGCGGATGAGCAGGAAACGGCAGGACTCCGGCAGCCGCAGCCACAGGAGCGGCACGAACAGCAGCAATAGCACGCCGCCCGCCCAGAACGCCGCTTCCCAGCTATGATATTGCACGAAGCTTGGGCCGAACAGGCCCGCCGCCGAGGCGCCCAGCCCATGGGCGATGAAGATCCAGGTCAGCAAGCGCGGGCGGCGCGCTTCCGGCATGAACTCAGCCAGCAGCGCAACGATGTTGGGGATCGTGCCGCCCAGCGCCCCGAAGGCCAGGAAACGGACGATCACGAACTGCTCAAGATGTCCGGCCATCGTCGAGGCCAGCGTCAGCAGCCCGAAGAGCGTCGAGCCTATGAGGATGATGTTGCGCCGTCCAAGGCGATCGGCAAGCATGGAGATGGTGTAGAACCCCACGGCCATGCCGGCCGCCTGCGCCGTGAACACGAAGCCCATCGAGGGAATGGAGATATTCAGCCCGCGTGCAATGAAGGGCGCCAGATTGGCGACGATATAGGCGTCATAACCCTCCAGCCCCATCAGCAAGCCGCAAAGGGCGTAGAGAACCCAGCGATAGCTGCCCATTTCCGGGCGCTCCAGCACTGAATCGATTGACCGTTCGTCCGCGCCCATCCCGTCCTCTCCTCGCTGTGATCCCGGCTGTGGTCCAGCTCTTTGGCCGAGTGGCTAGCATGATCGCAGGAGAGCAACAACATATTATAGTCCGATTTAATTCAACCCTTTCCGTCTGGCAGGGAGTCCGCCTAGAAGGGCTGATCGCGGCTCGCTGGGCCGCCGCGGGGAAGCAGATAGTGGCTAGCGCAGAGGGGCAGAGAATGCACATTCTGAAGGGATCATCGGGTCTGGCCGCGGCTGTGGTCGCGCTTCTCGCGGCACCCATTGCCCTCGGCGCGCCATCGGCCCGGAAGCTGCCCCCCGGGCCTGCGCCTATCATGATCGCGCGCCAGGGCTCGTTCGCAGCGGGCGGAACTTCGATCGGCGATTCGGCCAATTCCTCCGTCTGCGATCATGGCTATGTCGAATATCAGATCCCGCCCACGCCCCGGACCGTCGGACTGTTCCTCTGGCACAGTTCGAGCACGCATGTCTGGCAGAACCGCTGGGACGGCGGCGAGGGATTCCAGAGCATCTTCCTGCGCAAGGGCTTCCCGGTCTATCTCTGGGATGGCCCCAGCGTGGGACGTGCGAACCTGCCGTGCGAAGAGGTGAAGGTCACAGCGCCATTCGGGCAGGACCAGCGCAGCTTCACGTCCTGGCGCTTCGGCCCTGCATTCGGCACATGGCATCCGGGTATTCAGTTCCCGGTCGATGATGCCGAGGCATGGAATCAGGCCATCCGCGGCCGCTATGAGGAATTCGACACCGTCGCCGACATCAGGCGCCAGGCAAAGGCGGCAGCTGCAGCCCTGGAGCGGACCGGGCCTGTCGTGCTCGTCACGAATTCCGCAGCCGGCGTGCGCGCGATGTTGACCGCGATCGAAAGCGACAATGTAAAAGCGATCGTCGCTTATGAAAGCGTCGGCCTTGTCCTGCCGGACAGCGAAGACAAAGGGGAGGCGGCCGGACCTTATGGCCCGATCTATGTGCCTGCCGAGCAGTTCAGGAAACTCGCGCGGATTCCCATCCAGCTGGTGTGGGGCGACAATCTCTCGCAACCGCGAGGACCGCAGATGGCCATTCCTGCCAATCACCGGTTCGTCGAATTGATCCGGCAGCATGGGGGCAATGCCGAGGTGCTGGAACTCGCCAGCGCCGGTCTCAAGGGCAATACGCATCTTCCCTTCGCCGACCTCAACAATGTCGAGGTCGCGAAGCTGCTGATGGGCTTCCTCAAACGCAACGGCCTCGTCGCGCACACACGGCACGCACCATAATTACGCCAAGGATATAATTTTTCCTTGTCTGGAGCTGTCCGGACTGTGTCCTGCGCCATGCGCGGGTTGGACAGAGGATCAATGCTGATATGACAGCGTATCTCCGCACCTATCCCAATGCCCCTCGCGGACGCCATCCCGGAATGCGTCTTCCAACTCGCGAATATTTATATCTATATGTAATTTATTTACAGCATGGATAGCTTGGTGTACATCGGCCATCGATAGAGCGCGGTTCGCCAGAAATCGGCTTGTTTCGCATAATATGAGATTCCATTTTTTCCTATTATAACAAGACGAACGTCGCCCCAAGCGACGCAGCAATGACATGGAGAGGATCGGGCACCTCGGCCCGCCAGCATCACGGCTACATGTGATGCGCGGCTGAGCTCGTGCCCATGCGGACTTCCTGACATCCAGCGCAGACTGGGGCAGGATTACATGCCTCTCCATCCGGGAACCGCTCCGTTCGCGCAAGGCGACGAGAGCAAGAACGACAGGAAGGGAGAGGAGCGACATGATTGGGAACAATGAGAATGGTCGGCGGAGCTGGTGCACGCGGTGCGCGCTGATGTCATCTGCCACGCTGGCGATAGGGACCCTCATCGCCTCGCCCGCTCCGGCCCAGGAAACCCAGCCGCAGGACGGCGAAGCAGCCGCGGACCAGGGTCTCATCGTCATCACCGGCTCACGTATCAAGCGCGACGGGTTCGAGGATCGGGTGCCCGCGACGGTCATGTCGGCCCAGGCCATCCAGAATCTTGGCCGCGTCAATGTGGGCGAAGTCCTGACGCTCATCCCGCAGAACGCCGCCTTCCAGTCCGACACCAATGCCGGGCCCGGCGTCGGAAGTCGCGCCAGCTCCAATATCGGGGCGACCTATGCCAATCTGCGCGGCCTCAACCCGTTCTATGGCACCCGCACACTGACGCTGGTCGATTCCCGCCGGTTCGTCCCCACCTCGGACAGCGGCGCGGTCGACGTGAACCTGATCCCTTCCACGCTGATCTCACGCGTCGAGACGGTGACCGGCGGCGCATCCGCCGCTTATGGTTCGGATGCGATCGCCGGCGTGGTCAATATCATCCTCGATCGCCGGTTCCAGGGCCTGAAGGGGCAGATCGACGGCGGCATCACCGAGCGGGGCGACGGGGAAACCTATCACGCCGCGCTGGCCGCGGGCACCGGCTTTGGCGGAGGCCGCGGTCACATCGTGCTGAGCGCGGAATATCAGAAGAACGAGGAAGTCGGCGGCTGTTCCCGCGTCCGCGACTGGTGCGCCGACAGCTGGGACGTGTTCCTGAACAGCAATGTGATCGTCGGCGGCGTGACGTCCGGATTCAATCGGCCCGGCACGCCCACCTATGGCCAGCCCAATTATGTGATCGGCCGGGATTCCAAGCTCGCCTACACGACCAGGACCAGCGTGATCCGCAACGCGGCCCCCGCGGCGCCGGCCGCACGCAACATGATGTGGAACGAGGACGGCACCGCGCTGGTGCCGTTCGATGCCGGCCTGTATTCCCAGGCCAGCGCTCTGGGCCCGCGCAGCGGCGGCGACGGCGCATCGGTCTATGAGGAAGCCTATCTGCGCACGCCCATCGAGCGCTTCGCCCTGTTCGGCGCCGCCAGCTATGACCTGACGGACACGACCGAGCTGACCCTGGAAGCCTCTTATGGCGGACGCAAGGCGCGGGCGATGGCAATCACGTCGGGCCCCACCTCGACGATGCAGTTCCGGCCGGACAATGCCTTCCTCACGCCCGCCGTCCGGGCGCTGGTCGGTTCCAACAATTTCACCGTCGGCACGGACGTCGACGACCAGGTCACCAACATGAACATGGCGGACGCCAAGACCTTCCGTGCCGTTCTGGGCGTGAACGGCGAACTCGGCCTCGGAAACTGGACATGGGACGCTTATTATCAATATGGCCGAAACACGCGCTTCCAGTCGCTCAGCCATGTGCGCGTCAACAGCTTCTTCTCCTTCGGCATCGACGCGGTGATCGATCCGAGCACGGGCGACCCCATCTGCCGTGCCAAGCTGCAGGGCAACCCGGATGCCGCCGACTGCGTTCCGATCAACCTGTTCGGCGCCAGCAATCTCTCACAAGAGGCGATCGACTATGCCTGGCGGGAAGCGATCGAGGACTTCAAATATGACCAGCATGTCGTGGCAGCATCCATTCAGGGCGCCCTGTTCGACGGCGTGGGGGCAGGCCCGTTTTCCGCGGCGCTCGGTGTAGAGCATCGCTCGGACAAGGGCGACGTGACGCATGGCGACGTGCCTTATTATGACCAGTTCGGCGGCAGCTTCGGGCTGGACTATGCCGGCAAGATCAGGGTCACGGAAGGCTTCCTGGAACTCAACACGCCGCTGCTGCGCAACGTGCCGATGGGCAAGTTCCTGGAGCTGAACGGCGCCATACGCCACACCGCGACCAAGAGCACCGACAGCCTGACCGACGATTCGAGGTCGGTGGGCATGACGAGCTGGAAACTGGGCGGCGTCTACGAGCCCATCGAGGGCCTGCGGTTTCGCGCGACCCGCTCGCGGGATATCCGCGCTGCCGGTTTCCGCGAACTGTTCGAGCAGCAGATCCCGACCGATCCCTCCACGACGCGCGGTCGCGTGAGCAATCCGTTCAACAGCAACGCCGCCGATGCGACGCCGATCCTCTCCGGCGGCAACTTCGCGCTGACGCCGGAAAAGGCGAATACCTGGACGGTGGGCGCTGTCGTTTCGCCGACGCGGAACCTGCGCTTCTCGGTCGACTGGTTCGCAATCAAGATCACCGATGCCGTGACGACACCCGCCGGGCAGCAGCTCGTCGACACATGCTTCAATCTTGATGTGTTCTGCGACCGGATCACATTCAATCCGAATGTCGCGAACCGGGCGGACATCACTTTCGTGGATGCGCGCCAGATCAATGTCGGTTCGTTCACCTCGCGCGGCCTCGACATCGAGCTGGATTACACCACCGAGTTCGGCAGCGATTCCCGGGTCAGCTTCCGGCTGCTGGGCACTTATCTCTACGACATGGTCATCCAGGCCGCGCCGGGCTCCACGCCCGTCAACTTCGCGGGTCAGAGCGGCCCGGCCGCCCCCCTGGGTGATTTCAATCCTTCGCCCAAGCTGATCCTGAACGGCACGGTCACTTATGATCAGGGGCCGTTCACCGGCACGTTGCAAGGGCGCTATATCGGCAAGGGCGCGCTCAACAAGACCTTCATCGGGCCCGACGACCCCGACTATGATCCTACCCTGCCCAACTCGATCAACGACAACACCGTGGCCTCCCGCTTCTATCTCACGCTCGGCCTCAATGTCCGCCTGCTGTCCGGCGACAATGGCAGGCAGCTGGAATGGTTCGGCACCGTCGACAATCTGCTCGATACCGATCCGCCGATCGCGCCCGGGTCGACGGCGAGCGTGGTGCAGTCGAGCTACCCCACCAACCCTGCATTCTTCGACACGCTCGGCCGGCGTTACCGAACCGGCATCCGCGTGAGATACTGAGGGCATGAACCGGCACATGGGCTGCGCCGCCAGAGCCCCAGCCCATGTGATCGACAGCCTGCCCCGGGCCAATAGCGGGATCGGTTAGCGCACCGGACGCACGGGAAACGGCCCTTCCCGTTCCTCCAGAACCGAACGTCGCTTCAGATTCCCCGCCACGTGGACCAAATTCCAGTCCGAATCGCCCTCGGGCCTTCTGGCGACGGACGAAATGGATGGGGCGACCGACGGCGCGAGGGGCCCCACGCCGCCAGCCCGTCCAACACCATGCTGCGGTCTGGAAGTTTACAAAGATGACGACCCGTCGGTGTCATCTTCCGCTTCCGTGAGCTTTGCGGCAGGCCCGGTCCGGCGCACGCCGGAGCCCGCCCCGGCAAGCCCGTGCGGCCCGACCGGATGATGACGTGCCTTCAATAGGAATGAGCTGTGCATTGTCCTGTCTCCGTCGACGGGAAGAAGCCTCCGGCCGGGCTGCCACGGCGGAGGGCGTGTAGGACAGAGGAAAAGCGAGGCTGATGTCGGGATCGCGCGCACGCTCATCGGAGACGGCCAACCCCCGCGGCGCTTCTGAAGCCCTCGCCGCAGGGAAGCGGGGCCTTGTCGATCCAAGCCGACCAGAACCAAAGGCCAGTTCCTCGCTCGAATATATCGCGCGCCTTCCTATTCGAAACGCTCGAGGCTCGTGTAGAACCGGGTCTGGAGATAGGGCTCGATGGCTTCGGCGCCGCCTTCCACCCCGAAGCCTGAATCGCGGACCCCGCCGAAAGGCGTTTCCGCAGAACCCAGCCCGAAGTGATTGACAGACAGCATGCCGCATTCGATCCGCGAATAGAGATGCCGGGCTTTGGCCGGAGAGCCCGTGAAAACATAGGCTGCGAGACCATAGGGCAGGCGATTGGCTTCCGTGATCGCGCTTTCCAGCGTCTCGAAGGGTTGCACGGTCAGCAAGGGACCGAACGGCTCCTCGTTCATTATGCGGGAGGTGACCGGCGCTTCCGCAAGCACGGTGGGCGGGAAGAAGTTGCCGGCCTCACCGCGCCGCTTGCCGCCGATGTGCAAGCGCGCGCCCTTCGCGAGCGCATCCTCCACCAGGGCTTCGAGCGCGTCTACGCGGCGCGGATTGGCCATGGGGCCCATGGTCGTCGCCGGATCACCGCCATCGCCCATCTTCACGCCCTCGAACGCCGCCAGCAGGGCGTCGACAAACCGTCCGTAAACCGGTGCCTCGATGAGCAGGCGTGTGGGACTGATGCAGGACTGGCCGGAGGTGCGGGTCTTGAAGGCGGCCAGCGCCTGCGCAGCGGCGGGAATGTCGGCATCCGCGCAGACGATCACCGGCGCGTGCCCGCCCAGTTCCATCGTCACGGGCTTCATGTGGAGACCGGCCAGAGCCGCCAGATGCTTGCCCACCACCGTGGACCCGGTGAACGACACCTTGCGGATGGCCGGATGCGGGATCAGATATTCGGAAATCTCCGCAGGCGTCCCGAACACCAGATTGATCACGCCCGCCGGCGTGCCCGCTTCCTCGAAGGCACGGACCAGCGCGGCGCAGGACGCGGGCGTCTCTTCCGGGCCCTTGATGATGATCGAGCAACCCGCAGCCAGTGCCCCGGCGATCTTGCGGACGGCCTGGTTGATCGGGAAATTCCAGGGCGTGAAGGCGGCGACCGGGCCGACCGGTTCGCGCGTGACAAGTTGCAGGACACCCGCGCCCCGCGCCGGAATGACCCGGCCGTAAGCGCGTTGTGCCTCGCCGGCCATCCAGTCGATGAATTCCGCGCCTCTCAGCACTTCGCCCAGCGCTTCCGCGACCGGCTTGCCCTGTTCCAGGCTCATCAGCCGCGCCGACATCTCGGCATCGCGGCGCAGGATCACCGCGGCGCTGCGAAGCGTTTCCGCGCGGCTATGGGCCGGGGTATCGCGCCACAGCGCGAAGCCGCGCATGGCGGCATCGGCGGCACGGTCGAGATCGGCGCGCTCCGCCTTGGCGACGCTACCGATCCTCAAGCCATCGGCAGGATTGACGACGGGCAGGACGAGGCCGTCGGCGCCCGCTCTCCATTCGCCATCGATGAAAAGTTGCGAGTCAGTATACATGGGGTCCTCCCCTCCTTGGCCATTCAGCGGGCCCATGCAGGCCCCGGGTCAAGCGGCGACCCGCGCGACATCCTCATGCGCCGGCGCTCTTCTCCAGCCCATCATCGCGAAGTACATGGCGATCAACGGGACGAGTGCCATGCTGGCCAGCACGATGAACATGCCATCGCGCCCAAGGCCGAGTTCGAGCAGCAGGCCGCCAAAGACCGGGCCGCTGATGGCGCCCAGCCGTGCGATGCCGACAAGCATCGCGACGCTCGCCGTCCGGACCGCAGCGGGATAATGCGTGAGGCCGATGAGCAGCAGTCCCGTGAACACGCCGACATTGCAGAAGGACGTGAAGGAGGCCGCGAGGATGAGCCCGCCCACCATTGGCGGCTGCAAGCCGAGCCAGAGCAGCGCGAAGCACAGCATGAAGAGGAAAATCATCGTCGAACGCACTTCGCGGCCATCGCGCGACAGATAGCCCGCGACCATATGGCCGGCGATGCCCGCTATCCCGCTGACCAGCCCCGCGATCCCCGCCTGGGCCGGACTGAGCCCGGCATTGACGAGTACCGTGGGCTTCCAGTTGAGCAGAAGATAGCTGATGACGGCGAAAACGAACTGCGAAAGCCAGAGCAGCAATGTGGAATTGCGCCTGGCACCCGCCAGCAGGGCGGAAACCTTGGCCTTGCCCCGCGCCACCGCCACGGCAGGAACCTCGGTGACCTGGCTCTGTCCGAGACGGCTGAGAACGCCATTCAGGCGCCCGAGCGTCCGGCCGTCGCGCCGCGAAACGATGAAGGAAGGTGACTCCGGGAGCAAAAACAGAATGAGCACGAACGCGATCGCGTTCAGCGTTCCGGCGGCGATGAACATGGATTGCCAGCCAAAGGGCATGAGCAACACAGCCGCAAATAGTCCGCCGACCATCGTGCCGATGGAGAAGCCGCTATGCAGGATCGCCACCGATATGTTGCGCCAGCGCGCATTGGCGAACTCGGACACCATCACGTTGAGAGTCACCGCCAGCGTCCCGAGGCACAGGCCAGTGGTGAAGCGCAGGGCCGCCAGCTGAGGCACGCTTGTGGCGAGCGCGGTCAGCATCATCGTCAGCACGATCGTGCCGGTCGCGACCAGCGTCACGGGTCGGCGACCGAACCTGTCGGCAAGCTGGGCAACGAAGAAGGCCCCGATCGCGAGGCCCACCGCAGTCGCGCCAAACAGCGTTGCAAGAACCGCCGGCCTCAGCCCCCAGTCCTTGACCAGCACGGGCGCCGCGAAGGCGAGCGCCGCGATATCGACGCCATCGGAGATATTGGTCAGGCAGCAGATCGCGACAATCACGAACTGCATGGACGTCATGGGCCGGTCGTAGAGCACCCCGTGTGGAACTGCGTTACTCACCCTCATCTCTCCTGTCCGTTATCTCGTTTTCTTTCTCTGCCGCCCCGTGGCCGGCTGATCGCCTTCAGCCGGGGGCTCTCACGCGCATCGCCAGCTCGGTGCGCTTGGATGCGATCTTCCATCCTTCGGCGGTCCGTTTGTGGAGCTCGACGGTCGGGAAGATCGCGCTCACCCCCTGCGTCCAGCCGGCGCTCCCATCCGAGCCGCGGCTGCCGGGAATGACGACAGTGTTGGCGCGAACCTCCGCACTGGTCGCGTCGATCACCTGCACTTCGAGATTGCAGACGAGATGGAAGACCCTGCGATCCGCTTCCGGGACGTCCGGATTGCCTCGCTGGCGGACATTATCCACATATCGCGCGATCGCGGTACGGCCGACATGGCCATCGTCGCTGTTCATCTTGTACCAGACGCCGTCCTCGGCGAACAAGGCGGCGGCTTCGGCGCCTCGCGCGCCATCGAGGCGATTGTAGAAGCGCACGGTGTTCTGGGCGCATTCCCATTCGATCCCTCGGCGCTCATCGTCGGTCATGGCCGCTTCCCTCCCCTTTGATCTCTGGCCTGCTCACGCCAGGGTCCGTCCGGTCTCGTCGGCGACGGCGCGGACCACCTCGGCATAGTCCGAGCCATTCTCGACGAGCACATCGAACGAGATCATGTCCCGGAAATCATTGTCGGAAGGGCTGCGGACGACGCCGACCGGATCCCTGCCTTCCTGCACATCGGCGATCGCCCGCAGCATCATCCGCCGCGCCGCGCCGATCGCGAGATCGGTCCGGCCGAGATGCTCCTGCGTGCGGTCCTGGATCGACCCCTGCGATTCCGTCGCGAAGGCATCGTGGACACTGAAATGGGAGCCCATGCCGGTATAGCTGTCGGCAAATGTGCTGCGATCCTGCAGATAGCGGTTCCGCAATTGCTGCCGGTGATGGAACTCTCCATCGAAATACTGGGGATCGCGCGGACGGATCGACGGGGCGAACTCGTCAGTCTCCCGCGCCTGGGCGATGGGCGCGTCGCGGCGCAGCGTGAAGCCGAAGCGCCAATGCACATGATCGTTGATCGGCACATGCCAGATGCCGACATGACCATCCCCGCCCTGCGGGCCGGCGATCACCGAGAAATTGGGCATCCCGAAAGTGGTGACGCGCAGATAGGTTTTGTCCGGCCCCCCATCGCGGACCTGGAAGATGCGCATGCCGAACGGGGCATCCTCGACCTTGAGCGCCGGCACGGAGAAAGGATCGACGGCGGCGTCCGATATGTCCACCCTGCCGAACTTGCGCATGTCGCCAAAGACGAGGCCGGACCTGTTCAGCATCTGCGAGGAGCGATGCAGGAAGCCGACATGCGCGGGATCGTAATTGCCTTCGTTCGCCTGGAGATAATTGCACTCCTTGAAGAGCTTGCGGGCAAAGACATGCTCGGGCGGATAGGCGAAGAAATCATAGGCCGGGAAAAGCGGTGGTTCGCCGGGTCCCATATAGGCGAAGACCGCGCCGCCCCGCTCGACGACCGGATAGGACTTCTGGCAGATCTTGTCCTTGAAGGTGGAGCCCTTGGGTTCCGCAGGTTGTTCAAGGCATTTGCCACCGACATCGAACAGCCAGCCGTGATAGAGGCACCGCAAGCCGCCATCCTCGACGCGGCCATAGGACAAGTCGGCCCCCCGATGGGGACAGTGCCGCCCGAGCAACCCGAGCCGGCCATCCTCGTCGCGAAACAGCACCAGCGCCTCGCTCAATATGTCGATCGGGAGCGGGTCTCCGCCCAGGGGAATCTCGCTGGCGAGCGCGACCGGTTGCCAGTAGCGGCGCAGCAATGCGCCGCCCGGCGTACCGGGGCCGGTCTGGGTGAGCAGGTCGTTCTGTTCCTTGGTAAGCATGCAAAACTCCGAGATATCCCGCGCCACCCTGCGGAGGCGAACGCCCTCGGCGGTCAGCCCCTGTCAGGCTCCGCCAAAGCGAACGCGATTGAACGTAATCATCTGCAGCAGCGGATCGCGCCGCTCGAGCCCGCTATCGGGGTCGACCAGCACGTTCACGACCGCCGGGCGGCCGGCGCGGACTGCCTCCAGGGCCCGGTCGAACGCCGGCCCGACCTCCGCAGGCGTGGTCGCGATTTCGCCGTGGCATTCCAGCCCCCGGGCGACGAGTTCGTAGCCGCTCTGGGCGAAATCCACCCCGTAAGTGCCGTTGAAGAGATGCAGGGCGATGTTGCGGCTCGACCCCCAGGCGCCATCATTGGCGACCATCACGAAGATCGGCAGACCGTGCAGCGAGGCCGTCGCCAGCTCGCCCAGATACTGCCCGAAGGCGCCGTCGCCGGTGCCGAGGAAGACCGGACGCTCGTCGCCCGCCTCCTGCAAGGCGGCGACCGCGCCGATGGCATGGGGCAGGCCGACGCCCATCGCCCCGAAAGGCTCGTGATCGATGAACCCCGGCGAGTGCGTACAGCGCAGGACTGCCTTGAACCAGTTGTTGCAATTGGCGCCGTCGCCGACGAACAGACTGTTCTCGGGCATGCGCGCCGCCAGCTCGCGCGCCATGCGCAGGGGGTGGACCTGCCCTTCCTCGCTGCGCCCCGCGCTCTCGATGCGCTCCAGCCTCGGCGCCACGGCGGCCTTCACCCAGCGCGCATCTCGCCGGGCCGGGGAGCGTGCCGACAGGGCATCCGCCATGCTCGCCAGCGCATGCCTGCAATCGCCGGCGACAGGCGCTTCGACCGGGCGGCCGCGACCGATCTCGGACGCGTCGTTGTCGATCTGGATGAAGCGGGCGTCGGCCGCAAATACCGGCGGCGTCCCGAAGCCGATCGCCCCTGCGATGCGGCAGCCGGCAAACAGGACAACATCTGCCTGCTGCGCGGCAACGCTGGCAACGGGCCAGGGAAAGACCGTTTCCATGTCCTCCGGGACCAGCCCGCGCGAGGAGCCCTGGAGTAGCACGGGAATGCCGAACTCGCGATTGAGCCGGGCCAGTTCGGCGCCAGCATCGGACCAGTATGCGCCGGCCCCCGCCACGATCAGCGGCCGCTCGGCATCGCCGAGGAGCGCGGCAGCGCGGGCTATGTCTTCCGACGCGGGCGCCGGCGGATGCGCGCGCAGCACCGGCCCGAGCGAGGCAGCGGCGACGGCATCGTCCGCCTCGCCATTGGCGACATCACGCGGGATCTCGAGCAGGACCGGCCCCGGCTGGCCGGACATGGCAATGCGCGCCGCCATCTCGACATATTCGCCGAGCCGCGAGGGATCATGCACGACCTGCGCCCATTTCACGATCGAGCGGACCAGCCGTGCATGGTCCAGCTCCTGCATCGGACGTGCATCGAGCATGCGTAGCGGATTGCGGCCCGCAATGATGAGCACGGGCGCCGAATTATCGAATGCCGACGCGATTCCGCCCACCGCGTTCGCGAGTCCGGGACCTGACGTGACGCAGGCCACGCCAAGGCTACGGCGCATCTGTGCATAAGCATCGGCCGCGAGGACGCAGGGGCTCTCATGCCGCATGTGGATCAGCCGGATGCCTTCCCGCTGCAACGCGCCGAACACCGACTCAAGATGACCCGGCAGACCGAAAACGGTGCCAACTCCCTGGCGCGCAATCGCCTTCGCAATCAGGTCCGCTCCCAGCATCATCCCTCCTGTCCGCAGCCTTGATAGGCATGTCTTGCCCGTTTCAATACGGATGACCGGATCGAAAGAAAAGTGCTTTTCCTGTAATATGCGAAAAATGTTGTTTTATAGGCAGCGAAATCCGATGCACTCTGGCGCTTCGGCGGCATCTCTCGCTATCAGGACACGAACGCAGCCTTGCGGCAACCGACGGTGGATATGCCTGCCGGCGCCGGTCCGAGAGACCAGTTTTTTATAACAATCTTGATGGGTGAAAGGCCTTGGCGTTCCCATCAAATCATTCTTACAGATTAAGCATACGTCGGGGATCCTGTTCCAAAACCCACGCGATCCGTGAGTTTATTTATAGCATCGTTTAATTTATGTACAAGGGCACCCGACTCATGTAGCTTTGGCGCGGATTCGCAAGCTGTTGGATGCGTCTCACCGACCAAAAATGATGCTTTGCCGCATTACAGGATTCGATTGATTTCGCATATTGTGGGATTGACGATGATATTAAGCGATGCAACAGTAGGAGAATGGGGTCCGGGGGGCATGTTTGCCTGCGGGACCCGAGACACACCCTGCCGCCTCCGCCCGGCTGATGCCGGTGCGTGGGCATCCGCGTCCCTGCGGGCGCCAAAAACATAAGAAAATGGACGCGCTGTTACGGCCGGAGTCCGGCTGCATGGCGACAGAATCATAAGAAACAGGAGAGGAAAACATGATCGGGATTGAACACGGCCGCCGTCGGAATCTGCGCACCCGCCGCGACCTGATGGCATCGGTCGCGCTCGCCATCGGCATGATGGTCACCACCCCCGCCGCCGGTCAGGACGCACAGTCACCTCAGGACATGCCCCCGGAAGGCGAAATCATCGTCACCGGCTCGCGCGCCGCGGCTTCCGGCTTCTCGGCGCCCTCGGCGGTGTCAGTCCTCGGTGCCGACCTGATCGAACGACAGTCGCCCGTGTCCCTGGGCGAGGTTCTGCAACAGGAACCCGCGTTCAAGGCCACCCGCTCGCCGGGCGGCAATGCCAACAACTTCTCCAGTCCCGGCCAGTCGACCGCCGACCTGCGCGGCCTGGGCGGCCAGCGCACCCTCGTGCTTGTCGATGGCTCGCGGATCGTGCCGCAGGCCCCCGCAGTCACGACCGGCGTGCCGGTGACGACCGACCTCAACGTTATCCCCACCAACATGATCGAGCGGGTCGAGGTGGTGACGGGCGGCGCGTCCGCCCAATATGGATCGGACGCCGTGGCGGGCGTGGTCAACATCCTGCTCAGGAAGCGGATGGAAGGCCTGGAGCTGACCGCGCAGACGGGCATTTCCCAGCAGGGCGACAATTTCCGCTACAAGCTCGGCGCGGTCGGCGGCTTCCAGTTCGCCGATGGACGGGGTCATGTGGTTTTCGCTGCGGAAGCAGCCGCCATGGACCAGATCGAGGATCTCTACCGCCGTGCCTGGGGCCGCGAAGAGTGGATGACGGTCACCAATCCGAATTTCGCGACCAATGGGCTGCCCGCCAACATCGTCGCCCCCCATGTGCTCAATTCCAACGGTGTGGGTGGCAGAATAAGGGGCCCGGCCGGCTTCAGCCTCAATAACTACACGTTCAACGATGACGGTACGATCCGCCCCTATCAGCAGGGCTCCATAGACAACGGCACCTATCAGCTCGGCGGCGAGGGCCTGAGCCGCAACGCGGGCTCCAGCCTCGTGCCCGGCATCGAGCGTTTCGTCACTTACGGACGGGCGAGCTTCGAATTCTCGGACGCTCTGGAGATCATCCTCGAGGGCGGATATTCGGAAACGAAGGGCACTTTTACGGGTGGACTCCCCAACTTCGCCGGGTTCACCATCCGCAGCGACAATGCCTTCCTGCCGCAAGCGGTCAAGGATGCCATGGCCGCGCATCCCGGGGGTCCTCTCACCTCCATCACGGTGGCGAAAGGCGTCTATGATGTCGGCAACATCAACTTCATCGTAAAGAACGAGACGCCCCACGGCACCATCGGCGTGCAGGGCGCGCTTGGCGGCTCCTGGCATTACGACGCCCATTATTCCTACGGCGAGAACAAGTTCCGCAGCGATTTCACCAACAATTTCTCGCCGGTGTTCTGGAACCTGGCGGTCGATGCCGTCGTCGATCCGACGACCAACCAGATCGTCTGCAGATCGCGACTGCCCGGCGCAGTGCCCAATCCGCTCGCGGCCGGCTGCGTTCCGGTGAACATCTTCGGGCCGAACGCCGTCAGCGAGTCCGATCCCGCCGGCCTGGCCTACGTCAACCGCGCGGATTACAACGCGGTTCTGTACAAGCAGCATGCGGCCGGGATCAACGTGCGCGGCGAGCCCTTCTCCACCTGGGCAGCGCCCGTCTCGGTGGCGTTCGGCGGCGAGTATCGCAAGGAAACGCAGGACCTGACCGCAGGGCCGCTGTCCACCGCCAGCCGGTTCGCGATCGGCAATGCCGTGCCTTTCTCCGGCGAATTCAGCGTCACCGAGGGCTATCTGGAAGCGATCGTGCCGCTCGCGCGCGATCTCTCCTTCGCCCGCACGCTCGATCTCAACGGTGCGATCCGCTACGCCGACTACAGCACCGCCGGGGCGCAGACGACCTGGAAGGTCGGTGGCGTCTGGGAACCCATCGACGGGCTGCGCTTCCGCGCCACCCGGTCGCGGGACATTCGCGCGCCTGCCATCTTCGAGCTTTTCTCGCCCGGCTCGTTCACCAACACGGCCCTGACGGTCAATGGCGTCACGGAAGTCATTCCGCAGAACCGGACGATTGGCAACCTCGACCTCAAGCCGGAAAAGGCGGACACGCTCACGCTCGGCGTGGTCCTCCAACCCAGCGCCATCCCCGGCCTGCGGGTCTCGCTCGATTACTACAAGATCAACCTCAAGGATGCGATCGACACGCTGTCGGCGGCCAATATCGGCAATGCCTGCACCGCCGGCGATGCCCTCTCCTGCAGCTTCATCACCTTCGCCGCGAACGGCGTGACGCCCGTCCGGCTGGAAGCGCCGATCCAGAACATATCCCAGTTCGAGACCAGCGGCCTCGACCTGGCGCTATCCTATCGGCTCAGCCTGGGCGGCAGCGGCGCGCTCACCACGCGGCTCAGCGGCACTTATGCGCTTCATGCCTACATCAACGGCATCGATCGGGCCGGCGAGAACGGCATGGGCAGCCTCGGCTCGCAACCACGCTTCCGTGGCAATCTCTCGCAGACCTACAGCAACGACGTCCTCTCCCTCACGGCGCAGATGCTCTTCATCAGCGCGGGCAAGAACGACAACCAGTTCAACACCATCCCCGCGCTGTCGATCAACGACAACACGATCAATGCGGCAGCTTATGTGAACCTGCTTGGCTCGGTGAAGATCACCGACCGGTTCGAGCTGAACGCGGGCATCGACAATCTGCTGGATACGGACCCGCCGGTCAGTCCCTACGCCACGCAGGGCCAGGCCGTGAATGGCCAGCTCTACGACAAGATCGGGCGCGTGTTCGAGGTGGGCGCCAAGGTCAGGTTCTGACGGTCATCCGCGCCGGCGGCGCATCAGAGCTTCCGGGCCTGATGCGCTGCCGGCCGGAGCGACGGACAGGCACGAACGACGAACGATCCCGAGGGACGACATGACCAGCGATACCACGAACGCCCGGCACGGCCGCGCAGAGCCCTTTTCGCAGACGGCGCGGGATCCACGCATGACGGAAGCCGGATGGCCCGTCTCGCGCCGTGACATCATGGCGCTTGCCTGCGCCCTCCCCCTATCCTGCGCGGCGCGCGCGGTGCCGGGCGACCCGGGGGCGCCGGGCGTCGAACTTTACGATAGCCACATCCACTTCTTCACGAACGACATCGGGCATTATCCCATCGACACGCGCAATTCGCGCGAGGGCGAGGAAGTGACGCGCGCGCGCGTCATGCGCGATCCAGGCACGCCGGAGAAAGTCTTCGCCTGGTGGGCACAGTCCGGCGTCACCGCCGGCACAGGTGTCCAGTATAGCGGCGTCTACAAGACCGATAACAGCTACGTCCTCGATCTCGCCGACCGCTTTCCGGACAAGATCCATGCCGAGATCATCATGGACGCACGCAATCCCGCAAGCCCTGATCGTCTGGAGGCACTGGTCGCAGCACGGCGCGTGTCGGCGATGCGGCTTACCGGCTTTACCCAGGACACGCGGGACATTCGATGGTTGAACTCACCGGACGCGCTGCGGCTGTGGGCCACCGCCGACAGACTGGGCATCCCAGTCGGCATTACTTTCCTGCCGCCCAAGGGAACGGTCGAGGCGCTGAGCGCGGTCCGCACCCTGGCGGAACGCTTCACAAACTGCCCGATCATCCTCGAGCATTGCGGCCGGCTGGTGAATGGCGACGTCGCGCCCGCGCATCTGGCGTTGCGCGCCTTCCCCCACGTCCATTTCAAATGGACGACGAACGTGATCGACGAGTTGAAGGCGCAGGCTCATTCGCCCGCCGAACTCCTGCGGCGCGCGACCGACATCTTCGGAGCGGACCGAATCATGTGGGGATCCGACAGCGGCAACACCCTGTGGCCCTATGCCGACATGGTGGCCGACGCCCTGGCCTCCACCAGCGCCCTGAATGCCGACGAGCGCCGACGGGTGCTGCACGACAATGGCCACGCGATGTTCACGCGCCGCAAGCCGCAAGCGATATAAGGACAGGAGAAAGACATGATGGAGGCACCACGTCGCAAGGCAGCGACTGGTAAGGCGGCGGTCGAACTGCTCATGCGCCCCCGCGCGGTGGCGGTGATCGGCGTTTCGTCCAAGCCCCGCTCGGCCGGCCGCACCGTGCTGGGGGCCCTGCAGGCCAATGGCTTCGCCGGCGATATCCATCTCATCGGCCGCAGCGGCGGCGAGATCGACGGCATTCCCGTGCTGGCATCGGTCGACGAACTGCCCGAGGGCATTGATCTCGCCATTTTCGCCTTGCCCGCAGCGGGCGTGAAGGATGCGCTGGAAGCTTGCGCCCGGCGCGGGGTGCGCGCCGTGACCATCTTTTCCTCCGGCTTCGCGGAGATCGGCAATCGCGCCGAACAGGACGAGCTGGCCCGCATCGCTCGCGAGGGCGGCGTCGCGCTGCTCGGCCCGAACTGCCTTGGATACACCAATTTCGTCGACGGCTTCGCGGTCACATTCTCGATCGCGCGCCAGGTGCCGAAGCTCCAGCCCGACCGGACCGACCCGGCGATCGCGATGGTCTCCCAGAGCGGTGGCCTGATGGCCTTTGCCCGCGCCTCGCTGGAGGCGGCGAACCTCCCCGTCGCTTATCTCGCCTCGACCGGCAATGAAGCCGGGGTGGGGCTGGCGGACTTCATCGAATTCTTCGCCGACGATCCCGCCACGCACCTGATCTCGCTCTATCTGGAGGAAGTGCGCGATCCGCAGGCCTTCCTCGCCGCCGCACGCTACGCCCGCTCGAAGGGCAAGCCGGTGGTGATGATTCACCCCGGCCGCAGTGCCGAGGCCAAGGCGGCAGTGCAATCGCACACCGGCGCGCTCGCCGGGGACTATGACATGATGCGCGTCCACCTCGCGCGGGCAGGCGTGGCGCTGGTCGACACCCTCGAGCAATGGGTGGACGTGACCGAACTGCTTGCCCGCTATCCCGAACCGCCGGTCGATGGCCCGGGGATCGTCACCTTTTCTGGCGGCTTCGTCGCCATCGCCCATGATTATTGCGCGGATATCGGCCTCGACCTTCCCCCGCTCTCGCCGGACATCGTGGCCGATCTCACCCCGCAGCTTCCGGATTTCATGCCCCCGCGCAATCCGCTCGATCTCGGCACCGAAGTGTTGTGGAAGCCGGAACTGACGGGGATCGGGACGCGCGGCCTGCTCGACGACCCGGCGATCGGGTCGCTGTGCATCTGCATCGCGCAAGCCAATCCCCGGGCCCAACTCAGCTATGGCTTCCATTTCATCGATGCACTGAAGGAGCACCGCAAGCCGGCGATCTTCTCGCTTCCCAATTCGGAACTGGCGCCCGAATTCGAAGCCGCGCTCAGGGAGAACCGCATCATCTTCAGCCGCTCGGCGGAGCGCGCCATCCAGGCAATCGGCCTCGCCACCTTCCATGGCCGCGCTCTCCAGCGGGCAAAGCGGGCGGTCATGCCCGCGCCTTTCGAGGGCCTGCCGGTGCTGGGCAAGGGCGCCTTGCCGGAATGGCAAGGCAAGACCCTGCTGCGCGCGATCGGCATCCCGGTTCCCGAGGGCGGGCTGGCCACGAGCCTGGACGAGGCGAAAGCGATCGCGGCGCGCATCGGCTATCCCGTCGCGCTCAAGGCGCAGGCAGGCGCGCTCGCCCACAAGACCGAGGCCGGGGGCGTGATCCTGAACCTCACCAATGCCGAGGCGCTGCGGGCCGGCTGGGCGAGGCTGCACGACAATATTTCGCGCGCGCAGCCGGGGCTGAGGCTCGACGGCGTGCTCATCGAGACAATGGCGCCCAAGGGACTGGAACTGGTGGTCGGCGCGCGGCGCGATCCCCAATGGGGGCCTGTGCTGCTCGTCGGGCTGGGGGGCATCTGGATCGAGGCGATCGGCGACGTCCGGCTGATGCCTTGCGATCTGGCCGAGGCGGATATCGTCGAGGAAATCGGCAAGCTGCGCAGCGCGAAGCTGCTGGGCGCCTTCCGGGGCGCACCGCCGGTCGATGTCGCCGCCGTGGCGCGGACGGCGGCCTTGATCGGCCGACTGATGCTCACCCGGCCGGAGATCTTCGAAATCGACATCAACCCGCTCTTCGCCCACGCACGGGGCGACGGCGTGACGGCGGTGGACGCGCTGGTCGTCACCCGCACCGATGATTGACGGGAGGCAGGGATGAGCGAGCAGTTCGTAACCTATGAGCTGGATGGCAATGTCGCGCTGGTCGGCATCGATCGCGCGGACAAGCGCAACGCCATCAGCATGGACGTGATGAACCAGCTTCTCGCCGCTTTTCTCCGCGCGGCAGACGAGGCGCGCTGTGGCGTGCTGTTTGGCCATGGCGACAATTTCTCGGCCGGGCTCGATCTGGCCGAGGCCGCCGCGCGGCTCAAGTCCGGTGCACCCTCGACGCCCAGGTCCCGCGGGCGTTGGAATGGACCGCTCGATCAGGTCGCACGGGGTGGCCTGCCGTGGATCGCAGCCCTCAAGGGCGCATGCATTGGCGGCGGGCTGGAAATCGCGGCCGCATGCCACATCCGGGTTGCCGATCAGACGACCTTCTTCGCCCTGCCGGAGGGGCGGCGCGGCATCTTCGTGGGCGGTGGCGGATCAGTGCGGATCCAGCGATTGATGGGCTATGCCCGCATGGCGGACCTGATGCTCACCGGCCGCGCACTGAACGCAGCCGAAGGCGAGCGCGCCAATCTCTGCCAATATGTCGTCCCGGCCGGGCAAAGCCTGGAGAAGGCGACGGAGCTCGCGCGGGCCGTGGCGGCCAATGCCGCGAGCACCAACTGGGGCGTCTGCGCGGCACTCCCCCGCGTCAATGACATGGCGCATGACGACGGGCTGTTCATCGAGGGCCTGATCGGCATGGCGGCGCGCAGCAACGAGAGCGCGGACCGGATCGGCGCCTTCCTCGGCGGACGCAACAAGGTCGCCGCCCCGGACAAGGAGGACTGACGCCCATGGCCCTACACGATGCGGCGATCATCGCATATGCCGAAACCAAAATCGTCCCGGTCAGCGACCGGGACATCTGGCAGCTGGGCGCCGATATCCTCGAACAGCTGCTCGACCGTTCCGGCCACGAGAAAGGCGAGATCGATGGCCTGATCCTTTCCGCCTCGCTGACCGGCGCGGGCAATCCCTTCTGGTCCCAGGCCACAGCCGACGCGCTCTCGCTCGAACTGGATTTCTGCCAGACGGTCGACATCGGGGGCTGCTCGCCGCTCGGCGCGGTCGCCCGCGCGAGCGCGGCGATCGATGCCGGCTTCGCCACCTCGGTGCTGTGCCTTTATGCCGATACGGCGGTCGCCGAAGCCACGGCCCGGGCGCGTTCCTTCGGCCAGGAATGGACGACGCCGCTGGGCTATATCGGCCCGCCGGCGGCATTCGGCCTGCTCACGCGCTATTATGAAGAGAAGTTCGCGCTCGACCATCGCGCGCTCGGCAAGCTCGCGGTCACCCAGCGCGAGCACGCGATCCTCAATGATCTCGCCTGTGAGAAGCTGCGCAAGCCGATCACCATCGAGGACTATCTTCAATCGCGGGTGATCAACGATCCCGTCCGACTGCTCGACAGCGTCATGCCGTGCGACGGCGCCAGCGGGCTGCTCGTCACGGGCCGACGCGCCGCCGAGAAGCGCGGCCTGACCCGATGCGTCGTGCCCGTCGGCTATGGCGAGCGCACCAATTACCAGGCGTCGCGCGCGCTCGTCGATCCCACCGAAACGGGCCACAGCGTCGCAGGCGACAGATGCTTCGCGCAGGCCGGCCTGACGCCGCGCGATATCGCGTCCTTTCATCCCTATGACGATTTCATCATCGCCATCATGATGCAGCTCGAGATGCTGGGTTTCTGCCCCCACGGCCAAGGCAGCGCATTCATTCGCGAGACCGATTTCGGTTTCGCGGGCGACGTGCCGCTCAACACCGGCGGCGGCCAGATCTCCGCCGGGCAGGCGGGGCTGGCCGGCGGCGGCACCAATCTCGTCGAGGCCGTCCGCCAGCTGTTCGGCGACGGCGGTGCGCGACAAGTGACGAACACACGCAACGCGCTCGTCACCGGCATCGGCGGCATTCCCTACGGGCGGAACTGGAACAGTAGCGCCGCCATGATCCTCACCCCCGATGCCTGAGGATGGAGCCATGACCGACTTCAACGATCTCACGGATCTCGATCGTCCCCTGCCCGTCGAGCGCAGCTTCTCCAGACCCTTCTGGGACGCCACGCGCGAGCGCCGGCTGCTGCTGCAATATGACCGGGTCGCGCAGGCCTTCCAGTTCTATCCACGCCCCACGAGCATCTATACCGGCCGGGCATCGACGCTGGAATGGCGCGAGGTCTCAGGAGAGGGCAGCATCTTCAGCTACACGATCGCCCGGCGCGCGCGCCCGCCCTTCCGTGGCCACGAGCCCTTCTGGCTGGCACTGGTGACACTGGACGAAGGCGTCAATGTCATGTCGAATGTCATCCAGTGCGCGGCCGGGCAGATGCAGATCGGCATGCGCGTGCGGCCGCACTGGGCGCCGTTGTCCGATGGCCGTCATCTGCTGCTGTTCAGGCCCGCGGAAGGCGGATCACCATCCGGATGATCGCGCGCCGGGCATGCTGAACGTCCGCAGCGTGGCGCCCACCGTGCGCAGGGCCTGCAGGCACCGGATACGCGGCGAGCGCGGTGCGCCCGCAGTGCCTTCCCCGGGCTTACCGGCTCGCGGCGGCGGTCATGATCTCCTCGATCTGCCGCGCGCCTTCCGTCAGACGCGGAACGAGCGTCTCGCGAGGCGGCATCTCGCGCGATTGCTGCATGATGATGGAAAGGCTCCCGATCACGACCTGCTGATCGAAGATCGGCACGGCGATGCCCTGCATACCACCCTGCAATTCGCCGCTGGTGATGACCGCGCCCGCGCTGCGCAGCGCCCGCAGGCTGCGCTTTACTTCCGTCCAGTTCCCCCCAAGGCCGACGGCAGCCATGGCAGCCGGGTCCCCATCATAGATTGGCCGCACAAGCCGGAAATTCATGTTGGCGAGAATGGCCTTGGATGGCGCGCCCCGGTGCAGCGGCATCAGCTGGCCGCGGCCATAGCTGACCGGCTGCCGCTCGAAGTCGTTCGCAAGGTCGGGCGGCTCGAGTGTTTCCTGATGCACGCACATCACGTCCGTCCGGTAGAGCCGGCACAGCGGCACCCAGATATGCGGACCCAGTTCCCTCGCCAGCCGGCGCATCACTGGCCGTGCCGCGACAATCAGGGGATCGAGCAGGCGCATCTGCCGATCAAACCGGATGATGGCCGGACCAAGCGTGTATCGGCTCGGCGTATGCGCCGCCACGAGCCCTGCCTCCACCAGGCTGCGGAAGTAGCGATAGGTCGTGCTCAATGTCATATCGAGCTCTGTCGCGGCTTCCTCGACCGACCATTCCGGGCGATCCATCGTGAAAAGCGCAAGCACGTTTAGGAGACGATTCGCCGTGGACATCAACATGCTAATGCAACGTGCCGACACCGTTTCCAAGCGCTGTCACGCGCGCCGTGAGTGGCCCGGGCGAATTGTCTCCGAGCCGGACCGCACGCCGCCGGCACGTCCCGAAGCGCAACGGTCCTCCCTTCCACGTCTGGCCGGCAAGCTGGCTCTCATGAGTGCCCTGGCACTGTCCGCCATCGGATGTGCAAACCGCGCGCCATCGCCCGCCGTGATCGACGATCTGCAGGTTCGCGGCAACGCGACCATCGAGCTGACGCCGGTCCATTATGCGATCCGGCATCTCGGTGCGGCCCGGGCCGAAGCGGCGCGCGGCGGGATCCCCAGCCTCTTCGACGCAAGCGGCGCCGATCTTGCGGGACACGCCGAGACTCAGGCATTGCGGAGCACGCTGGACCATCCCGACCTGCGGATCATCCTGACAATCACCGAAGGCCGTTACCGCATCGTGGCGAAGCGCTCGGCGGGCATTCGCACCCTCGCGGACCTGCGCGGCAAGACCATCGCCACGCCCCGGGAAAGCTCGGCCGCCTTCTATCTCCATCGCGCGCTGGCGGTGGCCGGAATGGCCGAACGTGACGTAGAGATCGTCAATATCGCCATGCCGCCCCGGGACATCGCCTCGCTGCTGGTGCTGGGCAAGGCTGACGCCGTGGCCTTGTGGGAGCCCGAACCCCAGCGCGCCATCGAGCGCCTTGGGGAGGACGCCATCATTCTCGAACCCGAGACCGGCTATCGCGAGCTCTACAATCTCAACACGACGGCCGCGAAGCTCGCCGACCCTGCCACGCGTGCGAAGATCGTCCGCTTCGTCGCGACGCTCATCCAGGCGTCGGCAAGGATGGAGAAGGACAGGCCCGGCGCCGTGGCGCTCGCTGCCGAGACGACCGGCTATCCGGCGGAAACGGTAGACCCCGTCTGGCGGCATCATGCCTTTCCGGCTACGTTGGCTCCCGGCCTGCTCGATACGCTGGTCGCCGAGGAGCGCTGGCTCGCGGGACTCGCGGGGCGCCCCGCGCGCAGGCGAGCCCAGCTTGCGACGCTGATCGATCCGACCATCGAAGCGGAGGCACGGGCTCTGCTGGGCCGTCAGGGTCGCGTTCAATGACAGTGCCAGTGCCCAACCAACCTCAGGAGGACAATGTGCAGGATCTCTCTCGCCACACAGCCATCATCACCGGCGCCAGTTCGGGAATCGGTGCGGGCATCGCGCGATGCTTCGCTGCGTGCGGGGCCCGGCTCATCCTCGCGGCGCGTCGTGCCGATCGGCTGGACGCGCTCGCCGAGGAATTGAGCGCCAGCGGTGCGCAGGTCCTGCCACGGCCCACCGACGTGACCATCGAGGAGGATGTCCTCGGGCTTTTCGCCGATGCGGAGGCCTTTTCTCCCGTCACGCTCCTCGTCGCAAATGCCGGCATGGCCATTCATCGCCCCACGGTCGACGTGACGCTCGAACAATGGCGCGCGGTCATCGACGTCAATCTGACCGCCGCTTTCCTATGTGGCCGGGAGGCGCTGCGCGTGATGCAACCGCGCGGACGGGGCCGCATCATCAACGTCGGCAGCCTCTCCGCGCAAATGCCCCGTGCCGATACGATCGCTTACACCGCCAGCAAGTTCGGGCTGGAAGGGCTGACGCGGGCACTGGCCCTGGAAGGCCGCCCGCACGGCATCACGGCCTCGATCATCCATCCCGGCGCGACGATCAGCGAACTCATCGGCGAGCGCTCGCTGCGGGCCAGCGCTTCGCCAACGACGATGGAAGCGCGCCATGTCGCCGAACTCGTCGCCGCGATGGCCGCCGTCCCCGATGAGATAAACGTGCTGTCCACCACGATCCTCCCCATTGCGCAGCCTTATCTCGGCAGAGGCTAGCCGCGGGGACGAGTTCGCGGACTTTAAGGGAGCCTAAAGAAGCGGGATCGCAATGTTGGACCGGCATCGCCGGGCAGACGAGGAAGGCAAACAGAAAACGGCGGGTTCGGCAAGTGCCATCGCCATGTCGCTATGGCTCGGCCGGATCGCCAATCCAACACTGCCTTGTTCATCGCCATGAAAATGGTGCCCGGGGACGGAGTCGAACCGCCGACACTGCGATTTTCAGTCGCATGCTCTACCAACTGAGCTACCCGGGCACGGGATCGTCGCGCGGCCGGTGGCCGGCGGAGAGCGAGCGCTATAAGCATGAGGATGCGAGCCTGTCCACCCCCATGATGCTTAATCTGTGCCTTGCTGGCACCCGGCAACGGAACTGCCGCGCTCGGGGTATCGCGCGAAGAGGCCGCCACGGCCGAATTCGCTTGTGCCGGACTGCTGGCATGGCATGTTCAAGTCCCGGATAATCAAAAGCTTGGGGAGGCTTGCATGGCGCTTTTCGGTACGCGCGATCGCCGGGGGCTAAGCCCGGCGGAGACCAGCGAACCGCGCACGCCGCTGCCGGTGCGCATGGTGGCCAGCGAGGAATATCTGCCCATTGCCCAGACGCCGCAGCAGCGGGAAGCCGAGGCGCGACTCTATGACATGGTGGAGGCCATCGCGCCCCGGCTCGGCATGAGCCGGCGCGATTTTCTCCGCACCACGGCCGGCATGGCCGCCGCTTTCGCAGCGCTCAACGCCACGTTCGGCGGCCTCTTCGCGGTGGGGGAAGCGGAAGCCGCCACGCCGGAAGCTGCGGACGAGCGATCGCGGGCCCTGGCGGGCCAGTTCATCATGGACATGCACACGCATTTCCTGCGGGATGACACGCGGCTGACGAACTTCGTCAGGATGCGCGAGGGCGTCGCCGCGCAAGGCTGGAACCCCGAACTCAGCAAGGCCGGCCCGCAGACGCTGGAGGACCTGAAGTTCGACAATTATTTCAAGGAAATCTATCTCGACAGCGACACCAAGATCGCGCTCATCTCCTCCGCCCCTTCGGACATAGCGGAGGACTGGTTCCTCACCAATCGCCAGATGGCGCAAGCGCGCGAACGTGTGAACCGGGAAGCGGAAACCCTGCGGATGATGAGCCATGCCATCATCACGCCCGGGGCACCCGGATGGCTGGAGGCACTCGATGCCGCGCTCGAGCTGAAGCCCGATTCGCTCAAGGGCTATACGGTGGGCGACAATACCCACAAGGAGCTGGCGCGCTATCCCTGGCGGATGGACAGCGAGGAGACTTATCGCGGCTATGAGAAAGCCGTGAAGGCCGGCATCCGGAACATCTGCGTCCACAAGGGCCTGTGGGGGCGCCAGCTCGACACGCGCTTTCCGCATCTGGCGCCCCATGCCGACGTGCGGGACGTCGCGCAGGCCGCGAAGGACTGGCCCCAGCTCAACTTCATCATCTACCATGCGGCCTATCGGCTCGACGATCCGGACTGGGCGCTAGCCACGTTCAACCGCACGGGCCGCATCGACTGGGTGACGGACCTCGCCGAGATCCCGCAGAGGCATGGCGTCAGCAATGTCTATGCCGACCTCGGGCAGATCTTCGCGCAGACGCTGATCGCGCAGCCCGCCCTTTGCGCCGCGATCATGGGCCAGCTTGTGAAAGGCCTTGGTGCCGATCATGTCTGCTGGGGCACGGATGCCGTGTGGACAGGGTCACCGCAATGGCAGATCGAGGGACTGCGGCGGCTCGAAATACCCGAGGACATGCAGAAGAAGCATGGCTTCGCGCCGCTCGGGCCGGCCGATGGAGCGGTGAAGAACGGCATCTTCGGCGGGAACAATGCGCGGCTCTACAATATCGATATCGCCACAACCGCCCGCGCCCAGCAACATGACCGGTTCAGCCGGCTGAAAGCGGATTATGTCGCGCGCGGGCCGGCGCCTTCAAACCTGCGCTACGGCTACGTCCAGCGCGGATGAGAACGCGCTTGGCTTTGGCGCATGGCCGGCCTGATGTCAGAACCGGCCATGCGCGACTGCATGTTCAGGGATTGCGCTTGAGCACGGCATCGCAGCGACTATTGGTGCCGCTTCCCTTGCCGATCAGATTGCCGGCGAGGGCACCGGCGCCTGCGGCGAGGAGGGATTCGCCGACATTGCCGCCCGCAACGACGGCAGTGCCGCCAGCACCGGCTGCGCCGATGATGGTGCCTTTCTTCGCGCCCTTCTTGCGCTGGATCAGGCAGTAGCGAACCTCGTCGCGATCAGCGGCGGCAGCTCTGGCAACGCGGGCGCGGTCCTTGTCTCCAAGCTTCGTCTCTGCCAGCGCGGGCTGCGTCAGAAGGCCCGCTGCAACGAGCCCGAGCATGATTTTCGCGGTTTTCATCGCCATTCTTCCTTATCGTTCGGAGGCCGGCGGAGGGGCTCCGGCGGACACTCCCGATATTTTACGCCGCAACAGCCTGAAAGTTCCATCGCCCAGGGCGAGGGATAGGCCTATCCCTCATCCATATCGAGGCGGTTCTCCTCCTCGGGCGCGACCGGGACGCGATAGCCCTCGTCCACCCAGTTGATAAGATCGCGGTCGCGGCAGGCGCGCGAGCAGAAGGGCCGGAATTCGGTGACTGTCGGCTGGCGGCAGATCGGGCAGCGCGTCTTAGTGGGCATGGTGCGAACCTGTCTGCATCGTCTCATCAGCGGCCAATGTCACAGCGCCGCCGCGTCGCCGTTCGAGCAGCTTCAGCCAGTCGGGCTGCGCGCGAATGGCGCGAGCGACCGCAGGCGAGACTGTCAGCGTCATGGCCCCTGCGGCACCCTGCCCGCCCTCGAACCGCTCGGCGGCACGCAGGGCAGCCATGGCCGCGGCGCGCACCGGATCGCCCCGCAGCAGCTCGATCAGCGAGGGACGCTCGCGCTTGCGAATGATCTGCACGAAGCCGAAGCCGTTGACGGCCGTGCGTTCGAACGGCAGCGGCAGATATTTGTCGATCTGCGCCGCCGCCACCAGCCGTTCGTCCTTGTTGTTCATGGTCGGCAGGTCGATGCCGATAGAACCGGCGATGCCCATGCGCCGGATCGCCTGCGCAGCGAGCTTTGCGCCCTTGGGCCCGAGCTGCGCCGGCGGCAGGCTGCCGTCCACATCGATGAGCGTCATTGCCGGGGTGGGGAAGATGCGCAGCGCGGCATCCTCGCGCCCAACTTCGCCCGTGGTCGCTTCGGCAATCAGTTCGCTCCAGCCGGCCGCTTCCAGCCGGTCCGCTTCATGGGCTGGGCAGGCCACGATCGGCAGACCCGTCGCAACGATGCGCTGATAGAGGCTCGGCCCCGGCCCGCCTTGCACGCCGGGCAGCGCGATCCGACCCTTGGCGAGCTTCTCGCGCTCCTCCTCCATGCCAGGCTCGCTGATCGCCTCGCGCAGGATCTCGACACGGACCGCCGCGCCTTCCGCCACCTTGGGCGGGATGGGCTCGATCAGCACGAGTTCCCCGCTGTCCAGTCGGGCAATGCCACGTTTGCGCTGGATGAGTGTGCGGATCAGCCGCCCGCCATGCACGCCGCCGGCGCGGGCGCGCGCGTCGTCAGGTTCGATCTGCGCTTCGAGAATGCGGCCCGACCGAACGAGCGCGGCGCGGCTCTCGCCGATGCCTTCCTCATACAGCCAGTGCGGGCCGGCGGGCGCGTCAGTCACAACCATATCCCGCCCCGTTCAGCAGTGTGCGTGTTTCGTAAAGCGGCAGGCCGATCACGCCGGAAGGACTGCCCGAAAGCGCGCGCACGAGCCCGGCCGCACGGCCCTGGATCGCATAGCCGCCAGCCTTGCCGTGCCACTCGCCACTGGCAAGATAAGCGGCGATCTCGTCCGGATGCAGGCGCTTGAACGTGACGGTGCTGGTCGAAAGCTTGTGCCGCGCACGCCCGTCTCCATCGATCAGGGTGACAGCGCTCAACACGCGGTGGCGACGGCCGGAGAGCAGGCCAAGGCAGGTCCGCGCCGTGGCCTCGTCTTCCGCCTTGGGCAGGATGCGCCGCCCGCAAGCGACCACGGTGTCGCCGCTCAGCACCAGCGCGCCGGGATGGCGCGCCGCCACGGCCACGCCCTTCTCCTGCGCCATGCGCGCGGCATAGACGGCGGGCAGCTCGCCCTTGCGGGGGGTCTCGTCGATATCAGCGGGGTCGATGCCGTCCGGCGTCACGCCGATCTGCGCCAGCAGGTCCAGCCGGCGCGGGGAAGCGGATGCGAGAATGAGGGGCATATTGTCGCGTGACAGCAGATCGCGGGGCGAGTGAGCCACCGCGCTGCCGGTCAGCCCTGCGGACCGGGGCCGCCGCGACCGGGCATGTAGCGATAGGTGATGCGACCCTTGGTGAGGTCATAAGGGGTGAGCTCGACCAGCACTTCGTCGCCCACCAGCACGCGGATGCGGTTCTTGCGCATCTTTCCGGCGGTGTGCCCGAGAATCTCGTGGTCATTTTCCAGGCGGACACGGAACATGGCATTCGGCAGCAGTTCCACCACCTGCCCGCGCATTTCGAGTAGTTCTTCCTTGGCCATAATCTTCCAGTTTTTCGCGAATGGCGCCCCATAGCGGCAAAAGCGCCAGTTGAAAAGCAATAGCGCCCCATGGCCGGATTCAGCCGGGCAACGCCTCGATAGCTTGTCCGATCACCGCGAAGGCGCGCACGATCTCTGCGCGCGTCGTGCAATAGGGCGGCATTAGATAGATGGTGTTTCCAAGCGGCCGCAGCAAGAGGCCCTGCGCCAGCGCTTGCGCGCGCAGCGCGGGTGCCACGTCCGAGAGATAGCCGCCATCGCACACGTCGAGATCGATCGCCGCGATGCCGCCGATGCGGCGCGCGTTGCCCAGCCCTCTCAGCCCGGCGAGACTCGCCAATCCTTCATCGAGCGCTGCGCCGAGCGTCGCGATCCGACCCGCGACCTCTCCCTCGTGCCAGATCTTGATATTGGCATTGGCGGCTGCGCAGCAAATGGCGTTCGCAGTGAAACTGGAGGAATGAAAAAACATGCGCGCGCGATCGCGGCTGCGATGGGAGTCGAAGATCGCTTCGCTCGCCATGGTCGCGGCGAGAGGCACGGCGCCCCCGGTCATGCCCTTGGCAAGACAGAGAATATCCGGGGAGATTCCCGCCTGATTGCAAGCGAACAGCGTGCCTGTCCTTCCCCAGCCCGTCATCACTTCATCTGCGATGAACAGCACGTCATGTTGCGCACAAATTTCGCGCGTCGCGCGCAACATCTCAGGAGAATAGATCAGCATGCCGCCGGCCCCGAGCACCAGCGGCTCGACGATGAAGGCGGCCGGCTTTTGCTGCCCCGAACACAACGCCTCCAGCGTATCGAGGCAGGCTTGCCCGGCATCCTCAGTCGGGAAAGGCACGGTCGCGACGTCGAACAGCAGCGGCTCATAGGCCCGGTTGAATATGCCGCGCGCACCGACCGACATCGCGCCGATCGTATCGCCATGATAGCTGTGTTCCATCACGAGGATGCGGTGGCGCGCCTCGCCGCGATTGTGCCAGTGACCCAGCGCCATCTTGAGCGCCACTTCCACCGCCGTGGACCCGCTGTCCGAGAAGAACACGTGATCGAGGCCCGCGGGCGCCAGCTCGACCAGCGATCGCGCCAGCGCTTCCGCCTGCGGATGCGTGTATCCGGCGAAGATCATCTGGTCGAGCTGTGCCGCCTGCGCCGCGATCGCCGCAGCGATGCGCGGCTCGCAATGGCCATGCGTGATGACCCACCAGCTCGCTATGCCATCCAGCAGCCGCGTGCCATCGGCGCATTCGAGCCAGGCCCCTTGTGCCGCAACGACCTGCGGGATCGCTTCCCCAAGACCATGCTGCGTGAAGGGGTGCCAGACCGGCGACCTCATGCCGCCAACCCCATGGCGGCGCGCACGCCGGCAAGGTCGACATGCGCCCGCATCGCTCCGGCGAGCTGCGGCGCATCGAGCGGCTCGATCCGCGGCAGGCGGCCTAAGCTGCGCACGTCGCCCAGCAGGGGCAGCGTGACTTCGTTGTCCGCATGCGGCGCACCGACGAAGAGCAGCCCCGCAATGGCGATGCCACGCGCACGCAACGCCTCAATGCTGAGCAGGCTGTGATTGATGGTGCCAAGGCCGCTCCGCGCGACCAGCAGCACTGGCGCCTTCCAGCGCGCGAACAAATCGATGATCAGCGCGGGGGGATCGCGTCGCAAGGGTACCATGAGACCCCCCGCACCTTCCACGATCAGCGGGCGTGGCGCGGGAAGAGCCAGCCGATCGGGATCGATCCGGCCTCCTTCCCGTTCCGCCGCGAGATGCGGAGAGGCGGGCAGGGCCAGCCGGTGCGCCTCCGGGAGAATATGGGCCTGAGGGACGCCGAGCGCGACGGCCCGCTCGCTGTCCGTGCCGCCCTCCGTCCCGGCCTGTACCGGCTTCCAGTAATGCGCGCCCAGCGCCGCCGCGAGGCCGGCGGCGACCACGGTCTTGCCAATGTCGGTATCCGTGCCGGATATGATCAACACGCCGCTCATGCCGGCTCTGCCTCCAGCGCCGTCCGGAGAGCGTCTCCGAGCGCTGAGACGACTGCCTCGTCGACATTGAGTGTCAGCGAAATCCGCAGCCGGGCAGTCCCGCGCGGCACGGTGGGCGGGCGGATGCCACGCACGTCGAAACCCGCGGCCTGCAGCGCCGCAGCCACGCGCATCGTGCGACCATCGTCGCGCAGGACAAGCGGCAGAATCTGGCTCTCGGGCGGGGGCAAATCCAGCGGCGCGCAGACATGCCGCGCGGCATGGTCGATCAACGCCGCAAGGCGTCCGCGCCGATCGTCGACCTCCCCCATCCGCAGCAAGGCGGCCTGGACCGCCACGGCCATGAGCGGTGAGGGCGCGGTCGAGAAGACGAAGCTGCGGCCGCGATTGACGAGCAGATCGATCACCGGTCGCGCGGCCGTCACCAGCGCGCCTTCAACGCCGAGCCCCTTGCCGCAGGTGTGCAGCACGATCAGGTCCGGGCGCCCCTCGAGCGTCGCCGAGAAGCCTCGGCCGCCGGGGCCGTGCACCGCCGTCGCATGCGCTTCATCCAGCACCAGCATGGCTTCATGCTGCGCAGCAATCGTGGCGAGATCGTCGACCGGCGCCCTGTCGCCATCCATCGAATAGAGCGTCTCGGAAACGATCCACGCACGCCCGCGACCACCCTCCCGCCGCCATGCACGGATCGTGTCATCGAAGGCCTGCGGATCATTGTGCGCAGCAAGGACAGTCCGCGCCCGGCCCAGCTTCATCCCGTCATGCGCGCTCGCATGGATGAGGGCATCCGCGACGACGAGATCGTCCGGGCCGGGCAACCCGGCGAGGATCGCGATGTTCGCGGCATAGCCGGTCGAGAGGAACAGGGCCGCCTCGCTGCCGAAGGTTACCGCAGCGAAGGCTTCCAGCGCCTCGTGCTCGGGCGCGTTGCCCCGCAGCAGGCGCGACCCGCCCGAACCGACCGGCACGTCCCGCGCAATCGCCTTGGCCACCGCCGCCGCGATCACCGGATCGTGCGCCAGCCCCAGATAGTCGTTGGAAGCGAAGTCATGCCCCTTGCGCGGCATCAACCGACGCAGACGCGACCGACGCTCCAACGCCTCGAGCTGATCCTGAAAAGACCTCTGACCGTCCATCGTCATTGCGGCGCTATAGCGACGCGCCTCCCCGCTGCCTACTCGCCCTGCAGCGCGATGCCAAAACAGGAAAGCCCGCCCGGACCGCTGGTCCGGACGGGCTCCCTCCTCTCCCGTTTCCGGGATGTGCGCCGGGTTCTCTTACATCGTCCCGTGCGCCAGCGCGGCGAGCAGCAACAGCGCCACGATGTTGGTGATCTTGATCATCGGATTGACGGCCGGACCGGCGGTATCCTTGTAGGGATCGCCCACCGTGTCGCCAGTGACAGCCGCCTTGTGCGCGTCCGATCCCTTGCCGCCATGATGGCCGTCCTCGATATATTTCTTGGCATTGTCCCATGCGCCGCCGCCGCTGGTCATGGAGATGGCGACGAACAGGCCGGAGACGATCACGCCCAGCAGCAATGCACCCACGGCGGCGAAGGCTTCCGCCTGTCCCGCCACGGCCAGGATGGCGAAATAGACGACGACGGGCGCCAGCACCGGCAGCAGCGAAGGCAGGATCATTTCCTTGATCGCGGCCTTGGTCACGATATCCACCGTGCGGGCATAGTCCGGGCGGGACGTGCCCGCCATGATGCCGGTATTGCTGCGGAACTGCTCCCGCACATCCTCCACCACCGATCCGGCGGCGCGGCCCACCGCCGTCATGCCGAAGGCACCGAACAGATAAGGCAGCAGCGCGCCGAGCAGCAGCCCGACGATGACATAGGGATTGCTCAGGGAGAAATCGACGACCACCTCGGGGAAGTAGAGCTCGAGGTCCGTCGTATAGGCGCCGAAGAGCACCAGCGCGGCCAGCGCCGCCGAACCAATCGCATAGCCCTTGGTCACGGCCTTCGTGGTATTGCCCACCGCGTCCAGCGCGTCTGTGCGGCTGCGCACGTCATCCGGCAGTCCCGCCATCTCGGCGATGCCGCCGGCATTGTCTGTTACCGGGCCATAAGCATCGAGCGCCACCACCATGCCGGCGAGGGCCAGCAGCGATGTCGCGGCGAAGGCAACGCCGATGATGCCTGCGATCTGGAATGTCGCGATCACGGCGATGACGATCACCAGTGTCGGCAGCGCCGTCGCCTCCAGGCTGATGGCAAGGCCCTGGATGACGTTGGTGCCATGGCCTGTCACGCTTGCCTGCGCGATCGAGCGGACCGGGCGGTAATTGGTGCCGGTATAATATTCGGTGATCCACACGAGCAGGCCGGTGACGGCGAGACCGATCAGCATGCACCAAACGAGCGCCCAGCCGGTGTAGCCTCCGGTGCCGTCCAGCTCCGCGCCGATCACGGTATCGAGATCGCCGAGCGCGCGCCATGTCACGTAGAAGATGCCGATGACGGACAGGCCCGCCGTGACCCAGAAGCCCTTGTAGAGCGCGCCCATGATGTTGTTCGACGAGCCCAGCCGGACGAAATAGGTGCCGATGATCGAGGCGATGATGCACACGCCGCCCACCAGCAGCGGCAGGGACATGAGCGCCGTCAGCTCGGCTTCGCTGGCCCGCACCAGCAGCGCGACGGAGACCATGGTGAGGCCGAGCGTCACCACATAGGTCTCGAAGAGGTCGGCCGCCATGCCGGCGCAGTCACCGACATTGTCGCCGACATTGTCCGCGATCACCGCGGGATTACGCGGATCGTCCTCCGGGATGCCCGCTTCCACCTTGCCGACGAGGTCCGCACCCACGTCCGCCGCCTTGGTGAAGATGCCGCCGCCCAGACGCGCGAAGATGGAGATGAGCGAGGCGCCGAAGGCCAGCGCGGTGAGCGCGGCGATGATCGAGCGGTCATTGGGCGCGAGATCGGATGGTCCGGTGAGGAACCAGAAGAGCCCGGCAATGGAGAGCAGCCCAAGCCCGGCCACCAGCATGCCCGTGATCGCGCCGGAGCGGAAAGCCAGCGTCAGCCCGCCCTGCAGCGACGTGCGTGCCGCTTCCGCCGTACGGACATTGGCGCGCACCGAGATGTTCATGCCGACATAGCCGGCCACGCCGGAAAGCACCGCGCCGATGAGGAAGCTCACGGTGGAAAGCGGTGCTCCCATGCCGTCCAGGAATATCCAGATCAGAATGGCAACGATGGCGCCGACGACAGCGATGGCGCGATATTGCCGACCGAGATAGGCCCTGGCGCCTTCCTGAATGGCGCCGGCGATCTCCTGCATCCGGGCATCGCCTGCCGGTGCGCTGAGAACCTGGCGACTGGTCACGAATCCGTAGATCACAGCCAATAGGCCGCAGCCTATGGCGATGAGAACCATAGTCATCGTCAGCAAACTCCCCTGCTTTGCCGGTTTGGGCGCTTGCCACCCTTCTCCGGCTTCTTTGGGGCCGGAGCCTAGAGCCGGCGCCGGTGCCGTCAAGCAGATAAATGGGGGACGGGTTCGCCGCGCTGATTTCGATCCGCTGGGGCAGGGTCGCCGGGGGGAACGCGCGGGCTCACCCGCTTCTATGGCAGATGAGCGCCGACCGCCCGCTCAGCCATGTTCATAGCCCAGCCGGGCCGGGAGCCGAACGGCCTTGCCATCGAGACGCAGGCTCACCCCCTCGCCCCGCTTGCAGTGCCCGACCTGAATGAGCCCGCGCGGCAAATCGCGCTCGCCGGGCAGGGCCATGAGCAGCACATAGTCATCACCCGCCGTCGCTGCCTCCAGCCGGGCCTGAACCGAGCTCCCCCGCAATGCCTCATAGCATGGCGACAGCGGAACATGATTGATCTGGATGGCGCAGTTGCTCGCCTCGGCCATGCGCGCCACATCGATCAGCAGGCCATCGGAGACGTCCATCATGGCATGCACCGTGCCCGCCAGAGACTGGCCAAGCGTCAGGTGAGGCACGGGCACGCGATAGGCGCGCACCAGTTCCGCCGGGCTCGTCTTCCCGGCTTCCAGCAGCGCAAGGCCGGCGCCGGCATCGCCGACGGGGCCGGAGACGCAGATCCGATCGCCTGGACGCGCGCCCGAACGGGAGGGGATGGCGACAGCGTGCGGCACTTCTCCGATCGCCGTGAGGCTGATCGTCCGGGGCGTGCCAGCGGGGAGCGCCACCGTATCGCCGCCCACGATCGGCATGCCGAAGCGGCCGAGCGCGCGGGAAAGCCCCTCCAGGAAACCGCTGTCCCAGCCGGGATCGCCAGCCAGCGCATGATTGAGCATGCAGCAGCGCGGCACCGCGCCCTTCGCCGCCAGGTCGGAGAGATTCACCGCCGCAAGCTTCCAGCCCACCGTCTCGGGCGGGTCGTCGGCACGAAAATGCACGCCCTCGACGATCGTATCGGTGGTGACGACGAGCTGCTCGCCCATCGTGGGAAGCACCGCGACATCGTCACGCAGGCCGCGTGCGGCCGGGTCCGTGGCCATGGCGCGCAGCTGGCGGAGCAGATCCGCCTCGCCGCTCACTTGGGCCGGACCTCCTTCGCGATGGCGTCCAGGAGACCGTTGACGAAACCCGCCTCGCGCTTGTCGTAGAAGGCGTGAGCGACATCGACATATTCGCTGATGACGCTGGGGGTCGGCACGTCGGGCCGGGCGAGCAGTTCGTAAGCCCCGGCGCGCAATATCTGGCGCATCGGCTTGTCCAGCCGCTCCAGCGACCAGCCCTTCGCGAGCCGGCCGGCGACCAGCGCATCGATCTCCTCGCGCCGGGCATCCACGCCCTTCACCACATCGTCGAAGAAGGCGCTCTCGGCGGGATGATAAGTCACATCCTCGATGGTCGCGCCCAGACGATGTTGGTGGAACTCGTGCAGAAGCAGCGGCAGCGGCGTGCCTTCCATGTCCTGCTGGTACAGGGCCTGCACGGCGGCGAGCCGTGCGGCGGAACGGGATTTGGAGCGTGTGGCGTTCATGATCTTTCCTGCCTTACTCTTTCCCGTCCGCCCTGAGTAGGGGGGTGCACCGCGAAGGCCATTGCCGGCCAACCGCCGGGATTGCCCCGGTCCATGCCGAACATGGCCGGCACTGGCTCCATCGGAACGAACGGGACGTGTGGAATCAGCTTTCCTGCCGGGCGAGCCGTACCGCCACGCTGGCGGCATGGGCGGGCAGCCCTTCCGCCCGCGCCATCGCCACCGCGGCGGGACCAATCGCGCCGATCGCGTCCGCATCGAGCTGGAGGAAGCTGGTCCGCTTCATGAAATCCAGCACGGAGAGGCCCGACGAGAAGCGCGCGCGCCGCCCGGTGGGCAGAACGTGATTCGGCCCGGCGACATAATCCCCGATCGCTTCCGGCGTCATTCGGCCGAGGAATACCGAGCCGGCGTGCCGCACCCGGTCGAACAGCGGCTGCGGCTCGTCCACGGCCAGTTCGAGATGCTCGGGCGCCAGCCGGTCGACGAGCGGCATCGCATCCTCAAGCCTCGCGACGTGAATGATCGCGCCATTGGCCTCCCAGCTCTGCCGTGCCCGCGCGCCGGTGGCCAGCACCCCGAGCTGTCGCTCGACGGCCGCCGCCACGGCATCGGCAAAGGCAGCGTCGTCCGTGAACAGGATGGACTGGCTTGTCGGATCATGCTCGGCCTGGCTGAGCAGATCGGCGGCGATCCAGTCAGGATCGTTCTGGCCATCGGCAACGACCACGATCTCGGAAGGGCCCGCCACCATGTCGATACCCACGACGCCGTAGACCTGCCGCTTGGCCTCCGCCACCCAGGCATTGCCCGGGCCGACGATCACGTCGACCGGCGCGATCCTTCCGGTGCCATAGGCCAGCGCGGCGATCGCCTGCGCCCCGCCCACGCGCCAGATCTCGGTCACGCCCGCGATGTGCGCGGCTGCCAGCACGGCCTGATTGAGCTGCCCGCCCGGCGTGGGCGACATCATGACGATGCGCTCCACGCCCGCGACCTTTGCAGGAATGGCGTTCATCAGCAGCGAGCTGGGATAGGCCGCCAGACCGCCCGGGACATAGATGCCGGCTGCTTCCACCGCATTCCACCGCGCGCCAAGGCGAACGCCCGCCGCGTCCGTCCAGCCGCTGTCACCCGGCTTCTGCTTCTCATGATAGGCCGCGATCCGCTCCGCCGCGAGCTCCAGCGCCGCGCGCAAATCCGCGTCGATCGCCTCATAGGCCGCGGCGGTCTGCTCCACGGGGATCGTCCAGCCATGCGCATCGAGATCGAAGCCGTCGAACCGGCCAGTCAGCGCGGCAAGCGCCGCGTCCCCCTGCGTCCGCACCTGCGCGATGATCCCGCGCACGGCCTGGGCCACGTCCTCGTCCGCCTCGCGCCGGGCATTGACGAGCTGCTCGAACGCTTCGGCGAAGCCGGTCCCGGCAACATCCAGCCTAAGCGGCATGGCTTGCCTCCACGGCGGCGCGGAAGCGCTCGACCATCGGCACCAGCTCTGCGGCCCGCATCTTCATGGCGGCGCGATTGACGATGAGCCGCGCCGAAATGTCCATGATGGTGGCCGTCTCGACGAGGCCGTTCGCGCGAAGCGTCGCGCCGGACGAGACGAGATCCACGATCCGGCGCGAGAGGCCAAGCGAAGGCGCCAATTCCATCGCGCCGTTGAGCTTGACGCACTCGGCCTGGATGCCCTGCGCTTCATAATGCGCCCGGGTGAGATGCGGATATTTGGTGGCGACGCGCACATGGCTGGCGACCCCGGGGTCCTCGGGCGGCGCGTCCACGGGCTCGGCGATGGAAAGCCGGCAATGGCCGATCTGCAGGTCGACCGGCGCATACAGCTCCGAATAGCCGAACTCCGCAATCACGTCCGATCCCACGATGCCGATCTGCGCCGCGCCATGGGCGACAAAGGTCGCCACGTCGAAGGCGCGCACGCGAATGATGGAAAGGCCGTCCACATTGGTCGCGAACCTGAGCGCGCGGCTTTCCTTGCGATGGAACTCGGCTTCCGGCTCGATGCCCGCCCGCGCGAGCAGCGGCAGGGCCTCGTCGAGAATGCGTCCCTTGGGAATGGCGAAAGTGATCGGCCGGGTCATGACCGGCGCGCCTTAGGCGCTTGCGCGGAAAACTGCAATTGCGCGCGATCGGCGGGCACGCATGGCCGCCGATCGCGCGCCTTGTGGTTCAGGCAAAGGCGACCGCGGTGCGACGGCGGCGCAGTGTCGATCCGGCAAGGGCAAAGCCGCCGATCATCATGGCCCAGCTGGCGGGCTCGGGCACCGCCCCGGGCACGCTCCCGTCCAGATGCGTCACCCGCACATTATCGAGCAGCGCACCGTAGACGCGGCCCCCGCCGGTATAGGTGCTGAGGAACGACAGGGTCGAGCTGGACGAAAGCGCCACGAAATCGAAGCTGTGCGTCGTCCAGGGACCGCCCTGCCCGATCGGGTGCAGGCTCGTATCATAGCCGAACTCCTGCGAGAAGCCGGCTACCTCGACCAGCAGGTTCTTCATGCCGATGAAGCCATCATAGACATTGGCATTCATGTCGAACGTCACGGTGTAAGTGCCGCCCGCCAGCGTGTCGAAGCTCTGGCTGATGCCGCCGACCTGGCCGGTGGAGCCGTTCATGTCGATCGAATTGATGCCATCGGACGCCACGAAATCGGGATTGAGATAGCCCCCGTGGATAAGGTCGACGGCGCCGGTGAAGACCGTCCAGCCACCGAGATTGGATCCTGCGCTGTAATTGCGGTAGCTGTTTACCGGAGCATCGATGTCCTCGAAGCTTCCGTTCGTGAAGGGCGCGGCCTGCGCGGCGCCGGCGAGCATCGTTGCGCCGAGCATGGCGATCATGAGCCTGTTCATCTGCTGTCTCCCACTTGCGATGTTGTGCGACGGGATCGTTAGGGACGCGCGGCATCCGATCCCAATGACAAAGCCTGTTAGAGATGTGACGGCGCGTGGCGGCTGTCCCGATGTGATACCCCGACGACAGGGCCCGACCGTCACAGGCCGCGTGGATGCGTTCCAGTGAAACGCCTCCCGAGTCTCCGGGAGGCCGAGAGGGGTGAAATGGGTTGGACGCGACGGACCGTGCGAGACCTCCACGACGGCCCGACGATGCCGGTCCAACACTGCGCTGCGCCTCGGAAGTTTACGAAGATGACGATACGTCCGTCTCATCTTCCGCTTCCCTGAACTTTGCGGCGCTGCAAATCAGGTGGACGCCAGAGTCTGTTCCGGCGCGCCTGCAGCGCGCGGACGATGGAAACCTCAAATGAGAAAGAGCCATTCATTGCCTCCCGCTTTGGCCTGTCGCCTGTCGCCTGTCGACGGGAGAGGCGCCCGGCAGGGCTGCCATGGCAGAGGGCCTGTAGGACAGGGAAAAGCGAGGCGGACGGAGAATGGAGAGGAAACCACCCGCACCTGCGCGCGCCACGACGACCCTGCGGTGCCTCTCGCTGCGCGTGCTGGGAACGGGGCGGGCACCTTCCGTCCGCAAGAATATCGCGTCCGCCCCGACCGCCTTTCGGCCGAGAAAGCTCAGGAAATCGAGGCCAAGCCGTGCACTCGCATCCGGCCCCCCCGCTTGGCTGTTCGCAACGCATCCTGAACTCGCGCGTTGGAGCCGAGTAACGAACGAAGGAGAATCGATATGGGCAAGGGACTTCTGCTTTGGCTGGTGGGCGTGCCGCTGCCGATCGTCCTCATTCTCTGGTTCCTGTTCTTCCGTTAAAGGAAGCGGCCGGCACAGTCATGTGCCGGCCAAGGCCGTCAATCCTCGAACGGATCGCGCACCAGGATAGTGTCTTCCCGCTGCGGTGAGGTGGAAACGCTGGCGACGGGACACTCGATCAGCTCCTCGATGCGGCGGATATATTTGATTGCCTGCGCCGGAAGATCGGCCCAGCTCCGGGCGCCCACGGTTGTCCCTTCCCAGCCCTCCATCTCTTCATAGACCGGCTCGACCGCGGCCTGATCGGCGGCATGGGCGGGGAGATAATCAATGATCTCGCCATTGAGGCGATAGCCGGTGCAGATGCGGATAGTCTCGAAACCGTCCAGCACGTCGATCTTGGTGAGAGCGATGCCGGTAACCCCGCTCAGCGCGCAGGTCTGGCGTACCAGCACTGCATCGAACCAGCCGCAGCGGCGCTTGCGCGCCGTCACAGTGCCGAACTCGTGCCCGCGCGTCCCGAGACGCTCGCCGATCTCGTCCTCGAGTTCGGTGGGGAACGGGCCCGAGCCCACGCGCGTGGTATAAGCCTTGACGATGCCCAGCACGAAGCCGGCCGCATTGGGGCCCATGCCCGACCCGGCCGCGACAGTGCCGCTCACCGTGTTCGAGCTGGTCACGAACGGATAAGTGCCATGGTCGACATCGAGCAGCACGCCCTGCGCACCCTCGAAGAGGATGCGCCGGCCGGCCTTGCGCACGTCGCGCAGGCGCTTCCACACCGGCTCGGCATATTGCAGCACGAACGGCGCGATCTCGCGCAGCTCCGCGACCAGCGCCGCCCGGTCGATCGGCGGCTCGCCGAAGCCGGCGCGCAGCGCGTCATGATGCGCGCAGAGCCGATCGAGCTGAGGCTCCAGCGCATCGAGATGGGCGAGGTCGCACACGCGGATCGCGCGGCGGCCGACCTTGTCCTCATAAGCGGGGCCGATGCCGCGCCCGGTGGTGCCGATCTTGCCCTTACCCGCCGCCGTCTCGCGCAGCCCGTCGAGATCGCGATGGAAAGGGAGGATCAGCGGGCAATTGTCCGCCACCGCGAAGTTGGAGCGATCGACCTTGACGCCCTGCCCCTCCAGCTTTTCGATCTCTGCCTTCAGGGCCCAGGGATCGAGCACCACGCCATTGCCGATGATGGACAGGGTGCCGGTGACGATGCCGGACGGCACGAGGCTGATCTTGTAGACCTGCTCGCCGACAACGAGCGTGTGCCCGGCATTGTGCCCGCCCTGAAAGCGCACCACGCAGTCCGCGCGGCTTGCCAGCCAGTCGACAATCTTGCCTTTGCCTTCATCGCCCCACTGGGCGCCGATCACGGTGACGTTTGCCATGGATATGCTTCTCCGCCCTGCCGAGCGGATCCGGACCACCCTTCGACAGGACTCGATGGTCGGATTGGATCATGTCGGGCTCCCGGCCCGGTCCGGCGGCGCGTTTGCCTGCGGGGCGGGCGGAAGTCAAGGCACAGGGGCATCGCTCCCTTGCCATGGCAGGGGCCACCCGGCCTCCATGCCGACGTGGGGGGTCATCCCCGTTTGGCTATGCGGCGGCGTTACACTTTGTCACCCTTCCCACTCTTCTGGCAGAAGGCCCACGCGCTTATCCGGGCTGTGGAAAGGACCGAACAGGAGCCAGATTCGATGCGCCGTGCTACCCCCGCCATGCTCGCCCTCGCGCTTGTCACGCTGTTGGGGACACTCGCGCCGCCGGTGCAGGCCGGTTTGCGCGAGCGGTTCGCTGCGCAGATCGAGGCGGACCGGACCCCCGACGGGCGGGAAATGGCCTATGGCATCGATCCCTTGCAGACGCTGGCCTTCTGGCCCCCCGCCGGTGCGAGCGCCCGCCCCGCACCGCTGATCGTCTTCGTGCATGGTGGCGGCTGGCGCCATGGCGACAAGACCAATGCCACCGGCAAGGCCAAGGTCGCGCATTATCCGGCACAAGGCTATGCCCTGGCATCGATCAATTACCGGCTCGTGCCGGGCGCGCGGGTCGAGGATCAGGCGCAGGACGTCGCCGATGCCGTCGCCTGGCTGATCGCTCATGCCGGGGAACTGGGCATCGATCCCGCCCGGATCGTCCTGATGGGCCACAGCGCCGGCGCGCATCTCGTGGCGCTCGTGGGCACCGATCCGCGCTATCTGAAAGCCGCCCGCCTCGACCAGCGTGCCATCGCGGGCGTCATTCCGATCGACGGGGCGGCCTATGACGTGCCGAAACAGGTCAAGGTCGGCACGCGGTTCATGGGTGACATCTACGCGCAGGCCTTCGGCACCGACCCTGAACGCCAGCGGGCCCTTTCGCCCACCTTGCAGGCCGGGGCACCCAATGCCCCCGCGTTCCTCATCCTCCATGTCCAGCGCCGGGATGGCATCGAGCAGTCGCGCGGCCTGGCCGAAGCGCTGCGCGCGGCCGGCACACCGGTCGAGATCGCGAGCTTCGAGGGACGTGGCCTGCAGGGGCACATGGACATCAACCGGAAGCTCGGCCTCGCGGATTATCCGGCAACGGCGCGCGTGGACAGCTGGCTCAAGGACCTGCTGGGCAAGCCTGTGCAGCGCTGAGCACGGCTGAGGCCGCTTGCCCGGCAGAGCCTGCGCGGTCGCGCGGTGGCCATCAATCATTGTCAGAACTGGGGAGAATTACCTATTCTGGGGAGATGGAGCGCGCGATATGGCCGCTCTTGCACCCGGGATGGATCCCCGGCGCCGCACTTTCGTTTTGTGACTGCCCGCGGCCGGGACGGTGCGGGGTCGGAACCAGAGGAGGACCAGGATGCGTCTGTTACTGATCGGCATCGCCACGCTTTCGCTCGCCGCATGCGGCGGCACGCCCGAGAACAGCGTCGAGAACGCCGCCATTCCTGCTGCGGAGAACGCCGAGAATGCCGTCAATTATGTGGCGGAAATCGGCAATCTTTCGGATACCCAGCAACAGGCCGTGTTCTTCCGCGCCATTCGCGACGCCGGCATTGCGTGCCGCGATGTCACCAGCGTCGAGCAGATCGAGCCGCAAAATGGCGTGCAGACCTGGCGCGCGCAATGCGACCAGGGCGGCCAGCATCTCATTCAGGTGCTGCCGGACGGCTCGGCACAGGTTGTGAGCCGCACGGAGCCCTGAAGTCGGAGGCCTTGGCCGGCGCCGTTAAATGCGGCGTCAGGCAGCTACCAGCGCTGCGCTCTGGGTCTGCGCGATCCAGCCGCCGCCCAGCACGCGATCGCCGCGATAGAGGACGGCTGCCTGGCCCGGCGCCACGCCATATTCCGGCGTGTCGAACACCAGCCGCTCGTCTTCGAGCCGCGCCGGCACGGGGCGCGCCATGGAGCGCACCTTGGCGCTGAGCGGCCCGTCCGGCTCCCCGCCGATCCAGTTGATCTCCTCCAGCCAGGCCGCCTCGACCGCCAGGGCCGCCCGCGGGCCGACGATCACACGCCGCGCCGCCGCATCGAGCCGCACGACATAAAGCGGCTCGGCCTGGCCGCCGATCTCCAGCCCCCTGCGCTGGCCGACCGTGTAGTGGATGAGGCCCTTGTGACGCCCCAGCACCCGCCCATCGACATGCACGATCTCGCCATCGACATCCGCATCGGGACGAACCTTGCGCACCACGCCGGCATAGTCGCCATCGGGCACGAAGCAGATGTCCTGACTGTCCGGCTTCATCGCGACCGCCAGCCCCAGCTCCCGGGCAATGGCGCGCACCGCCGACTTCTCCATCCCGCCAAGGGGAAAGCGAAGATAATCGAGCTGGTCCTGCGTGGTGGCGAAGAGAAAATAGCTCTGGTCGCGCGCGGGATCGATGGCGCGATGCAGCTCCGGGCCCTGCGCCCCGATCACGCGGCGCACATAATGGCCGGTGGCGAGGCAGTCCGCACCGAGATCGCGCGCGAGCGCGAACAGATCCGTGAACTTGACGCCCATGTTGCAGCGGACACACGGAATGGGAGTCCGGCCGGACAGATATTCATCGGCAAAGCCCTCGATCACCGATTCCCGGAAACGGCTCTCATAATCAAAGACATAATGCGCGATACCGAGGCGATCGGCCACAGCGCGCGCGTCGCGGATATCCTGCCCGGCACAGCAGCTTCCGCTGCGGCCCACGGCGGCGCCATGATCGTAAAGCTGCAAGGTTACGCCGATGGTCTCTGCGCCCGAGCGGGCGGCGAGCGCGGCGACGACGCTTGAATCCACGCCGCCGGACATGGCGACGACAATGCGCTTGCCGGCCAGCGGCTGCTCAAGCTGAAAAAGCGGGTCCATGTCGCGCCATATAGGATGCAGCAGGCCAATGGGCCAGCGCAGGCGTGCATGCGCCGGACAGCCTCTAAAGGCCATGCTTGATAACCAACCCTAACAATGCGTGACCAAGGCTTTTACGCTGACTTATCCTTTGGCTGCTAACCAGTGCCCATGGGCATAAGTGTCAACACCTATGATCAGAGACAGGCTGTAAACCTGGCAGGCGGACGCGGGACCCGGATTCCGGACCTGCGCCTGCTTCTCGCCGTCCATGCGGCGCGCCAGGCAACGGGTCATACAGCCCGGATCGTCCGCGAATCCGACCTCCCGGTCGGAACCGGGGACGAACCGGCAAGACTGGCTCTGATCTTCGCTCCGGCGAGCACGTCCCCTGCCGTTCTGCGGCGGCTGGGCGGCGCGTTCAATGCAGCGGTCGCGGCACATATGGCGAGGGGGACCAGTGGTGAAGACGGGATTTACTCTGCGGTTTAGCCAAGGAGAAAATCTTTGATGCCAACAGCATCAAGACGAGGAATGTGAAAACCGAGCCCATCGGTGAAGAGGAAAGAATGATAGAAAACCAAAAAATTCGCCCTTCTCAGGTCGTCGGCCCCCTTGGGGAGCCGCTGACCCTGGAGTCGCTCCCCTCCCCCAACACGAGCCGCTGGGTCGTGCGACGCAAGGCGGAAGTCGTTGCGGCCGTCAATGGCGGCCTGCTGACGGTCGACGAGGCTTGCGAGCGCTATTCGCTCACGCTCGAGGAATTCGCGAGCTGGCAGCGCGCGGTCGATCGATCGGGCATGCCTGGCCTGCGGGTGACCCGGATCCAGCACTATAAATCGCTTTACGAACGCCAGCAGCGTTACTGATCTTTCAACGAGATCCGGGGTGAGCGCTCCCACCGCTCGCCCCGGCTTTTCCTCTGCCTTTCACCGGTTCAACCCCGGACAAGCCCCTCGAAATCGTGCGTCGCCTGTGCCAATGACACGGGAAAGACAATGCCGCACCGCAGGAGGGGGCCATGCCACGCGTCGCCGTGACGTTTCCATATTTCGATTTCTTCCCGGACCTGCGCGCTGAACTCTCCGCCCGGTATCCCGGCACGAAATTCCCCGATCATCGCCGCGTCCTCGAAGGGCAGGAACTCATCGATTTCCTGCAGGGCTACGACACCGCCGTCATCGGCGTCCAACGCTATGAAGAAGCCGTGCTGAAGGCTTGCCCGGAACTGAAGGTCATTTCGCTTTGCTCCGCGGGCGTCGATCATATCGATCCCGCGCTGCTGCGGAAATACGGCATCAGGATGTGGTGGCAGGCCGGCATCAACCGTGTCTCCGTCTCGGAGCTCGCGGTTTCCTACATGGTCCTGGCGCTGCGGCGGGTCCACGAGTTTTCCAGCATCCTGCGCGCCGGCCAGTGGCGCGGGCCAATCGGCTTCGGCACGGACCTGCGCGGCAAGACCGTGGGCGTCCACGGCGTCGGCCATATCGGCAAGGCCGTCATCGAGCTGCTGCAAGGCTACAAGGTCCACATCCTCGCCAGCGACCGGCTCGACGTTTCGGCATTCACGGACGGGTTCGACAATGTCGAACTGGTGAGCGCGGAGGAAATGTGGGCGCGCAGCGACGTGCTGACCATTCACTTGTCCAAGAACGCCACCACCATCGGCCTCTATGATGGCGCGGTGCTCGACCAGCTCAAGCCCGGCGCGGTCATCGTCAATTGCGCACGGGGCGGCATGTTCGACGAGAATGCGCTTGCCGAGCGGCTGGAAAGCGGCCGCATCGCCGCAGCGGCGTTCGACGTCTATGCGATGGAGCCCGCCAACGGCAATCGCCTGCTCGACATGCCGACCTTCTTCGGTTCGCCTCATATCGGCGCCACGACGCGCGAGAGCTGGGGCGCGATGCTCCGTTCCGGCATTCATGGCATCGAGCATGCCTATGAGCCGGAACCGGGCGTTTATCCCTTCGATTAACTCGGTTCATCATCGATCCGTGCCTCACATGCGATGAAGCACGCCTTTAAGATTCGGTATCCCGGGAGGCTCGTGGTATGAATGACCTCAGGCTGCCAATGCCGCGAACCGCGATAAATCGCTGTCCCATTCCCGAGACATTGATGCTGGTATGCCCGCGCCCCAAGGCGTCAGGAAGTCAATATGCGCCAACTGGAGAAAGAATGCGCCGCGATGGCGAGGCGAATGCTCGACGCCGAGCTGGTCGCAATCGGCCGCAGAACACTTGAGTCGACCCGGGTGAGCGCCTTGCAGGCGGCTGTTCAACACGAGTTGCGAACGCGGGACATCCAGGAATAGCCCGCTCAGCCGGGAGTCGCTCCGGCCTGGACAGCGTGGACCAATCCCGTCACGACAACATTCCACTTGCCCGGCACATTCCACCACTGGCAGGACCCGGCGTTCATTGCGCAGCTATCTTGGACGCAATAAGCGAGAACCATGACGATCATCACTCTCAATCGCGCCTCAGCCTTTCCGCTGGGCTAAGGCACACCGGCTCTCCGGCTCATGCAGCGGTCAAGCCGCTCGATCACGCATGCCTTATTGATTGAGAGATATTATGCGAAATGAAGCAAACCCTGCGTTGAGCGCAGATGAGATTGCCCACTTCGTTCGCGACGGATTCGTCCGGATCGACGCGGCGTTCTCCACCGGAATCGCGCAAGAAGCACGCACCATCTTGTGGAAGGCCACCGGGTGTAATCCCGACGATCCGTCCTCATGGACGCAACCCGTCGTGCGACTGGATCAGTTCGATCAGGCCCCATTTCGCGAAGCCGCGAATTCGCCCGTCCTGCACAGCGCGTTCGATCAACTGGTCGGCAAGGGCCGCTGGCTGCCGCGGGGCGGACTTGGCACCTTTCCGGTTCGCTTTCCCTCTGAGGCCGATCCGGGTGACGACGGCTGGCACATCGACGTCAGCTTCGGCTATGACAACCCGGACTTCATGGCGTGGCGGGCCAATGTGAGCAGCAAGGGCCGCGCTTTGCTGATGCTGTTCCTGTTCTCGGACGTGGGTGTCGAAGATGCGCCGACACGTGTCCGAATCGGTTCGCACATTGACATAGCCAGACAACTCGCCCCGGCCGGAGACGCCGGCCTCACGCTTCGTGAATTGGCATCCGACGGATTTGCCGGATCCGCCCACCGACGCGAGGAACTGGCGACGGGTCCGGCAGGCACGGTGTATCTATGCCATCCTTTTTTGGTCCACTCGGCACAGAAGCATCGCGGAACGGTGCCACGCTTCATGGCGCAACCGCCGCTTCTGCCCCGTGAGCAAATCTGTCTCGATCGCAAGGATCACAATTATTCGCCGGTCGAACAGGCTATCCTGCGCGCGCTCGGCAGGACGGATCATCTGACGTGAAGACTCGGCCCGCCAGCTTTCGGAGCTGTCTTTTCGAGAAGCGGGCGGGCCGCTTCCGACGAGAAATCGGCGATGCACCAAAGCAGCCTTCGCCCGGCTGGGCATTCGTCCGCGCCGCCTAGCCCGCGCCCTGCTCGCCCCCGATCCGTTTCAGCGCTTCCCGCCGACTGAGGGGGCTCAGGCGCTTCTTGTTGGCCGCGACATAGCGACGAACCTCGGCGGGATCGGTCCGCGCATATTGACGCAATGCCCAGCCGATCGCCTTGCGCAGGAAGAATTCCTGCGAATCGAGCGAGGGCGCAATGCAAGCGTAAAACAGGTCGAGGTCCGTGTGCTTGCCGGCCCGAAGCTGACATAGGATTGCGCTGCGGCGCTTCCAAAGATCGGCATCCTGTGCCCAGACGCGCATCGCGCTTGCCATGCCCTCAGGGTCCGCCCCGAGAATGTCGAACAGGCGCTGCGCGGCGATGGTATCGACATAATCCCACCACGCACCCGTAACGATCATCTCCTCGTACATGGGCAAAGCGTCCAGGCGCTGGAAAGCGCGCGCCGCGCGGATTCCGCTCAGGGCGATCGCGGCATAGCGCTCCTCCCGGAACGCCGCGCCACGCCAGAGCGTCAGCACGTCGCTTTGCCATTCCTCCCGCGATCCGTAGGCGAGATCAGCGAACAAGCGCTTGCATGCCGCCCGCAGCGGCACGGCGGAAACACCCAGATAGGGCATGGCCGATTTCATATAGGCCTGCATGGCCGGCGCGCGGGCGGGCTCCGCCACCGCGCCCAGTTCCGCGCGCACCGTCTCCGCCAACGTCGTCATGATCGCGCGCGCATGTGCCGCCATGCATAGCAGGCGACCGATAGGATCAGAGCCGGCAGCCAAATCAGCATCAGTTCGGAGCGGACCGTCTCGAGACCCCGCGCCGTGAAGAAGCGCGCGCCGATGGGAGACACCCTGATCGGCTGCCAATCGCTGAACAGCCGGGTCTTGTCGACTGGCCAGAACAGCGCGACGCCCTGTCCGCCATCGGTCAGCATGTCGAGCAGCGGGTGGGAGGCCATGCACAGGAACAGGAACACAAATGCGCCGATGCTCCGCGCCGGTCGCCACGACAGGGCGAGCAGGCCGGCCGCTGCAGCCGCAAATGCGAGCGAATGACTGAAGCCCCGGTGCCCCCACGCGCTGGCATAGCCAAGGCCGAAGCGAAAACCGATGACATCCAGGTCCGGCGCGGCGGCGAGAAACGCCCCAGCCAGCGCGAGCGGGGGTGCGATCCGCCGCCTGCCCAGCGCTACGCCAGCCGCGAGGGGAAGCAGGGCATGACTGAAGATCGTCGGCATGTCAGGCTTCTTGCCTGTGGAGAGCGGAAACGCAACGCGTTCCCGGCTGGCTTTCCCGGATGGCCTTCAACATCCCGCAAGCCGCGCTTTCCCACAATGAAGACTGCGGCGGTTCAGTCGCGGGGAGGACTGATCGCCCCTCGCCTCAATATCCGATGGTGAGGCCCGCGGCGACATAATGAGGCCCGGCATTCCCCTTGAGCGCCACTTTGGGGAAGATCGGCATGGCGATCGTCGCATAGGGCCGCGGATCCTCACCGCTGATGCGCACGCCCGCGCCGAACCGCACCGAGGCCGGCAGTCCGAACGTCGCTTCCACGCGGCCATAAACCGCCGTGTCGCCGTCGCGCAAATACACGCCCGCCCCCGGTGTGAGGCGGAAGCCGGCGAACCCCACGGCGTAGCCGGCGCCGATTTCCGTCCCCCAGCGCTCATTTGCCCGCGCGTAAGTGGCTTCGGCACCAAAGCCTTCCGCCTGCGCAGCGGCGGGAACGAGAAGTACGGCGGCGCTGGCTGCGATCAACGGAATGAAACGGATTTTCATGATAGTTCGTTCTCCAGAGCGCCCGGCGCCGGCGCCAGAGGATTTCCAGGGCAGATGAAGCCGCCTCGCACGGCCAGTGCGGCAGGAAGCACAGGGAGCGCCGGGCCTGTTCCATCAGGGACCGATGCGCCCTAGGCGCCAGCCGGGCTCCCATCAAGCATCGCAGAGATGAAGCGAGTCCTCTCGTCGGCAGGCCGAATCATCCAGCGGGGATGTGACGGCGCCTGGAAATCATGCCTCCACCGTCATTCCCACTCGATCGTGCCGGGGGGCTTGCTGGTGTAATCATAGACCACCCGGTTGACGCCCTTCACCTCGTTGATGATCCGGGTCGCCACGCGGCTAAGGAAGGCTGCGTCGAAGGGGTAGATGTCCGCGGTCATGCCGTCGGTGGACGTCACGGCGCGCAAGGCGAGCACGCTGTCATAAGTGCGCCCGTCACCCATCACGCCGACGCTGCGCACCGGCAGCAGCACGGCGAAGGCCTGCCAGATGGCGTCGTAAAGCCCTGCAGCGCGGATTTCCTCCAGATAGACGGCATCGGCCTTGCGCAGGATGTCGCAGCGTTCCCGGGTGACTTCGCCCGGAATGCGGATGGCGAGGCCCGGGCCCGGGAAAGGATGGCGGCCAACGAAAATCTCGGGCAGGCCAAGCTCCCGGCCCAGCTCGCGCACTTCATCCTTGAAGAGCTCGCGCAGCGGCTCGACCAGCTTCATGTTCATGCGCTCGGGCAGGCCACCGACATTGTGATGGCTCTTGATCGTGACGCTTGGTCCGCCGGTGAAGCTCACGCTCTCGATCACGTCCGGGTAGAGCGTCCCCTGCGCGAGGAAATCCGCGCCGCCGATCTTCTTCGCCTCGGCCTCGAACAGATCGATGAACGCCTTGCCGATGAACTTGCGCTTGGCCTCCGGATCGGTGACGCCGGCCAGCCCGCCGAGGAACATGTCGCTCGCGTCCACATGCACCAGCGGGATATTGTAGTGCCCGCGGAACAGGCTCACCACCTGCTCGGCCTCGTTCTGCCGCATCAGGCCGTGATCGACAAAGACGCAGGTGAGCTGCTCGCCAATGGCTTCATGGATCAGCACCGCCGCGACCGCGCTGTCCACGCCGCCCGACAAGCCGCAGATCACTCGCCCCGAGCCGACCTGCTCGCGGATCTCGCGGATCTTGGTCGCGCGGAACTCGGCCATGGTCCAGTCGCCCGCGCAGCCGCACACATGGCGCACGAAATTGGCGATCAGCTTCGCGCCGTCCGGCGTATGGACCACTTCGGGATGAAACTGCGTGCCGTAATAGCGCTTCTCGTCATTGGCGATGAGCGCGAAGGGCGCGCCGTCCGATGTCGCCACGATGCGGAAACCCGGCGCGAAGCGCGTCACCTTGTCGCCATGGCTCATCCACACCTGATGCCGCTCGCCGACCTGCCAGAGCCCGTCGAAAAGGACGCAGGGCTCGGTAACGGTCAGGAAGGCGCGGCCGAACTCGCCGCCCTCGCCGGTCTCGTGGCCCGGCCGCACTTCGCCGCCGAGCTGGTGGCTCATCACTTGCTGGCCATAGCAGATGCCGAGGATCGGCAGGCCGCTGTCGAACAGTTCCTGCGGCGCACGCGGGCTGCCTTCGTCGCAGACCGACGCCGGGGAGCCGGAGAGAATGATGCCTCTGGGCTGCATCCGCTCGAACGCGGCAAGCGCCTGCGTGAAAGGGGCGATCTCGCTGTAGACACCGGCTTCGCGTACGCGCCGCGCGATGAGCTGGGTCACCTGCGAGCCGAAATCGACGATGAGGATGGAGTCGGCCGCAGCCGTATTTTGCGCTGACATGGCTGGCGGATAATGCGCGCCATGAGGCCTGTCCAGCCTTGCGGAGCGAGATTGATGCGTTGTCGAAGGCTTGGCCCGCGGGCGCGGTCATGGTCGGCCATCAAGGAGGGCAGGGCAGGGCAGGGCAGGCGAATGCGCCCCGTTGGCGTCCTCAGTTGAAAGTCACGCCTTCCACCCGGCCATTGCCCCAGATGCAGCGAAAGCTGCGCAGGCGGCTCTCGGGCGCGCGCCAGCCGGCCCGCTGGCTGACTGTGCCGGTGACGTCCCAGCCATTGCCGAACGGACGCACGCCGGTGACGTCCCGCACCTCGGCAAAGCCACCATTGCGCGAGGCCTGTTCGCGCGCCGCGAGCGCACAGGCATCGACGGCAGCGTCCTCGCCTGCGTAAGAGTCGCCTTCGGCCCGACCGCTGTCATAGCCACCATAGCGATCGTCATACTCTCCGCCCTCGTAGCGCGGATCATAGGGCCCCTCGTCGGCGCGCTGGTCGGACCGATCATCGTAGCGCGGGTCGTAGCCGCGATCCTCGGACCGCCGCTTGTCGGCGTTCTGCTTCACGGCCGATGCCGCGATCGCGGCGAGAATGCCGACGCCCAGGATCGTCCCGATCACTGCGCCGGCGTCGCTTCCACCCCGATCATGGTGATAGGGTCGACCGTGTCCGTAATAGCCCCGCGCGGAGGCAGGCGCGGCCGATGTGACGAGCATGGCCGCGACCACCAGGCCACCGGCGAGCTTCGACGTCTTCCTCATGGTACCTGCCTGCCTTTCCATGGAGCGCGGCCACAAGCCGCCCCGCCTGCGGAATAGCCCGGAATTCATGAGCGAGGGCTGAATGATGCGCGGGGGTGCTTCTCCGCCATGGAGGCCATCCGGCCCCGGCCCGATCACGGCGCTTCCAAGTCCAGGCCTGTCCAATAGGCAATGAAGCTGTACATATCTGCATATTCCTCGACCAGCTTGTCCACCGGCTTGCCGGAACCGTGGCCGGCGCGCGTCGCGATGCGGATGAGGCGAGGCTTCACGCCCAGTTCGGCATGCTGAAGCGCGGCGGCATATTTGAAGCTGTGCGCGGGCACCACCCGATCGTCGGTATCCGCCGTGGACACCAGGATCGCCGGATAATCGATGCCGTCGCGAATGTTGTGATAAGGCGAATAGGACAGCAGGTTGCGGAAATCCGGCTCCCGGTCCGGCGAACCATAATCGTCGATCCAGTAGCGGCCGACGGTGAACCGATCGAAACGCAGCATGTCCATGACGCCCACGGCAGGCAATGCCGCCGCAAACAGGTCCGGCCGCTGGTTGACGACCGCGCCGACCAGCAGGCCGCCGTTGGAGCGCCCCTCGATGGCAAGCTGGTCCGGGCCGGTATAGCCTTGCTGCTTGAGATATTCGGCAGCGGCGATGAAATCGTCGAACACATTCTGCTTGTTCGAGAGCCGGCCCGCATCATGCCATGCCTTGCCGAATTCACCCCCGCCCCGCAGGCTGGCGATGGCGAGCACGCCACCCTGCTCGATCCACGCGAAGCGCGTCGGCGAGAAGCCGGGCGTCTGCGAGATGTTAAACCCGCCATAGCCGTAAAGCAGCGTCGGCGCGCTGCGGCCGGCAAGCGCGAGATCGCGGCGGCGGATGATCTGCATGGGGATCATCGTCCCGTCCTTCGAGGGATAGAGGACCTGTTCGGTCACATAGGCATCCGGATCGAAGGGGAGGCGCGGCTCGGCAAAGACGCTCGTCTCTCCGGTTTCCACATTGTAGCGATAGACGGTCGAGGGCGTCGTGAAGCTGGAAAAGGAGAAGAAGGTCTCGGGATCGCCGGAGCGACCGCTAAAGCCGCTGGCGGCGCCCGGCCCGGGCAGCGGCACATCACCATGGGACAGGCCCTGAAGGTCCGCCAGCTCAGCCATGATCCGCCCGTCCGACTGATAGGCCAGGATCATCCGGCTGCCGACCATGGAGGTGCCGGCGAGAGTCTGCGAACGCTCGGCGACAAGCGGCTGCGGCCCCTTCCGCGGACGCGTCGCATCCAGCGTGACGACCCGGCCGTTCGGCGCGCCCATCGTGGTGCGGAAATACAGCGTGTCGCCGACATTGCCGATGAACTGCCACTCATGGCTCAAGCCCCGCACGAGACGGACGGGCGCCCGCGCTTCGCCGGTCAGCGGGATGAGCGTCACTTCATGGCGGCGCTCGGTACTTTCGTTGGAGATCACGAGCAGCCAGCGCCCATCGTCCGTGATCTGGGCGCGATGCATCAGCCGGGGACGGTCCCGCGTCGCATAGACAAGGCGATCCGCGGACTGCGGCGTCCCCAGCGCGTGAAACCAGACCGCCTGATCCTCGACCGGCGAGCGGGAGCGCTCGCCGTCCTGCGGGGCGGGGAAGCGGGAATAATAGAAACCGCGCCCGTCGGGGCTCCAGGTCAGATTGGAGTAGCGCACCCACGCGACGCGATCGTCCAGCGGCTCGCCCGTCTCCACGTCGAGGACGTGCAAGGTGCGCCAGTCGGTGCCACCGTCCTGCACCGCATAGAGCAGCCAGCGACCGTCCGTTGAGGGTTGCCACTCGCCGAGCGCGCTCGCGCCGTCTTCCGAAAAGCTGTTGGGATCGAGCAGCAGCCTCTGCCCATGCGCCGCTCCCTCGCGCACATAGAGCGGCGACTGGTTCTGCAATCCGCTGTTGCGGATGTAGAAATAGCGCCCACCAGCCTTGCGCGGCGTGCCGTAGCGTTCGTAGTCGTAGAGCTGCGCGATGCGTGTCCGCAGCGCCTCGCGGCCGGGCAGCGCGGCGAGATAATGCGCGGTCGCGTCGTTCTCGGCCGCGACCCATTGGGCGACCTCGCCATCCGTGCGGGCGTCATTTTCCAGCCAGCGATAGGGATCGGCAACGGGCACCCCGAATTGCGTCTCGACGAGATCGGCACGACGGGCCAGCGGATAGGGCGGCGGAGCGACAGGCGGCGCGACATCGCTTGTGGGCCGGGAAACATGCGCCGCCGTGACGGCTTCGGCGTCATCCAGCCCCCGGGCTGCGGATGGGTGCAGGCCGGGGATACCGAGACCGATCAACCCGATGACGATGGCATGCGGGACCGACCGCAGACGAGACATGCCCAACAGTTCCTTTTCCCAAGACCGTGCATGATCCTCTATGCCACCGGCAGGATTATGCAAGTGTCGGAAATCCAGCGGGGAATTCTACCAAGCGGTCATGCAGGAGCTGTACTGGACCATCCTGATCGCGCGGGCGCTGGCTGCGGATGCCTGCCCTGAAGACCAGAGGCGATTTGAGCTTCGGGAGGCCGACCCATCTGCCGCGTGTGGAACAACCTCCAAAAGAAAAGCCCCGCCGGTGAAGGCGGGGCTCCTCGGAAATCTACGGGTCGGAAGCGCTCAGGCTGCTTCCATCTCGTCCTCGTCAGCCGTCTGCACCGGGCCGCTGTCCTGGCCCTTGGCGCTTTCGTCGCGGTCGACGAACTCGATGATCGCCATCTGCACGGCGTCCGATGCGCGGATGCCCGCCTTGATGACGCGCGTATAGCCGCCGGCCCGGTCCTTGTAGCGCTCGGCCAGCACGTCGAACAGCTTCGCGAGCTGCACGTCGTCGAGCAGACGGGCATGGGCGAGACGCCGGTTGGAGAGACCGCCGCGCTTGGCCAGCGTGATCAGCTTCTCGACATAGGGGCGAAGCTCCTTCGCCTTGGGCAGCGTGGTCTTGATCTGCTCATGCTTGATGAGCGAGGCCGCCATGTTGCGGAACATCGCATTGCGATGGCCTGCGGTACGCTGCAGCTTGCGGCCGCCAATCCTGTGACGCATGTCATTCTCCGTTCGTTAAGGGCCCGTGTGAGGTAACCCAGACCAGGCGGCACTCCGGGCGGCCACCCACAACCCTGTCGAACGAGGCGCGCCACCGGCACCGCCCCGTTCCCTTGTCGTTCAGCCCAGCAGTTCCTGCTCGAGCTTCTTGGCGATTTCCTCGATATTCTCCGGCGGCCAGCCGGGGATATCCATGCCCAGACGCAGACCCATGGACGAGAGCACTTCCTTGATCTCGTTGAGGCTCTTGCGGCCGAAGTTCGGCGTGCGGAGCATCTCGGCCTCGGTCTTCTGGACCAGATCGCCGATATAGATGATGTTGTCGTTCTTGAGGCAGTTGGCACTGCGCACCGAGAGTTCCAGCTCGTCCACCTTCTTGAGCAGATAGCGGTTGATCTGGTTGGTGTCGCCTTCCCCTTCCTCGGCCGCCGCAGCACCGGCGCCAGCGCTCGGCATCGCGCTCGGCAGATGATCCTCGAAGTGGACGAAGAGCTGGAGCTGGTCCTGCAGGATACGCGCGGCATAAGCGACCGCGTCTTCCGGCGTGACGGTCCCGTCCGTCTCGATGGTCAGGTTGAGCCGGTCATAGTCCAGCTCCTGGCCGATACGGGCGTTCTCCACCTTGTAGGCCACCTGGCGGACGGGCGAGTAAAGCGCATCCACCGGAATGAGGCCGATCGGCGCGTCGGCCGGACGGTTGTTCACGGCCGGGACATAGCCCTTGCCGCTGTCGCAGGTCAGCTCCATGTTGAAGCTGGCGCCCTCATCGAGATGACAGATCACGAGATCCGGGTTCATGACCTGGATGTCACCGGTCACCGCGATATCCCCGGCCTTGACGGCCGCCGGACCCGTGGCGGAAAGCTGAAGCCGGCGAGGACCATCGCCTTCCATCCGGAGCGCGATCTGCTTCACGTTCAGCACGATGTCGGTCACGTCCTCACGAACGCCAGCGAGGCTGGAGAATTCGTGGAGCACGTTCTCGATCTTGATCGCGGTGACGGCAGCGCCCTGCAGGGAGGAAAGCAGCACACGCCGCAACGCATTGCCCAGCGTCAGGCCGAAGCCGCGCTCGAGCGGCTCGGCGACAAAGGTCGCGCGGCGCTTCGGGTCGCCGCTGGCCTTGATCTCGAGGCCATTGGGCTTCTTCAATTCCTGCCAGTTCTTGATGTTGACAGTCATGTATTTCCCCTGGGGTTGGGCCATCGGTCGGTGAGGGTTCAGCGCTGGTCCCCGGCCTCCGGCAATACAGAACGTTCGGTCATTCGGCGGTTTCGTGGGAACCGACGAAGGACCGTCGTGACGCCTCAGACGCGGCGGCGCTTGCTCGGACGCACACCGTTGTGCGGAATCGGGGTCACGTCGCGGATCGAGGTGATCGTGAAGCCGACGGCCTGCAGAGCGCGCAGGGCCGATTCACGGCCGGAGCCCGGGCCCTTGACCTCGACCTCGAGCGTGCGGACGCCATGCTCGGCGGCCTTCCGGCCCGCATCCTCGGCGCAGACCTGCGCTGCATAAGGGGTCGACTTGCGCGATCCCTTGAAGCCCATCATGCCGGCCGAAGACCAGCTGATCGCATTGCCCTGCGCATCGGTGATGGTGATCATGGTGTTGTTGAAGCTGGCGTTCACATGCGCGACGCCGGCCGAGATGTTCTTGCGTTCGCGCCTGCGAAGCCGCTGGGGTTCCCGTGCCATCTGCGTTGTATCCTACTCGAATCTTGTTGAGCTGGAAGCGGGCGGTTCGGGCTGGTCTTTCAGCCCTTCTGCCGCGCGCCTCTGACGGAAAGAAGAAGGAACCGGACTGCGGCGATGGCTCGCCGCGGCCGGTGTCGGCTCTTACTTCTTCTTGCCTGCGATCGGCTTGGCCTTGCCCTTGCGAGTGCGTGCATTGGTATGCGTGCGCTGGCCACGAACAGGAAGCCCCTTGCGATGACGCAGGCCGCGATAGCAGGCCAGGTCCATCAGGCGCTTGATGTTCATCGCGGTTTCGCGACGCAGATCGCCTTCCACCGTATAGGTGGCATCGATGGCTTCGCGGATTTGCAGCACCTCAGCGTCGGACAGGTCCTGAACGCGACGGCTATGGTCGATGCCGAGCTTGTCGGCGATATCAACGGCGGTCTTCGAACCGATGCCGTGGATGTAGGTGAGCGCGACGATCACGCGCTTGTTGGTGGGGATGTTAACTCCCGCAATACGTGCCATTATCTGTAAACTCCTGCTCCACAGGGCGTTGTGGCAGACGCCCTATCTCGTCGCTTGCTGCCCCGGGACGCAAAAAGGACGGCGGGCGCCATCACGCGCTGCCGTTTGACCTCTCGTCTCGGGATCGGGGGGCGTTAACGTGAGTCGCCCTCGCTGTCAACGAACTTGTACCCGCGTCGCCCCGCTGCGCAGCCGGGCGGCCGATGGCCTTGCCGGATGAACCATGCTATCGCCACCCCTGCAAGTCCAGCCATCATCCAACGGGAGCTCTTGGCCCTGCATGTCGTTTCCGGTCCGTCGCCTTCTCGGCAAGCTGCGTCCCCGCCCGCTCACCGCCGCAGCCGTCTCCTCCAGAATTCTCTGTCCACCCAGCGAGACCGCCACGCCGCCGGCCCTTCACCTGCCGGGGGATTTCGACAATATCCTCGCCTTCATCGGCGCAGGCAAGCCGGAACTGGAGCGCCGCCGGACCTTCGGCGAGGCCTATCCCCATCTGCCGACCATCGAATATGAACTGCGGGACGTGCGCATCGCGGGGGAATATCTCGCCTCACGCTGGCAGGTCGCCCGCTTTCCCACGAACCGGCCCGGCGGCGACTGGGGAGATGGCGGGCACCTGAAGGAAGCCTTCCTCTCCACCAATATCCTCTCAGGCAAGGAGTTCGGCCACTGGGTCCGGGATAGCCTCGTTTCGGAAATGCACGGCAACAGCCTCGGTCTGCGGAGCATTGGCCTCGCGCGGCAGCTCTGGGAACATGAACCCGGCTTCCGGGCACTGGGCGGGCTGGACTGCGACTATATGCGCACAGCCCGCGTCGACCGGCTCGTGTACGTCGACGATCGTGGCCTCAACTCATTCTGGGCGGAGCGTTTCCTCCAGCTGCGTGGACGCATGCGCGGCAATGTCGACAAGTCGGTACCGTCCGCGGGCGCTCTGGTCTTCCTCGAACGGGGTGGTCAGGCCCGCACGCGCGACCCCACCAATCAGCCGCAGGTGCGCGCGGCGCTCGAAGCGATCGGCTTCCGCACGGTGACCGCCATCGACATGTCGGTGCACGAGATCGGGCAGGCGCTGCGCGACGCGAAGCTGATCGTCAGCGTGGAAGGCTCGCATCTCAACCATCTGCACTTCTTCGCTACCGACAAGGCGACAGTGCTGACCATCCAGGACCCGCGCCGCTATTATTCCTTCCACAAGAGCCTGATCGACATCTACGGCGAGCGGTTCGGCTTCCTTATCGGCCGTCCGGACCCCGGGCGGGAAGGCCGCTATTATGTGGAGCTGGACGATCTGCGGCGGCTGATCGACCTGGCCGCCTGACGCGGATCAGGATACGCCACCCGACAAGGTCGCGAGCATGGCGCCGAGCTTCGGGCCTGCCAGATAGTTCTTGACCGCTGCAAAGGCGCGATCAGCGATGGCCCGGCATTCCTCCGGCTGCGCCAGCATCCGCGCGATCGTCTCATCCAGGTCGGCAAGATCCCAGCGGACGGGCACATAGGTCTCGCCCGGCCGATAGATGTCGCAAAGGCATTCTAGATGGCTCATGTCCGGCTTGAGCAGCACGGCCCCCGTCAGCACCGCCTCAAGATCCCGCCAGCACAGTTCGCCGAAGCCGAAGGGGCTGAAGCAGAGCTGCGATCGCTCCATCTCCGCCATGAATTCGGCACGCGAGACCTTGCCTTCCCAGGCGATATCATAGCGGGTCGACAGCTCGACCACCTTGTCGCGCGCCTGCTGGCGCATGGCGGCATACCAGTGAGTCCGCTCCCCCGCGCCGACGCGGCCAAGCGCATGTAAGCGCGCCGGCGCAACGGCAAAACGCGCATGGACATCGATGGTGCGTGGCCCCGCCGCAGGCGTTGACTTGCGGTCGAAACCCTTGAGCAACACGGGCGCGGTGGCAAAGCCCGGCGCCAGTACGAGCCGTTCGACGATGTCCGGCCGGCAGTCCCATGTCGGCCGATCGGGCACCAGCCCGAATGCCTCGCTGTAATAATCTTCCAGTGAGGTGTGCGTCTTCTGAGGAACGCGATAATAGTCGCGATCGAGCAGAAGCGCCTTCTTCGCGTAAAAACGGACATGGTCGCCGACGCGGTCCGCAAAGCGGACATCGGTCGGCGCGAACCAATCGAAATAGCTGATCGGCGCTCCAGGATTGGCGCGCCTCAGCCCATCGAGCACACGCTCGATTTCCCCATCCGCCAGCGCATAAGGCGACTGCACGAAAATGGCCGACGCGTCCTTGACCAGATGCTCGGCACCGAGAGCAGGATAGGGCGTCGTCCGGAAGACATAGCCCTGCTCCGCAAAGCGCGCTGCATAATGGTAAAAAGGATAGAATTGCGGCCAGGCGATCGGGTCGTCCACATGGACGAGCAGGATGCGCTTGTGGTCGCCTGCCGGGAAACGGCGCGACAGCCACGAACGCAGCAGCGGCTTCATCGGCTCATAGCGACGACGGCCGTCGTCGAGCAGGGTGATGGCACTCGTGTCGATCAAAGCCGGCATGCGCGCTCCGCCAGTCGCCTGCCTGGATCGGGAGGCTCGTGAGGTTTCTAGACGCCGGGGCGCCTAGCTGTCGAGGATCGAACCGATCGCCTGGCTGACCTCGCCAATATCCGCCATGCCGTCGACGCGGCTGACGATTCCCCGCGCTTCGTAGATCGGCAGGATCGGCGCGGTCTTCGCGCGATATTCCGCCATGCGCGTGCGCACGGTTTCCTCATTGTCGTCGGGACGGCGCTTGAAGTCGCTCGAGCCGCATTTGTCGCATATGCCTGCGGCCTTGGGCAGCTTGTAGCGGTCATGATAGCCTTCGCCGCAGCTCGCGCAGGTGAAGCGACCGGTGATCCGATCGACGAGGGCATCTTCGTCCACCTCCAGCTCGATCACATGATCGAGCTGCCGGTTCCGCTCCGCCAGCAGGGTATCGAGGCTTTCGGCCTGCGCCGCCGTGCGCGGATAGCCATCGAAGATGACCCCCGTGTTCGCGGAAAGCTGATCGAGCGCCTCGCCGATGATCCCGGAGACGATCTCGTCGGAAACAAGTTCACCCGCTTCCATCACGGCCTTGGCCTTGAGACCGACCGGCGTGCCGGCCTTGACCGCGGCGCGCAGCATGTCGCCCGTGGAAAGCTGGACCATGCCGCGCTCGGCGACGAGGCGTTGCGCCTGCGTCCCCTTGCCGGCGCCTGGCGGTCCAAGCAGGATGATGTTCATAGCATTCCCCCGATGTTTGCGCGCGCAGCCGGGCGAGACCCGGCCGGCCCGGTTCCTAGCGGATCTTGCCCTTCAGCCGGGCCTTCTTGATGAGATCGCGATACTGGTGCGCGATGAGGTGGCTCTGGATTTGGGTCACGGTGTCGACCGTCACGTTGACGACGATCAGCAGGCTGGTGCCGCCCAGATAGAAAGGGATGCCCGCGCGCGCGATCAGGAACTCCGGAATGAGGCAGATCACCGCCAGATAAGCGGCACCGATCACGGTGATGCGCGTCAGCACATAATCGAGATAGGTCTCGGTGTTCTTGCCGGGACGGATGCCCGGGATGAAGCCGCCATTGCGCTTCAGATTCTCCGCCGTTTCCTCGGGATTGAACACGACCGCCGTGTAGAAGAAGCAGAAGAACACGATGCCGAGGCCATAAAGGGCCATGTAGACCGGCGTGCCGTGCGAGAGATACTGGTTGACCGCCAGCACCGCGTCGCCCCACCCGCCGCTCGTTGCCTCCGCGCTCGCACCGGCGAACTGCGTGATGGTCAACGGCAGCAGCAGCAGCGACGAGGCGAAGATCGGCGGGATGACGCCGGCCGTGTTGATCTTGAGCGGCAGATGGCTGCGATCCGCCTGCATGATGCCCTGGCGGGTCTGGCGCTTGGGATACTGGATCAGCACCCGGCGCTGGGCCCGCTCCATGAAGCAGATGCCGGCGATGAGGCCGAGCGCGATGACGATGATGCCGATGATGAGCAGGCCCGAAATCGAGCCGGTGCGGCCCGATTCGAAGAGATTGGTCAGCGTCACCGGCAACTGCGCCACGATGCCCGCCATGATGATGAGCGACACGCCATTGCCGATGCCGCGGCTGGTGATCTGCTCGCCAAGCCACATGAGGAACATGGTGCCGCCGATCAGCGAGATGACCGCCGTCATGCGGAACAGCATGCCCGGATCGACCACGGCCTGTAGGCCGGACTGGGCGCCATAATTTTCCAGGCCTACCGCGATGAAATAGCCCTGCACCGCGGTGAGGCCCACCGTGCCGTAACGCGTATACTGGTTCAGCTTCTTGCGCCCGGCTTCGCCTTCCTTCTTGATGGCGGAGAGCTTGGGCGAGAGCGAGGCGGCGAGCTGCACGACGATGGACGCCGTGATGTACGGCATCACGCCGAGCGCGATGAGGCTCATGCGCTCCAGGCTACCGCCCGAGAAGGTGTTGAAGATGTCGAGAATGCCGCCCTGCGTCTGGCGATAGAGCTGGGCCAGCACCGTGGGGTCGACGCCCGGCAGCGGCACGAAGGACAAGAAGCGGAACACGATGAGCGCGCCGATGGTGAACCACAGACGCTTCTTGAGTTCCGTCGCCTGGCTGAAATTGGCGAGGCTCAGATTGGCTGCCATTTGGTCGGCGCGTGATGCCATGATCGCTTGCAATCCTGAAAGCTGTTGCGCGCCTCTCCGGGAAAGGAAAGGCCGCGTAGTCCCTAGCCGTCCGAGCGGCCTCTGTCGAATACCGGATGCCCCATCACATCGTCGCCAATGCAATCGACCCCGCCCGCCCATATCGGCAGGAGGGGTCGGTTATGCAAGCTGGCAATCATGCGATTGAACCGGCCCGAAAACGATTATTCGGCGTCTGCGAGCGTGGCCTTCGCCAGAATCTCGACCGTGCCGCCAGCCTTCTCGACTGCCTCGACGGCCGATTTCGATGCGCCAGCCACGGCAAACTTGGCCTTGGTGGTCAGCGCGCCCTTGGCGAGCAGGCGCACGCCATGCTTGCCACCACGCGAAATGCCGGCTGCGCGCAGCGCCGCCTGATCGATCACGGCGGCCGCATCCAGCTTGCCGGCGTCGATCGCCTTCTGGACCATGCCCAGGTTCACTTCAGCATAGTCCTTGCGGAAGATGTTGTTGAAGCCGCGCTTCGGGAGACGCATGTGAAGCGGCATCTGGCCGCCTTCGAAGCCGTTGATGCTGACGCCCGAGCGCGCCTTGGCGCCCTTCTGGCCGCGACCGGCGGTCTTGCCCTTGCCCGAGCCGATGCCACGGCCCACGCGCATCCGGCCCTTGCGGCTGCCGGCATTATCCTGGAGTTCGTTCAGTTTCATTATGTGCACTCGCTTTCGCTTTTGTCGCGCTGATAGGAAGGGATGGGCCCATAGCGGGGGAAAGGGGCTTTGTCACGCCCAAGATTGCGATGGCGCCGCTCTGCCCTTCCGAAGAATCCCTCATCTGATCGCCTTTGGGGATGACAGGCCGCCTGAAAGCTGAGCAGATGCGGAAGGCGGTTTTTTGTGCGAGCGCGAAGGGAGCGGGGATAGCACCGACGCGTAGAGAAACCGCACACATCGCGCAAGCGCCGAAAGGGGGCAACGCGTGGGACATGTGGGAACGGCCGACGATGGCGCCGAAGGGGGATTCGGCTCGATCGAAGAGATTCGCATTCTTGCGACGCTGCTGTTGGTGGCGCTTCATGTCGTGGGCTATCCCGACGGGGGACTGCGACTCGCGCATCCCCATCCCCTCCGCTTCGTGGCCGACCTGCTGGGAAACTTCCGCATGCCGGCTTTCGCGTTCGTCGCAGGCTACATCTATTGCCTGCGTCCGCCCACGCAGGACAGTTTCGGCGCGTTCATGCTCGGCAAGCTGCGCCGCCTGGCCATCCCGGGCGCGATCGCGGCATTGATCTTTGCGCTGGTGTCCAGTGCCATGCATCTGCACTTCGCGCTGCCTCCCGAGGCGCTCTGGGAGCCCCTGGTCTATCCCTATGCCCATTTCTGGTTTCTGCAGGCCATCCTCGTCCTGTTCGTTGTCATCGGGGGCGCCGATGTTGCGATGCAGCAGCGGGGGGCACTGCTTCTGTTCGTCATCACCACGATGGTCGCGGCCGGGCAGCCATCGCTGCCCACCCTGTTCTCCCTCGACAACGCAGCCGAGCTTGCCCCCTTCTTCACATGCGGCATGTGCTTCTACCGCTACCGCAAATGGCTGAGGGCGCATGCGGGCCTGATCACCATCATCGCCGCCGCCGCCAGTCTGGCGACTGTGAGCATAGCGACCATCGACTATCTTCTCCATGCCGCACCCGCGCCAAGAAAGGATGTGATCCATTCGATGGCGCTCGGAATGAGCCTGTGCGCCCTCATCCTGCTGCACTGGCCGCACCACCCCTCGGCCCGCAAGCTCGGCATGTTCTGCTTCACCATCTATCTATATCATGTCTTCGGCACGGCGGCGGCCCGCATGGCCCTGCACGCCATGGGGATCACGTCGCTCATCGTGCATGTCCCGCTGGGACTTGCCATGGGATTGCTCGTACCGATCGCGTTGCATCTGGCGCTTGCGCCCTGGCCCCTGCCTGCTCAGCTGGTCCTCGGGCTCAGGCGCCGGACGCCGATCCCGGCTCCTGCCCCGATCACGATGCCATCAACGATGTAATCGGCCTGGTCTGCCGTGCACGAGGCGCTCGCAAGTTCGCGAGCGTCTGAATGCAAACATGCGCGCCGCCCGGAAGCGACGCGCATGCGTGTCTGTCAGTGTGTCCGGTCGCGCGACCGGACCGCAATTCAGCCTTCGATCACTTCCACCATGTGGGGAAGCTTCCGGATCGCGCCACGAACCTCGGGCGTATCTTCCAGCTCGACGACGCGGTTCATCTTGCCGAGGCCGAGGCCGATCAGGATCTTCTCCTGATGAGCCGGACGGCGAATCGGCGACCCGATCTGCTTCAACTTGATCTTCGCCATGTCAGTTACTCCGCAATCGCTTCGGCGTCGGCCGCCGCGACCTCGGCTGAGGCACCGCCGCGCCGGAGCAGATCGGCGACCTTCTTGCCGCGGCGCTGCGCCACCGACTTCGGGCTGGTCTGCTCGGTCAGGGCAGCGAACGTCGCCCGGATCATGTTGTAGGGATTGGACGTGCCGACCGACTTGGTCACCACGTCGGCAACGCCAAGGCTCTCGAACACAGCGCGCATCGGACCGCCGGCGATGATGCCGGTGCCCGGAGGCGCCGTACGAACGGTGACCTTGCCGGCGCCGAAATGACCACGGCCATCATGATGGAGCGTGCGCCCCTCCTTGAGGGGCACGCGGACCATTGCCTTCTTGGCAGCAGCCGTTGCCTTGCTGATCGCCTCGGGCACCTCGCGGGCCTTGCCATGGCCGAAGCCGACACGGCCCTTGCCATCGCCCACGACGACCAGTGCAGCGAAGCCGAAGCGCTTGCCGCCCTTTACCGTCTTGGAAACACGATTGATGTGGACGAGCTTCTCGACGAACTCCTCGCCACCATCCTCGTCATTGCCCCGACCGCGACGATCGTCGCGACGGCCACGGCCGCCACGATCCCGATCGCCACCGCCACGACCGCCACGGCCGCGACGCTGCTGCTGCGTTTCAGCGGCAACACCCGTCACTTCCTGCGGAGTGGTCTCGGGAGCGAGAACAGCCTGGGGCTGGTTGCCCTCACCGGTGGTGTTTTCGTCTGCCATCATCAGAACTCCAGTCCGCCTTCACGGGCGGCGTCGGCCAGCGCTTTCACGCGGCCATGAAAGAGGAAGCCACCGCGATCGAACACGACCTTGGTGACACCAGCCTTGGTCGCCGCCTCGGCGACACGCTTGCCGACATCGGCAGCAGCCTCGGCAGTCGCGCCGGTCTTGCCCAGGGCCTTGGAGCCGACGTCCTTGTCCAGGGTCGAAGCCGAGGCGACGGTCTTGCCGGCCGCGTCGTCGATGACCTGGGCGTAGATGTGACGGCCCGAGCGATGGACGCTGAGACGGGGCTTGCCGCCGGCGCGCGCCTTGATCGCGGTGCGGACGCGGCGCGTACGCCGGTCGAAGAGAGAGAGTTTCGCCATGGCTTACTTCTTCTTGCCTTCTTTGCGGAAGATAAACTCGCCGTCATACTTGATGCCCTTGCCCTTGTAGGGCTCGGGCTTGCGCCAACGCCGGATCTCGGCGGCCACCTGGCCGACCTTCTGCTTGTCGATTCCGCTGATCTCGACCGTCGTGTTGTCCGGGGTCTTGATCTCGATGCCCTCGGGCACCGGGAAATCGACGTCATGGCTGTAGCCAAGCTGCAGCTTGAGGTTCTTGCCCTGGGCATTGGCACGATAGCCAACGCCGGTGATCAGCAGCTTCTTGGAGAAGCCCTCGGTCACGCCGGTGACGAGGTTCTGCACGAGGGTGCGCTGCATGCCCCAGAAAGCGCGAGCGGCCTTGGTGGCGTTGCCCGGCTTCACGGAAATGGCGCCGTCCTCGAGCGTGTAGCTGATCTCGTCACGCAGAGCCATGGCGAGCGTGCCTTTGGGGCCCTTCACCGAGAGCTGTCCGCCCTCGATCGTCGCGGTCACACCCGAAGGGATGGTAACCGGCTTCTTGCCGATGCGGCTCATCAGAACACCTCCGCCAGCACTTCGCCGCCGACATTCTGGGCACGCGCTTCGGTATCCGAAAGCACGCCCCGGGGCGTCGAGACGATGGTGATACCAAGGCCGTTGCGGACCACCGGAAGCTCCTTGGAGCCCGAATAGACGCGCCGGCCCGGCTTCGAGACGCGCGCCACATGCTTGATCGCGGGTTCGCCCTCGAAATACTTCAGTTCGATACGCAGGCCAGGATGGCCGGCCAGCGCTTCTTCCGAATAGCCACGGATATAGCCTTCGCGCTGAAGAACATCGAGCACGCGGGCACGCAGCTTGGAGGCCGGGGAGACGACGCTATCCTTGCGCGCCTGCTGGCCATTGCGGATGCGGGTGAGCATATCACCCAAGGGATCGGTCAATGCCATCGCTTCTATTCCTTACCAGCTCGACTTGGTGACGCCGGGGATCAGGCCCTTGTTGGCCAGATCACGCAGCTGGACACGGCAAAGCCGGAACTTGCGATAATAAGCGCGCGGACGGCCGGTCAGCTCGCAGCGGTTGCGCACGCGCGTCGGATTTGCGTTGCGCGGAATCTCCGCCAGCTTCAGGCGGGCAAACAGCCGCTCGGTATCGTCGAGCGACGTGTCGTTCGCGACGGCCTTGAGCTTCGCATATTTGCCGGCATACTTCTTCACCAGCTTCTTGCGGCGCTCGTTCTTGTTGATCGAACTCAGTTTCGCCATGGACTTAAGCTCTCTTCCTTAGAAATTGGATCCGGCCACGCTCAGGCAGCCTCTTTTTCCGCCTCGACGGGGAACGGGAAACCGAAAAGGCGCAGCAGCTCGCGCGCTTCCTCGTCCGTCCGGGCCGTCGTGGTGACGATGATATCCATGCCGCGCACCTTCTCGATGCGGTCATAGTTGATCTCGGGGAAGATGATCTGCTCCTTGATGCCGAAGGCGTAATTGCCACGGCCGTCGAAGCTCTTCGGGTTGAGACCACGAAAGTCGCGAATGCGGGGCATCGCGATCGTCACGAGACGATCGAGAAACTCGTACATGCGCTCGCGACGCAGGGTCACCTTGGCACCGATCGGCATGCCCTCACGCAGCTTGAACTGCGCGATGGACTTCTTCGCCTTGGTGATGACCGGCTTCTGCCCGGCGATGAGTTCCATCTCCTCGGCAGCCTGGGTGACCTTCTTCTTGTCCTGAGTCGCCTCGCCCACACCCATGTTGAGGACGATCTTCTCGATCCGGGGGATTTCCATGACGTTCTTGTAACCGAACTTCTCGGTCATCGCCTTGGCGATGGTCTCGTCATAGAGCTTCCTGGAACGCGGGATATACTTGTCAGCCATCAGATGACCTCCCCGGTCTTGACCGCGACGCGGACCTTCTTGCCATCGCGCTCCTCGAAGCGGACGCGCGTGGCCTTGCCGTCAACGGCAATCGCGACGTTGGAGATGTGCAGCGGCGCCGGCCGGCGATCGATCCCGCCCTGCGGGTTCGCCTGGTCGGGCTTGCGGTGACGGGCGTGGACGTTGATGCCGTCGACCAGCACCTTGTCCTCTTTCGGCATCACCTGAAGGACAGTGCCGGTGCGGCCCTTGTCCTTGCCGGCGAGCACGACGACGCTATCGCCCTTCTTGATCCTGGCGGCGCTCATTACAGCACCTCCGGCGCAAGGCTGATGATCTTCATGAAGTTCTTCGCGCGCAGCTCGCGGACGACCGGGCCAAAGATACGCGTGCCGATCGGCTCCGCATTCTTGTTGACCAGGACGGCGGCGTTGCCGTCGAAGCGAATGACGCTGCCGTCGGGACGGCGCACATCCTTGGCGGTGCGCACGATCACGGCGCGGTGAACGTCGCCCTTCTTGACGCGACCACGCGGGGCGGCATCCTTCACGGAGACGACGATGATGTCGCCCACGCTGGCAAAGCGGCGCTTCGAGCCACCGAGCACCTTGATGCACTGGACGCGCTTGGCGCCGCTGTTGTCAGCGACATCAAGATTGGATTGCATCTGGATCATCGATCCGGTTCCTTCTCAATTGGCTTGCCGGGCCCTTGTCCAATTTCTGGCCCGGTAGTTCCGTTAAATCTGCTTCCGCCGGCTCAGGCCGCCACTTCGGGCGACTTGTGCGTATCGACCCGCTCGATGACCTTCCAGGTCTTCAGCTTGGAGACCGGAGCGGTCTCCTCGATGCGGACCGTCTCGCCTTCATGATAGGCATTGGCCTCGTCATGAGCGTGATACTTCTTCGAGCGGCGAATGATCTTGCCGTAGAGCGGGTGCTTCACCTTGCGCTCCACCAGCACGACCACCGTCTTGTCACCCTTGTCGGAAACCACCGTTCCCGTCAGCACGCGCTTGGGCATCGTTGCTTCCTTCTCTTACTTGGCCGCCGAGCGCGTGCGCTCGGTCTGCAGCGTCTTGATGCGGGCGATGTCGCGGCGCACTTCGCGGATGCGGCTCGGCTTCTCGAGCTGGTTGGTCGCAGCCTGGAAGCGCAGGTTGAACTGCTCGCGCTTGAGCTCGCCAAGCTGGTTCGCCAGCTCGTCGTCGCTCTTGGTCTTGAGGTCGTCGATCTTGGTCATGACACTCAGGCTCCCAGATGCGAGGTGTCGCCCAGACGGGCCACAACCTTGGTCTTGATCGGCAGCTTCATCGCCGCGCGGGAGAAGGCCTCCGCAGCGAGCGGACCGGGCACGCCGTCCAGCTCGAAGAGGATGCGGCCCGGCTTCACGCGGGCAGCCCAGTATTCCACCGAGCCCTTGCCCTTGCCCTGGCGGACTTCGGCCGGCTTCTTCGACACCGGCACGTCCGGGAACACGCGGATCCACAGACGTCCCTGACGACGGATGTGACGCGTGATCGCGCGGCGAGCCGCCTCGATCTGGCGCGCGGTGACCCGCTCGGGCTCCATGGCCTTGAGGCCATAGGAGCCGAAGTTGAGGTCCGTTCCACCCTTGGCATCACCCTTGATGCGACCCTTGAAGGTCTTGCGGAACTTGGTTTTCTTCGGTTGCAGCATGATGCTCTACCTTGCTCTCAATTCTCAGCGCGCCGGACGCACGCCGGAGGTCTGAGCCTCCAGCATGAGCCGGTCGGTCGCCATCGGATCATGGCCGAGAATCTCGCCCTTGAAGATCCAGACCTTGATTCCGCAGACGCCATAAGCGGTGTGCGCCTCGGCCTCGGCATAATCGACATTCGCGCGGAGCGTGTGCAGCGGCACCCGGCCCTCGCGATACCACTCGACGCGCGCGATCTCCGCGCCGCCCAGTCGGCCGCCGCAGGTGATCCTGATGCCTTCCGCGCCCAGGCGCAGCGCGCTCTGCACGGCACGCTTCATGGCGCGACGGAAAGCGATACGCCGCTCGAGCTGATCGGCGACGCCCTGCGCGACGAGCTTGGAATCGATTTCCGGCTTGCGGATCTCGACGATGTTCAGGCTCACGTCGGAGCTGGTCATCGTGCCGAGCTTCTTGCGCAGCTTCTCGATGTCCGCGCCCTTCTTGCCGATGATGACGCCCGGGCGGGCGGCATAGATCGACACGCGGCACAGCCGCGCCGGACGCTCGATGACCACCTTGGAGATCGCGGCCTGCGGCAGCGTCTTCATCACGAACTTGCGGATCTTCAGATCCTCAAGCAGCAGGCGACCATAATCCTGACCTTCCGCATACCAGCGGCTGTCCCAGGTGCGGTTGATCTGCAGGCGCAGACCGATCGGATTGCTCTTGTGACCCATGGATCAGGCCTCCTCTTCCGCTGCTTCACGCACGACGATGCGCACGCGGCTGAAAGGCTTCAGGATGCGGGTCGACTTGCCGCGACCGCGCGCATGGAAGCGCTTCATCGTGAACGACTTGCCGACCGACGCCTCGGCGACGACGAGCGCGTCGACATCGAGATTGTGGTTGTTTTCCGCATTCGCGACGGCGCTCGCGAGCACCTTGCGAACATCGACCGCCATCGCGCGCTTGGAGAAGGCGAGGACGTTCATCGCGTCCTCGACCTTGCGGCCACGGATCAGCGCGGCAACGAGGTTCAGCTTCTGGGCCGAGCCGCGGATCTGCGTGCCGACGGCCAGCGCCTCGTTCTCGGAGACGCGGCGGGGAGCCTTTGCCTTGCCCATTAGCGCTTGCCCTTCTTGTCAGCGGCGTGGCCGGGGAAGTAGCGCGTCGGCGCGAACTCACCCAGCTTGTGGCCGACCATGTCTTCGTTCACCGAAACGGGAACGTGCTTCTTGCCGTTGTAGACGTTGAACGTCAGGCCAACGAACTGCGGCAGGATGGTGGAGCGACGCGACCAGGTCTTGATCGGACCAGAGCGGCCACCCGCGTCCTGCGCGGCTTCTGCCTTCTTGAGCAGATGCAGGTCCACGAAGGGACCTTTCCAGACGGAGCGAGCCATCGCTTACCTCTTCTTCTTCGCGTGACGCGACCGGATGATCATCTTGTCGGTCGCCTTGTTGTGACGGGTACGAGCACCCTTGGTCGGCTTGCCCCACGGCGTGACCGGGTGACGGCCGCCGGAAGTCCGGCCTTCACCACCACCATGCGGGTGGTCGACCGGGTTCTTGGCGACGCCGCGCGTCAGCGGCCGCTTGCCGAGCCAGCGATTGCGGCCGGCCTTGGCGAGATTCTGGTTCGCGTTGTCCGGGTTGGACACCGCGCCGACCGACGCCATGCAGTCCGAGCGGATGTAGCGCTGCTCACCCGACCCGAGACGCACGATCACCATGCCGCGATCGCGACCGACGAGCTGTGCATAGGTGCCGGCGGAGCGGGCGATCTGGCCGCCCTTGCCCGGCTTCATCTCGATGTTGTGGATGATCGTGCCGACCGGCATCTGACCCAGTTCCATCGCATTGCCCGGCTTCACGTCGGTCTTCTTGCCGGCGATCACCTTGTCGCCCGCGGCGAGACGCTGCGGCGCGAGGATGTAGGCCACCTCACCGTCCGCATATTTCACCAGGGCGATGAAGGCGGTACGGTTGGGATCATATTCCAGATGCTCCACCGTGCCCTCGACGTCCCACTTGCGACGCTTGAAGTCGATGATGCGATAGCGCTGCTTGTGGCCGCCCGCGATGCCGCGCGAGGTCACATGCCCCTTGTTGTTGCGGCCGCCGGTCTTGCGCTTGCCTTCGGTCAGCGCCTTGACGGGCTTGCCCTTGTGGAGCGCCGAGCGGTCGACGAGGATCAGGCCGCGCTGGGCCGGGCTCGTCGGGTTGTAATGCTTGAGTGCCATTTCTCAGTCCGCCCTCAAATGCCCGTGGTGACGTCGATCGACTGGCCTTCAGCCAGCGTCACGACGGCCTTCTTCACGTCGGAGCGCGTGTAGGGCTTGCCCTTCCAGCGCTTGGTCTTGCCCTTGGTGACGATCGTGTTGACCGACTTGACGTTGACGCCGAACAGCGCCTCGACAGCGGCCTTGATCTCAGGCTTGGAAGCGTCCTTCGCCACCTTGAACACAACCGCGTTGTGTTCGGAGACCAAAGTCGCCTTTTCCGTGATGTGCGGCGCAAGCACGACGTCGTAATGACGCGTCGCGACTGCTGCCTGTGCCTGCTTCTTAGCCATTGAAGCGCGCCTCCAGCTGCTCGACTGCCGCCCGGGTCAGCACCAGGCTGTCCGCACGCAGGATATCGTAGACATTGGCGCCGATGGCGGGAAGCACATTGACACCGACGAGATTGGACGAGGCCTTCGCGAACGAGACGTTGATCGCCTCGCCATCGATGAACAGCGTCTTGCCGAGGTTGAGCTTGGCGAGATGGCCAGCCAGCTCCCGGGTCTTGCCGTCCTTGACGTCCAGATTGTCCAGAACCGTGAGCGAGCCGCCCTTGGCCTTGGCCGAGAGCGCCATCTTCAGGCCGAGAGCGCGAACCTTCTTGTTCAGGGAGTGGCCGAAGGTGCGGGCACGCTGGCCATGCGCCTTACCACCGCCGATGAAGATCGGGGCGCGGCGATCGCCGTGACGCGCCGTACCGCCGCCCTTCTGGCGACCGAACTTCTTGCCGGTGCGAGCGACGTCCGAGCGCTCGCGGGTCGCGGCGGCCGGAGCACGACGCTTCTCGAGCTGCCAGGTGACGACGCGATGCAGGATGTCCGCGCGCGGCTCGACGCCGAAGACGGCATCGTTAAGCTCCACGTCGCCGGACGACTTGCCGCCGTCGAGAGTGATAACCTTGACCTTCATCGATCAGCCCTCCTGGCCTTCGGTCGCCTCAGGCGCCGAAACATCCTGTGCGGGCGTCTCGGCCGGAGCATCGGCACTGTTGTTGTTCGCGGCAGCCTTCAGGCTCGCCGGATAGGGCGCGTCGGTCGGACGATCGACCTTCACGGCATCCTTCACCAGCAGCCAGGCGCCCTTCGAGCCAGGGACGCTGCCCTTGACGAAAAGCAGGCCGCGCTCGATGTCCGTGCGGACGATCTCGAGATTCTGCTGCGTGCGCTGACGGTCGCCCATGTGGCCGGCCATCTTCTTGTTCTTGAACACGCGGCCCGGATCCTGACGGTTACCCGTCGAACCATGGGCGCGGTGGCTGATCGAAACACCATGGGTGGCGCGCATACCGCCGAAACCCCAGCGCTTCATCGCACCGGCAAAGCCCTTGCCCTGCGTGTGACCCGTCACATCGACGAACTGGCCCGCCACGAAATGGTCGGCGGCGATTTCCGCGCCGACATCGAGCAGGGCATCTTCGGCCACGCGGAATTCCGCGACCTGCGCCTTGGGCTCAACTTCCGCCTTGGCGAAGTGGCCGCGCTGCGGCTTGGCGACATTCTTCGCCTTCGCAACGCCTGCGCCGAGCTGAACGGCCACATAGCCATCACGATCCTGTTCGCGACGAGCGATGACCTGGTTGCCTTCGAGTGCCAGAACGGTGACAGGCACATGGCGGCCGTCGTCCTGGAAAAGGCGGGTCATGCCCACTTTCTTCGCGATCACGCCGGTACGCATGATCAAATCCTCCAAATAGAGGCCCATGCGGTGCGCACGGGCTTATCCAACGAAAAACCGCCCGAAGCCCGAAAGCCCAAGCGGCCAACCCAATGTCTCGATGCGTGCACCCCGTCCGGGCTGGATGTTTTCCGGTCCGACCAGCGGGGGAAAACGACGGAGGACGCTGCCCGGCCGGAGCCGGCGGTATCCAAATGTCCTTGCGAGGCACCCCTCAAGGGGGCACCCCGCCACGGCCATCAGGCCAGTTTGATTTCGACGTTCACGCCGGCAGCAAGATCGAGCTTCATCAGCGCATCGACCGTCTGCGGCGTCGGCTGCACGATATCAAGCATGCGCTTGTAGGTGCGAACCTCGAACTGTTCCCGGCTCTTCTTGTCGATGTGCGGTCCACGGTTGACCGTGAACTTCTCGATACGCGTCGGCAGCGGAATGGGACCACGAATAAGAGCGCCCGTGCGACGGGCGGTGTCGGCGATGTCGCCGGTCGCCTGGTCAAGCACGCGATGATCGAATGCCTTCAGGCGAATGCGAATATTCTGCGTTTCCATGTCCACTACCGATGTGAAAGAGCCAAAACAAAACCGCTCCACTCTGATGGCTCAGGTGCCGATCCGGCACTCACGAGCCCGCGCGAAGCGGCAAAAAAAGCAAGCCGCCCGAATCATCCGACCCGAGCGGCTCGCTGCCTATATTACTTGGAGATCGAGCTGACAACCCCCGAACCGACGGTACGGCCGCCCTCGCGGATAGCGAAGCGCAGACCCGGATCCATCGCGATCGGAGCGATGAGCTTGACGCCCAGCTTCACGTTGTCGCCCGGCATGACCATCTCGGTGCCCTCGGGGAGCACGACTTCGCCGGTCACGTCCGTGGTGCGGAAGTAGAACTGCGGACGATAGTTCGCGAAGAACGGCGTGTGACGGCCGCCTTCGTCCTTCGAGAGGACATAGACCTCGGCATCGAAATCCGTGTGCGGGTTGACCGAGCCCGGCTTGGCCAGAACCTGGCCGCGCTCGACTTCCTCACGACCCACGCCGCGGATCAGCGCGCCGATGTTGTCGCCGGCTTCACCCTGGTCGAGCAGCTTGCGGAACATCTCGACGCCGGTGACGACGGTCTTCTTCGTGGGCTTGAGGCCGACGATCTCGACTTCCTCACCAACCTTGACCACGCCGGTCTCGACGCGGCCGGTCACGACCGTGCCGCGACCCGAGATCGAGAACACGTCTTCGATCGGCATCAGGAACGGACGGTCAACCGGACGGGCCGGCTGCGGGATGTAGGCGTCGACAGCAGCCATCAGCTCCTTGATGGAGTTCTTGCCGATCTCGTCGTCGCGGCCTTCGAGCGCCGCCAGAGCCGAACCCTTGACGATGGGAATGTCGTCGCCCGGGAAGTCGTAGCTGGAGAGCAGCTCGCGCACTTCAAGCTCGACGAGCTCGAGAAGCTCCTCGTCATCGACCTGGTCGACCTTGTTCATGTACACGACCAGCGCCGGAACGCCGACCTGACGGGCAAGCAGGATGTGCTCGCGGGTCTGGGGCATCGGGCCGTCGGCCGCGTTCACCACCAGGATGGCGCCGTCCATCTGCGCCGCGCCGGTGATCATGTTCTTCACATAGTCGGCGTGGCCCGGGCAGTCGACGTGCGCATAGTGGCGGTTGTCGGTCTCATACTCGACGTGCGCGGTCGAGATAGTGATGCCGCGCTCGCGCTCCTCGGGAGCCTTGTCGATGTTGGCATAGTCGGTGAACGTCGCGCCGCCCGTCTCGGCCAGCACCTTGGTGATGGCGGCGGTCAGTGTGGTCTTGCCATGGTCGACGTGACCGATGGTGCCAATGTTGCAGTGCGGCTTGTTCCGCTCGAATTTAGCCTTAGCCATTTCCTACCTCTTTTCGCTCGAATAGCTTGGGTTCAACCGCTCGGGGAAGCCTCGCGAAGGCGCCCCCATAACAGCATATTTTCATAAATCCAGCCTGAAACTGCCGGCTCAGGCGAGCTTCGCCTTCACTTCGTCAGCCACGTTCTGCGGCACTTCGTCATAGTGCGAGAACTGCATGGAATAGTTCGCACGGCCCTGGGTGAACGAGCGGAGCGAGTTCACATAGCCGAACATGTTGGCCAGCGGGACCATGGCTTCGACGACCTGCGCATTGCCGCGGCTGTCGGTGCCCTGGATCTGACCACGACGCGAGTTCATGTCGCCGATGACGTCGCCCAGATACTCCTCAGGCGTCACCACCTCGACCTTCATCACCGGCTCGAGCAGCGTGATGCCGGCCTTCTGCGCGACTTCACGCATCGCGCCGCGACCCGTGATTTCGAACGCCAGGGCCGACGAGTCGACGTCGTGATAGGCGCCGTCATACAGGTTGATCTCGAAGTCGATGATCGGGAAGCCGATGAGCGAACCCGTGGCCGCCGTCTCGCGCATACCCTTCTCGATCGCGGGGATATATTCCTTGGGAATATTACCGCCCTTGATCTCATCCTTGAAGATGATGCCCGCACCGCGCTCGCCCGGCGTGACCTTCACCTTGATGCGGCCGAACTGGCCGGTACCGCCCGACTGCTTCTTGTGCGTGTAGTCGACGTCGACGGCCTTCTTGAGATACTCGCGATAGGCCACCTGCGGCGCACCGACATTCGCCTCGACCTTGAACTCCCGCTTCATGCGGTCGACCAGAATTTCGAGGTGAAGCTCGCCCATGCCCTTGATGATCGTCTGGCCCGACTCGTGGTCGGTGGAGACGCGGAAGGACGGATCCTCGGCGGCCAGACGATTGAGCGCGACGCCCATCTTCTCCTGGTCGGCCTTGGTCTTGGGCTCCACGGACAGCTCGATGACCGGCTCGGGGAACTCCATGCGCTCCAGGATGATCGGCTGACGCTCGGCGCACAGCGTGTCACCGGTCGTCGTTTCCTTCATGCCAGCCAGCGCGACGATGTCGCCCGCATAAGCCGTATCGATGTCCTCGCGGCTGTTCGCATGCATGAGGAGCATGCGGCCGATCTTTTCCTTCTTGTCCTTGACCGAGTTCAGGTACGTGCCCTTGGTCAGCGTGCCCGAATAGACGCGCAGGAAGGTGAGCGAACCGACGAACGGGTCGTTCATGATCTTGAACGCGAGGCCCGAGAACGGCGCATCATCGCTGGTCGCGCGGCTGTCCGGCTCTTCCGTGTCGGGGTTGATGCCCTGCACGTCCTCGATGTCCAGCGGGCTGGGCAGATAGTCGACGACCGCGTCGAGCAGCGCCTGCACGCCCTTGTTCTTGAAGGCGGAACCGCAAAGCACCGGCACGAAGCTCTGGTTCAGCGTGCCCTTGCGGATCAGCTTCTTGAGCGTCGCAACGTCGGGCAGGTTGCCCTCGAGATAGGCTTCCATCGCGGCATCGTCCTGCTCGACAGCAAGCTCGATCAGCTTCTCGCGATATTCGGCTGCCTTGTCGGCGAGGTCGGCCGGGATTTCTTCGTAGAAGAACTCAGCGCCCAGATTCTCATCCTTCCAGATGATCGCGCGGTCGTTCACGAGGTCGACGAGACCCTTGAACTCCGATTCCGCACCGATGGGCAAATACAGCACAGCCGGGGTCGCGCCGAGGCGATCGATGATCGTCTGCACGCAGTAATAGAAATTGGCACCGGTACGGTCGAGCTTGTTGATGAAGCACATCCGGGGCACGCCGTACTTGTCAGCCTGACGCCACACCGTCTCCGACTGCGGCTCAACGCCGGCAACGCCGTCGAACGCGGCAACCGCGCCGTCGAGCACGCGCAGCGAGCGCTCCACCTCGATGGTGAAGTCCACGTGGCCGGGGGTGTCGATGATGTTCAGGCGATGCTCGGGGCCCTTGCCCTCATCTGCCTTCCACAGACAGGTGGTCGCAGCCGAGGTGATCGTGATGCCACGCTCCTGCTCCTGCTCCATCCAGTCCATCGTGGCGGCGCCGTCATGGACTTCGCCGATCTTGTAGGACTTGCCCGTGTAATAGAGGATGCGCTCGGTCGTCGTCGTCTTGCCGGCGTCGATATGCGCCATGATACCGAAATTGCGATAACGCTCGAGCGGGTGGCTGCGGGCCATGATATTCACTCCGTTGCCGGACGGTCCGGCGGTTTGGGATCGTTAAGGATTCGGCGCGCCCATAACGCAATCCGTTCGTCCTGAGTAGGGGCTGAGCGACGTCAGACCTCTCTCGGAGAGCCTGTTCGCTCAAGTCCATCGATACGCCGCCCCGGCAGGTTGGGCGAGAGATCAGGACGAACGGCGGAGAAGGTCCGCCAGACATTCGGATAGCCGGGCACCGATCTCTCGATGCCCGGCCTCCAATATATAGTGCTTACCAGCGGTAATGCGAGAAGGCGCGGTTCGCTTCCGCCATGCGGTGCGTGTCCTCGCGCTTCTTGACGGCATTGCCGCGATTGTTCGCGGCATCCATCAGCTCGCCGGAAAGACGGGCAGCCATGGTGGTTTCGCTGCGGCTGCGCGCCGCATTGATGAGCCAGCGGATGGCCAGCGCCTGGGCGCGCTCGGGGCGCACTTCCACCGGGACCTGGTAGGTCGCACCGCCGACGCGGCGGCTGCGGACTTCGATGCCCGGCTTCACATTGTTGAGCGCATCATGGAAGAGCTGAATCGGATCCTTCTTGGCGCGCGCCTCGACAGAGTCGAGAGCGCCATAGACGATCGATTCGGCAACGGCCTTCTTGCCGTCCAGCATGATGTTGTTCATGAATTTGGAAAGGACCTGATCGCCGAACTTGGGATCGGGCAGGATGATGCGCTTTTCAGGGCGACGACGACGTGACATGGTTCTGTGTCTCCCTTACTTCGGCCGCTTCGCGCCGTACTTCGAACGGCTCTGCTTGCGGTCCTTGACGCCCTGCGTATCGAGCACGCCGCGCAGCACATGGTAGCGCACACCGGGAAGGTCGCGCACACGGCCGCCGCGGATCAGCACGACGCTGTGCTCCTGAAGGTTGTGGCCTTCACCGGGGATGTAGCTGATGACCTCACGCTGGTTGGTGAGACGCACCTTGCAGACCTTGCGGAGAGCCGAGTTCGGCTTCTTCGGGGTCGTGGTGTAAACACGGGTGCAGACGCCGCGCTTCTGCGGGTTCTGCTCCATCGCAGGGACCTTGCTCTTGGCCTTCTGCGGTTCGCGGCCCTTGCGGACCAGCTGGTTGATCGTTGGCATGAAGCCCTTCACCTTTTCAGTTACTTTGCCGTCCGCGAAACCCTGTGACGAAAGCAGGCGGACCGAGGCCAGCCTTCAAACGACAAGGGACCCGGTGGTCAGCATGACCCCCTGGCCCCGCAAGAGCATAGGCAATGTTCAAGCTCTGCTTGCCTCGAGCGACGCGTCACCGAATCTTCGGAAAAGCTCGGGTTCCAGGCCGAGAGGCAGGCGGCCCTATAGCGGCGGCTCGGCGCTCGGTCAAGCGCGGCCGCATCGGGGCGGCCGGCAGCTCGGACTCCGGCGCGCCCCTCAGGGTCCGGGCACACCGAGGGTCACGACGAGGCCGCCGCCCGGCGCATTGGCGAAGGCCAGCGTGCCGCCGAATCGCTGCAGGAGGCTGTGCGCTGTCGGGATGCCAAGGCCAAAGCCCGCCGTGTCCCGCGCGCGGGCATCGTCGATGCGGAAGAACGGGTCCAGGATGCGTGCGAAATGCTCTTCCGCGATGCCGGGGCCGTCATCCGCCACCTCGATCTGCCAGCGGCCATCCGTCTGGCGGATCGTCACGCTTGCCCGGTTGCCATGATGGACGGCATTCTCGATCAGGGGCCCGAGCGCCAGCAGCAGGGGCTCGCGATAGGTCATGGTTTCGGCGCTGTCCGGCGCATCAAGGCTGATCTCGCCTTCCATGCCCTCCAGCAGGTCGCGAACCGCGGCGTTGAGATCCACCGGCTCGGGCTCGGCGGTCAGGTGCTGCGCGCGCAGATATTGCTGGAGCGACATCAGCATCGCTTCCATCTCGTCGGCGCTCGCGCCCACCAGCCGGGCAATGTCGCTGTCATCCACGAAGTCCGCCGCCACTTTCATGCGCGCGAGCGGCGTGCGCAGATCATGGCTGATCGCCTCGAAGGAGCGCGCCTGCTCGTGGACGAGGCCGCTGATGCGCGCCTGCATGTCGTTCATCGATCGCGCGAGCTTGCGCAGGTCCGCCGGACCGCTTTCCTTCACCGGAACGAGCTGGCCCTGCGCGATCGCGGTGGCGGCCTCGGAGAGCCTGCGCAGCGGAGAGGTCAGCATGCGCAGGCCGATGAGCCCGCCGGCCAGGGAAAGAAAGGTGGTGCAGAGCGTCAGGATCGTCGCCCGCAGCGCGATCGGCCATGTGGAGGAGATGTCCCGCGAGCGGAAATTGAGCCAGACATCGCCCGAGAGCAGCATCGACCCCACAAGATCGACTCGCCCGCCGGCGCGCCGCTCCCGCGCGAGCATCAGTTGCCGGCGGGCGAGCACCGGCTCCCAGGCCAGGATCTGCCGGACGATCTCCTCGATCTCCTCGACCCTGTCCTGCTCGCGCACCATGGGCGCGGCAGCGAGCCGCACTTCCAGATGCTTGCTGGTCATGATCGCGCCGACCTGCTCGGGCGCGATGCGATGCACGCGATCACTGACCACCAGCAGCTCCGCGACCCGGCGGGCATGATCCTCGCGCAGCGTCTGCCTGTCGATCGCATGATAGAAAAGCAGGCTCGCACCCACCTGCACCGTCCCGATGATGATGAACAGCAAGGCGACATAAGCCACCAGGCGCCGCGAGCGCAGCAGACCGACGAGCGCGCGATGATGCGGCAGTTCCATCAACAACTCTGCCTTGAAAAATTGAGGCTTCCGGCTGCCATCCGCAGCAGGCCGTCCCGCCCGACGTAGCGAGCGTCGCTTCGCGCATGGCGCTTCCCGACAATGGCGCGCAAGCCGCGCGAGACGCCCGCACTTCTCCTGAAAGCCCCGGTCACGCGATCCGCCGGACAGTGTCGGTCGTCATCATGGCAAGAATGGCCCTGGCCATGGCGTGACGCTGTCATCGAACGCGCGGCAAGTCAATCGACTCGCTGGGCGGCAAAGCGGGCGGCAACACTTGCTTACCATCCGGCCACATCCCTTCCTGCGCGCGCCCTTTGCAGCCGCACCCAGAACCGCTAGAGGCCGGCACCATGACCGAGACTGTCTCCTTCGGCTATCGCGAGGTGGCCCCCGAGGAAAAGACGAAGCTGGTGGGCGGCGTCTTCTCCAATGTCGCCAAGAACTACGACATCATGAACGATGCCATGTCGGGCGGCATGCACCGGCTGTGGAAGGACCAGTTCGTCCGGCGGGTGAAGCCGCGCGAAGGCGAAACGATCCTCGACATGGCGAGCGGCACCGGCGACATCGCCTTCCGCATGGCCGCGCGCGGCGCCCGGGTGACGGTGAGCGACATCAATGAGGACATGCTCGATGTCGGCATGGCCCGCGCGAAGAAGCGCGGCCTGGAAGGGCTGACATGGCAGCCGCAGAATGCCGAGACGCTGACCTTCGATGACCGGGTCTTCGATGCCTATACGATCGCCTTCGGCATCCGCAACGTGACGGACATCCCCGCCGCGCTGCGCGAGGCGCATCGGGTGCTGCGCTATGGCGGGCGTTTCTTCTGCCTCGAATTCTCGAGCACGACCTGGCCCGGCTTCGCGGACATCTATGATGCCTATTCGCACCGGCTCGTGCCGAAGCTGGGCAAGATGATCGCGGGCGACGAGGAGAGCTATCGCTACCTGATCGAATCAATCCGTCGCTTCCCGGACATGCCGCGCTTCGCCGCCATGATCGGCGATGCCGGATTCGTGCAGGTGAAGGCCGAGCCGATCCTTGGCGGCCTCGTCGCGATCCATTCCGGCTGGAAGGTCTGATCGGGCGATGAAAATTCCGTTGGCCCTGAGCGTGTCGAAGGGCTCCCTCGCGCACCGGCCGGGCCGCCCCGTCCGCTTCACTACGGCCCCGTGGAGTGCGGTGAAATGACGTCCCACGTCACGCATCTCTGGCGCCTCGGCAAATGGGGCTTCACGCTCGCGCGGCGCGGCGCGCTGCGCGGGATCGCGCGGGACCGCAATGCCCCCCCGTCGGTTCGCCGGTTCGCCCGGCTGGCCAGCCTGCTGACCTGGGCGCCGCAGCAGCCCCGCTATGGCGAGGCCTTCCAGGCGATCGGGCCGGCTGCCATCAAGCTCGGCCAGTCGCTCGCGACTCGGCCGGACCTCGTCGGCGAAGCCGCCGCGACCGATCTGCTGAGCCTGCAGGACACGCTGCCGCCCCTCCCGTTCGAGGCCATCCGGCGCGAGATCGAAGCGAACTTCGGACGACCGATCGACGCGATCTATGCAAGCATCGACGAGCATCCGGTCGGCGCGGCGTCCATCGCGCAGGTGCACAAGGCAGTGACGACCGACGGGCGCACCGTGGCGGTCAAGGTGCTGCGTCCCGGAATCCGGGAGCGATTCGCCCGCGACATCGACACTTATGAATGGGCGGCGGCCCATCTTGAGCAGTTCGGTGGCGAGATCGCCCGGCTGCGTCCGCGCCTCGTCGTCGCGAACCTCAAGCGCTGGACCGCGCGCGAGCTCGACCTGCGGCGCGAGGCCGCCTCCGCGTCCGAGCTTGCCGAGGCCATGGCTGCCGTTCCGGGCTATTTGGTCCCCGCCATCGACTGGGACCGCACCAACGGCCGTGTGATGACGCTCGAATGGATCGACGGCATCAAGATCAGCAATCGCGAGGCGCTGATCGCCGCCGGCCATGACGTGAAGGACATCGCGGCGCGGCTGGTCAACACCTTCCTGCGCCAGGCGATCGCGGATGGATTCTTCCATGCCGACATGCACCAGGGCAATCTCTTCGTGCGGGCGGACGGGGCCATCGTCGCGATCGATTTCGGCATCATGGGGCGCATCGACCGGCGCGCCCGCCTGTGGCTGGCGGAGATCCTCTACGGCCTCATCACCGGCAATTACCGGCGCGTCGCCGAAATCCATTTCGAAGCGCAATATGTGCCTGCGCACCACAATGTCGGCGAGTTCGCGACCGCCCTGCGCGCGGTTGGCGAACCAATGCGGGGCAAGCCGGTCAGCGAGCTTTCCGTCGGGCAGATGCTGGATGGCCTCTTCGCCATCACGCGCGATTTCGACATGCAGACCCAACCCCACCTGCTGCTGCTGCAGAAGACCATGGTGATGGTGGAGGGTGTGGCGACCATGCTCGATCCCGACATCAACATGTGGGATGTCTCCGGGCCCTATGTGAAAAGCTGGCTGCGCGACGAACTTGGCCCCGAGGCGAAGCTCGCCGATTCGATTCACGAGACCATGGACACGATCCGGCGCCTGCCCGGCCTCGTGCGCCGGCTGGAGGATGCCTTTCCCGAGCCTGGTGGCGCCCCGCCCCCGCCCCCTCTGCCTGAGGTCAGGCTCGTGCAGGTGAAGACCGGCTGGTTCTGGCGCTATGCCGGCGTGGCGATCATCGCGGCGGCGGCCGGTGCAGGCGCGATGTGGGCGCTGGGATGACGCGCCATCGGCATCTCCCGGCCGCCGGGATGGCAGCCCGAGGCGCCGGCGGGGTTGGTCGTTTCGGGCGATGAGCGCGAGGTCGTGCCCGCCATGTCCCATCAGCATCGCTTTTCCCCTGTCCTACACCCCCACTTCCATGGCAGCCCTGCCCGACGTCTGTTCTCATCGACAGGGACAGGCACGGCTGTTTCTCATTGGAAAAGTCCCATCGTCCGGTCAGGCTGCACAGGCTTGTCGGAACAGGCTCTGGCGTCCGCCTGATTGGCCGTGCCGCAAAGTTCACAGGAAGCGGAAGATGAGGCGGACGTATCGTCATCTTCGTAAACTTCCAGAATGCAGCGCCATGTTGGACCGGCGTGCGAGCGATCACGCGCCGCCTGTTATTGCTGGCACAGGCCAGACGAAGACGGCATGATCTTGGTTGAGCTCTCATCCGGCGCTACATGAGGAGCGCATCATGACCCAACGCCGCATTCTCCTCATCGTCTCGGGCGGCATTGCTGCCTACAAGGCTCTGGAGCTGGTCCGCCTGCTCAAGGGCAAGGGGATTGCCGTGCGCGCAGTGCTTACCGAAAGCGCCGCGCAGTTCGTCACGCCGCTCAGCTTCGGCGTGCTGACCGAAGACCATGTCTATGGCGACATGTTCGATCTCAAGGAGGAGCGCGAGATCGGCCATATCCAGCTCAGCCGGGAGGCCGACCTGATCGTCGTCGCGCCCGCCACCGCGAATATCCTCGCGAAGATGGCGGCGGGCATTGCGGACGACCTCGCCACCACCGTCCTGCTGGCCACCGACAAGCCGGTGCTGGTGGCCCCCGCGATGAACGTGCGCATGTGGCACCACCGGGCGACGCAGCGGAATCTCGAGACCCTGCGCGCGGACGGCATCCATGTGATGGAGCCGGGCGTGGGCGCCATGGCCTGCAATGAATGGGGCAAGGGCCGCCTGCCCGAGCCTGTGGAGATCGCGACCGAGATCGAGCGGCTGCTGGCGGAAGGCGCGGCGCCGCATCCGCTGCTCACCGACACCAGCCGGACCATCATCGCCCCGGACCTGTCCGGCCCGACCCTGCATGGCCGCCATGTGCTGGTCACCGCCGGGCCGACGCACGAGCCGATCGATCCGGTGCGCTATATCGCCAATCGCTCGTCCGGGCAGCAGGGCTTCGCCATCGCGGCCGCCGCGGCCCGGGCCGGCGCGCGCGTGACGCTCGTGGCGGGGCCGGTCTCCCTGCCCACGCCCCGCGGCGTCGAGCGCATTGATGTGGAGACGGCGCGCGAGATGCTGGCCGCCGTGGAAGCGGCGCTGCCGGCTGATGTCGCCATCATGGTCGCGGCCGTTGCCGACTGGCGCGCCGCGGACGAAGCGTCGCAGAAGCTCAAGAAGGACGGCACCGGCGCACCGGCGCCGCTCGCGCTTGCCGAGAATCCGGACATCCTGCGCAGCCTCGCCGGCCGTGCGGACCGGCCGGGCCTGCTGATCGGCTTTGCCGCCGAGACGGAGAATGTCGTCGACCATGCCCGCGCCAAGCGCGCCGCCAAGGGTGCCGACTGGATCGTGGCCAACGACGTCTCCGGGGACGTGATGGGCGGGACGCACAACAGCGTCCACATCGTCACCGCCGATGGCGTCGAGGACTGGCCGGACATGCCCAAGACCGCCGTCGCCGTGCGGCTCATCGAAAGGATCGCCGATGCCGTTGCCGGCCGTTGATATCGAAGTGAAGCGCTTGCCCCATGGGGAGGGCCTGCCCCTGCCCGGCTATGCCACGGAGGGCGCCGCTGGCATGGACGTCGTCTCCGCCGAGGATGTGACGATCGACAGCATGGCCCGCCACGCGGTCGCGACGGGCCTCGCCCTCGCCATTCCCGCAGGCTATGAAGTGCAGGTCCGGCCGCGCTCGGGCCTTGCGCTGAAGCATGGCATCACGCTTCCCAACACGCCCGGCACGATCGACAGTGATTATCGGGGGGAACTCAAGGTGATCCTCATCAATCTCGGCGCGGCCCCTTTCGAGATCAGGCGGGGCGATCGCATCGCCCAGCTCGTCGTCGCCCCGGTGCAGACCGGGCGGATGGTCGAAGTGGACGTACTGGATGAAACCGCGCGCGGCGCGGGCGGTTTCGGATCGACGGGCTTCAGGATGGAAGGAGCGACATCATGATCACGGCTTTTCTGATGATGCTGGCTACGAGCACGAGCGAGATGCCCGCTGTTCCGACGCGACTGGATACTGTGCCGGTTATCGAGAACTGGCAGGGACGCAGCCTCTCGCCACGCTGGTCGTTCGATGCCCAGAAGGTCTACAGGCGCGGCGAATGTCACAGTGCCGTGAACTGGCGCGGCTCGCAGCTTCTCGAAGTGGACGTGCTCTTCCTGCTGGCGGGCGACGGCACGCTGCTCAAGGTGGTGCCGGTCAATTCGGAATGCGCAGAGATCGACAATTTCATCGGCAAGCGCGTGACCGAGCGGCTGAAGTCGAGCTTCCCCGCCTCCGGCAGCGCCGAGCCCCAATGGATGAAGTCGCAGGTGCGTTTCCTCTGGTCCGACTGATGGGATTCACCGACGAACAGCTTGAGCGCTATGCGCGCCACATCGTGCTGCGCGAGATCGGCGGCGCAGGGCAGGCCCGGCTGCGCGAAGCCCATGTCGCGATCGTTGGCGCGGGTGGCATCGGCAGTCCCGTCATCGCCTATCTGGCGGCGGCGGGCGTGGGCACCCTGCGCGTTATCGATCCCGATACCGTTTCGCTATCCAATCTCCAGCGACAGGTCCTGTTCGACACCCAGGACATCGGCCAGCCCAAGGCCGAGGCCGCTGCCACGGCCGCCCATCGCCTCAATCCCGATTGCCGGGTGATACCCATCAATGCGGCGATCGATGCCGGCAACGCCGCGACCCTGCTGCGCGAGGCCGACATCATCCTCGACGGATGCGATAATTTCGAGACGCGGCTCGCCGTTTCGGATGCGGCGACACGGCTGCGCATCCCGCTCGTCACCGCTGCCGTCGGCCAGTTCGAGGGACAGATCGGCGTGTGGCGCGGCTGGGAAGAGGGCCAGCCCTGCTATCGCTGCCTCGTCGGCGAAACGACGACGGACCCCGCGCGCACCTGCGCCGAGGAAGGCATCGTCGGCGCGCTGACCGGCATCATCGGCTCCATGGCGGCGCTCGAAGTGATCCGCGCGCTGGTGCCCTTCGGCCAGAGCGCGACCGGGAAGCTGATCGTGTTCGACCTGCTCTCCCGCCGCCTGCGGGAGCTTGCCATTCCGCGCGATCCGGCCTGTCCTGCCACGCTCGCCACGGCATGAGCGGGCGCCCGCCCCTCGCTCTTGTCGTGGTGAGTGCGGATCCCGTGCGCCTGCGCGCGGCGCTCGCCATGGCCCGCGCCGAAGTCGCGCTCGGCAGCGAGGCACGCATCTTCCTGCAAGGGGAAGCGGCCGCCCTGCTCCGTCCGCCCGTCACCGCGCCGCAGGACCCCGCCTGGCAGGCCGCGGGCGAACCCTCGCTCGCTCGCCTGCTCGATGCCGCGCTCGACGACGGCGTCACGATCAGCCTGTGCCAGAGCGGCCTCGCCATGGCGGGGATGGACGCGCGCCAGCTCGACCGGCGGATCGAGCTGAGCGGTCCGGTCGCCTTCCTGGCCGCGGCCGGTCCCCAGATGAGGCTGATGGCGCTCTGACGGTGCCGCCCGGCCGACGGCATGACCACGCCGGATGTTTCCAGCCAGCCTGCAAATGCTCTATGCCCCATGTATGAGAGCCCGGCCATGACAGCCTCCCTTCCCTCTTTCGCGACCGGCCTCATCGCAGCGCTGGCCGCGGGGCTGCTCATCGGGCTCGAGCGCGGCTGGACCCAGCGCCTGCTTCCGCCGGGGCATCGGGTGGCCGGCTTCCGGACCTTCGGATTGATCGGCTTCGTCGGCGGCCTTGCCGGCCTGATGCCGGATCTGCTCGCGGCCGTGATCGCGCTCGGCGTCCTGGGCGCGCTGCTGATCGGCTTCGGCTCGGGGATCAGCGACGATAGGCTGTCGGCGACCACCACCATCGCCGGCATCCTCACTTTCGTCATCGGCCTGGCTGCCACGCGGCTCTCGCCCACCATCGCGCTCATCTGCGCGGGCGCCGCTTTCGTGCTGCTGAGCGCACGGCATTCCATGCACGCGCTGCTGCGTGGCCTGACGGAAGGGGAGATCGAAGGCGTCGCGCGTTTCGCGCTCGTCGCGCTGGTCATCCTGCCGCTGCTGCCGGACGCGGACCTGGGCCCTTATGGCGCGTGGAATCCTCGCCGTATCTGGATGGTGGTGGTGATGGTCGCCGCCTTCTCCTTCGTCGGCTATGTCGCCACGCGCCGGTTCGGCGCGAATCGCGGCGTCCTGGTGATGGCCTTTACCGGCGCACTGGTCTCCTCCACCGCTGTTACTGCGGACTATGCCCGGCGGCTGCGGGCGGAACCCGCCCTGCGCGGCGTGCTGACGGCGGGCATCGCCATCGCCACCATCGTCATGTTCGTGCGTGTTCAGCTGCTCACCCTGATACTGGTGCCCCGCGCCCTGCCCACGCTCGCGCTGACGATGGCGCCGGCGCTGCTGGTCTCCGCCATGCTCGCCCTCGTCGCCTGGCGGCGGCAGGACACGGGGGACGGCCAGGCGGTCAAGGTAGGCAATCCCTTCGATTTCGGCCCGGCCCTGTTGCTGGCAGCACTCGTCGCCATCCTCTCGCTTGTCGCCCGCTGGGCGCTGGAGGCCTATGGCGACCAGGGGGTGGCCGTCGTGCTGGGGCTCACGGGCATGATGGACGTGGACGCGGCTGTGCTCACCCTGTCCGGCATGCCAAGCGCGGCGCTGGACGACGCGACGGCTGGCTTCGTTCTCGCCGCGCCGGTGCTCGCCAACACGGCTTTCAAGGGGCTTCTCCCGCTCGTCATCACGCGCGGCAGGAACGGGCTGATCGCCGCCATGCCCTTGCTCGCCTCGCTCGGCGCGGCGCTGGCGGGGCTTGCGGTCTATCGCCTGATATAGGGGCCGATGCATCGGGGGCATGACGTTCGCCATGCCCCCCGTGCTTTCAGGCCGCCTGCGTCACGAAGCGGCCATTGTTGAAGTCGTCGATCGCCTGCACGATCTCCTCACGCGTGTTCATCACGAAGGGGCCGTAACCGACAATCGGTTCCTCGATGGGCTCGCCGGTCAGCACCAGCATGGTCGTGTCGCCGTCCGCGCAAACTGCGATGTGCGTGCCTTCGCGGCTGAACTGCAGCACTTCCGCTTCGCCGACCGGCTGGCCGCCGTTCACGGTGACATGGCCGCTAAGCACCACCAGCATCGCCGTGTGTCCCTCGGGCAGGTCGAGCGTCAAGTCCGCACCGGCGGACAGCCGCACGTCCCAGACGTTGAGGGGCGTGAAGGTCCGGGCTGGCCCTTTCGCACCTGCCAGTTCACCGGCGATGACGCGCGCCGTTCCGGCCTCCTCGGGCAACGCGACGGTGGGAATCATGTCCGCCGTGATGCCCTGATAGGCGCCGGGCGCCATCTTGTCCTTCGCCGGCAGGTTCACCCAGAGCTGCACCACCCGGAAAGGGCCGCCTGCCTTCGCGAAGCCGGGCGAGTGATATTCCTCATGGATGATGCCGCCGCCAGCCGTCATCCATTGCACGTCGCCCGGGCCGATCACCCCGCCATTGCCGGCTGAATCGCGATGCTCGACCTCGCCGTCATAGACGATGGTCACGGTCTCGAAACCGCGATGGGGATGTTCGCCGACACCGCGCCGCGCACCTGTCGGCTCGAAGAGGTGCGGCCCGGCATAATCGAGCAGCAGGAAAGGGCTGATCGCCTGGCCAAGGCCATTGTAGGAAAAGAGCGAGCGCACCGGGAAGCCATCGCCCACCCAGTGTCCCTGGTTGTTGCCGTGGCGGCCAAGCACCGTCTTCATCATGTCGCTGTCTCCAAGGCGGCGGCATCCTCGTGCCGGCCGCATGCAGAAGCCTATATGGGTATGCTCGCCGCCACTATGAAGGCCGGCCAATGTGGGGCTCGGTCGCAGGCACGAGCGGCTTCTCCATGACGACGAGGCTCTGCCAGAAGGGCGGGTGCCGACTGGCATCCGTACCATCCGTGAAGGCCGGTTCGCCAAAGCCGATGTCGGAGGCCCACCAGCGAATCCAGTCCCGATGCAGGAATGTGTCGGGAAGCTCCAGCGCCCCGACCTTCTGCATGCGCCGGACCCGGCTGAAGAACACGCGGTGGTGCTCCGGCTCGGTCAGCTCCATGAAGGAAAAGATCAGGCGCCCGCCCGGCCTGAGCGCCCGGAAGGTGTCGGCCATGTAGAGATAGCATTCCTCGGGGCTCACATGCGTGAAGACGGACCAGTGAAACAACAGGTCGAGTGTGGCGTCCGGCGCCGGGATGCTCGGCGCATGATGAACGACGGCATCGTAATCCGGACACTTTCGTTTCAGCTCCGCCACAAAGCGCGGAATGACGTCGGCACCGGTATATCTTCCCGTCCAGCCGGAACGAGCAAGCGCCTGGGCCGTCCGGCCGCATCCGCAGCCAAGATCGAACACCGCCATGCCGTCGCGCAGACCATATTCGCGCAGCACGGCCACATGCCCGTCTCCCTGCAGGCGGAACAACTCCACGCTGTCCGAGCCGATCGCCCGCGCGAACGCAAGATCACGATCAAGAGGATTTTGCCGCAGCATCCCGTCGAGATGTCGCTCGTAAGCGCCGAAAGCCCCGGAACGGCGACGGTAGAGTAGCCCGAATATGCCAAGGAACTGAAGCAATCATACCTCCTCACGAGCGCGCCGGTCGCCAGCATGGATGATGCGCCCGGGCATGTATCGCCAGCCACATGACCCCATGACAGGGCTGGACGATCCTGTTACCGGAACCGGCATAGCGCAGCGAGACTGTTTCAGAACGGACATATTTCGATCATGCTGGACTTCACCACTCATCCGCTCTCAGCTCCCATGTCGGCAGAGGACCGTACGGCCGCGATGGCGACGCTCGGCTTCGGCACGCTCTTCACCGATCACATGGTGACGATCCGCTACACCGAGGGGCAGGGCTGGCATGATGCGGTGCTGGGCCCGCGGCAGCCTATCCCGCTCGATCCGGCCGCCGCGGTTCTCCATTACGCACAGGAGATTTTCGAGGGACTGAAGGCCTATCGCTTGCCGGACGGGTCCGTCGCCAGCTTCCGTCCGGAAGCGAACGCCACGCGTTTCAACGAAAGCGCGACGCGCCTTGCCATGCCGCATCTGCCCGAGGACCTGTTCGTCGAGAGCATCCGCAAGCTTGTCGCCGCCGATGTCGACTGGGTGCCGGACGCTGACAAGGGTAGCCTTTACCTGCGCCCCTTCATGTTCGCGACCGAAGCGTTTCTCGGCGTTCGTCCGGCAAAGGAGTATATCTTCTGCGTGATCGCTTCCCCGGTCGGCGGCTATTTCAAGAGCGGCAAGTCGGCCGTGACGCTGTGGGTGAGCCATGATTATGTGCGTGCCGTGCCGGGCGGCACCGGCGCGGCCAAGTGCGGCGGCAATTATGCCGCGAGCCTCCAGCCCCAGTCGGTCGGCATCGAGCATGGCTGCGACCAGGTGCTGTTCCTTGATGCGGTGGAGCGCAAGTGGGTGGAGGAACTGGGCGGCATGAACGTCATGTTCGTGTTCGGCGACGGCACCATCATCACCCCGCCGCTCAACGGCTCGATCCTGCCCGGCGTCACGCGCGACTCGCTGCGCACGGTCGCGGGCGAGGCGGGCTACACCGTGAAGGAGCAGCCCTACAGCTTCGATCAGTGGATGGAAGACGCCAAGAGCGGCAAGCTGCGGGAGGCTTTCGCCTGTGGCACCGCTGCCGTCATCACGCCGATCGGCGAGGTGCGTTCTGCGCGCGGGGACTTCGTGATCGGCAATGGCGATGGCGGCGAAGTCGCCCGCACGTTGCGCGAGGCACTGGTCGGCATCCAGCTCGGCCGCAAGCCGGACACGCATGGCTGGATGACGCGACTGGCCTGAACCGCCTTCCGCCTCCGCCACCAAGCCTATCATGCCTCCGCTTGTTCGTCGTGCTCTGCCAGCCATGGTCGCAGCACGGCAAGGAAGGCTGCGGGATTATCGTTCATGATCGTGTGTGCCGCACCCGGAATCTCCCGGAACACGGCATCGGCGCGTCGGGCGAAGCCGGCAATGGTGGCGGGGATCGCCTCGTCATGCTCGCCGGCCACGAACAGCGTCCGCTTGCCGTCCAGCCGGTCCAGGAGCGCCGTGCCGTCATAGTCCTTGAGCGTCCCCGCCGCGCTGAATTCCGCCCAGCCCCACATGTGATTGTAGATCGACTCGGTGAAGCTGCGCGGCAGCGCAGCGCGATAGGCCGCGATGTCCGGCGGGACCTCGTGAAGGCGAACATGGCGCTGATAGAAGATGTCCTTCGCCGCTTCGCACTGGTCCTCGGGCAGCGCGCCGGGCGTATCGCAGGCGGACAGCACGTCCCGCACCGACTTGGGCAACCGATCGCGCAAGTGGCGCGCATCGCGCAGCCAGACACGCGTGGAGATGAGCGGTGACTGGACGATCGCGCTGGCCATTTCGGGCGGCCGCAGCGCCGCATATTCGGTCACGATGGTTCCGCCCCAGCTCGCGCCCAGCACATGCCAGCGGGGAATGTCGAGCGCCGTCCGCACGGCCTCGAGCTCGGCGACGAAGCGCGGCACCGTCCAGTTCGCGCTGTCGTCCGGATGATCGGAGCGGCCACTGTCGAGCTGGTCGTAGAGAATGACGGCCCGCTCATCGGCCAGCGCCGTGGCGTTCAGGAAATACCAGTGCGCGCTACCCGGCCCGCCGTGCAGAAACACGATTGGCGGGCGCGGACCGGCAAGGTTCCCGTTGATCCGGGCATAGACGCGCCCGCCGGGCACCGGGATCATCTCCTCCCTGTCAGGACGGATGCGGATGTCGGGCATCACCGGCCCAGTGGCCGCCATGGCGGCGGGCGCCCCCAGGGCCGCAGCAGCAACTGTGATGGCGGTCCTGCGTGTCATGTCCATGATCTGCCCCTGTGGTCGAGACGACTCCCATAGCCGATCCATGGCCGCGTCGTCACATCCTCTGCGCAATCGCGCCGCGACTGCTCGGCAGTGTGGAAAGGGGCGGTCCGCTCGCCCGCATCCCCGCACCAATGCACCGCATCGACGCGCCCCGAGCGGGCTGATAGAATGAGGCGACCATCAAGGGAGTGCTGCCACCATGACCCTTCGCCCCACCGATATCGACGCTGTCGACATGATCGTACTGCCGCCTGTCCGCGACCTCGGGGACGGATTTCAGGTGCGGCGCGCGCTGCCTTCGCATCATCGACGGATGGTGGGGCCGTTCGTGTTCTTCGACCAGATGGGGCCAGTGACGCTCCGCGCGGGTGACGGGCTCGACGTGCGGCCGCATCCACATATCGGCCTCGCAACCGTCACTTATCTCCTCGAAGGCGAGATCCTGCACCGCGATTCGCTCGGCTCGGTGCAGACCATACGCCCCGGCGCGGTCAACTGGATGACGGCGGGGCGCGGGATCGTGCATTCCGAGCGGAGCGCACCGCATGTCCGCGCGGCAGGCGGCCCCCTCTTCGGCCTGCAGACATGGGTGGCGCTACCGAAAGCGGACGAGGAGACGGAGCCGGGCTTCTTCCATCATCCCGCCGACACCATCCCGCAGGACAGTGGCGAGGGCGTGACCATCCGCGTCGTCGCCGGATCGAGCGACGGCATGACGTCCCCGGTCCCGACATTTTCGGACACGCTTTACGCAGATGTCTCGCTTGACGATGGCGCGCGCTACCGGCTCACGGCGGAGCATATCGAGCGCGCCATTTACGTCATCACCGGCATGGTCGAGGTGGAGGGGCAGGACGGCGGCTTCGCAGCCGGCGAACTGGTGATCTTCAAGCCGGACGTGGAGATCGTGATGCGTGCGGCCGGGCCGGCGCGGATCATGCTGGTGGGCGGCGAACCCTTGGGTGAGCCGCGCAACATCTTCTGGAACTTCGTCTCCAGCTCCCGCGAGCGGATCGAACAGGCGAAGGCAGACTGGCAGCAGGGCCGTTTCCCGGAAGTGCCCGGAGAGCGGGACTTCATTCCGCTGCCCACCTGAAGCGAGCGACCAGGGATAATGCGGGGACGCGCCCGCAAACCGCCGTCGCACTGCGAGAGCTCAGTCCCGGTCCATTTCCTGGATCGCCTTTTCCCGGGCGAGCTGCACTTCGGCATTGCGCGAAAGGATGTCGAACGCATCCATGAAGCTGTCGAGCTGCGGGGGCGGGATGCCCTGGAAGAGGAATTCGCTGCGCCGCGCGGCGGTGTCGCGAATGATGTCGCTGATCCGCCGGCCCTCCTCGGTCGGCGCGAAGAAGCCATGGCGCCGCCCCGGCTTGCCGGTGCGCTCGACAAGGCCGCTCTCCACCAGATGATTGACTGTTCGCCCTGCCTGGCTCTGGTCGCGATAGAGGGCCAGCACCAGCTGCGGCCAGCTGATCGGCGGATTGCGACAGATCTCGGCAATGACCCAGCTCTCGAAGTTGGAAAGCCCGGTGCGCCGCTTGTGAGCAAGCGCCCCGCCACGCAGCATGTACGAACACAGGGTGATGAACGGCGGAAGGATGCGCGAGCGATCCACGGCAATCCCGTTCTCGTCCGGCAGGCCCTCCGCGACCAGATCCTGGAAATCGACCGGTTCCTGCCGCTGGTTGGACGCGACGAGCTTGCGCTCCTTCTCGAACAGCGCGACGGCGCGGGTCAGCAGCGTGTCCAGCACGCCGAACAGCGTGACGATCTGCTCGTCCGTGATACCGAACGTCAGCTCCCGATTGCGCAGCTCCGCCTGCCGCAGCAAGCGCTCCGCAAGCTGTCGGCCGCTCGCACTCAGGCGGATCGGGCTGCGGATGCCGCCGCGGGCGAGCAGCGAAATCTCCGTCATGCGCTTGATCGCGCGGCTCACCTGCGCCTTGTCGACCCCCGTGGACAGGGAAATCGCGGCAAGCGTCATGTCGCCCTGTGCCTGAAGCAGCAGCAGGATGCGGCGGTCCAGTTCGTTGATGTGGACAGTGCGCGCAAAGGAGATGTTGGCGCTTTCCCGCGCATCGCGCAGGAACACCCAGAGGCTTGACTGGAATCGACGCAGCCGGTCGTCCCGCTGCGCCACCAGGCCGTCGGGGCGGGCGGAGGCAAGTCCGGACAGGACAATGTCAAGCTGGCTCTCGAAGCTTGCCGACGTCTCCGCACTGGCCGGCGCGGCCTGCTCGGCCACCGCGAAACCGACCGTGAACCGATCGACGAGCGCCACGGCGGCGCGTGCATCGGCCGGAGAAAAGCCCGCTTCGCAGAGGGCCGGCACACAGTCGAAGCCTGTTCCTCCGGGCGGGAAGAGAGTGGGCATGTGCGCGAACAGCAATGCGCCGTCCCGCCGGGAAAGCATCAGCTGGCGCCCGGCACTGGCGCGCTGGACGAGCTGCGCTCGCCAGCCCTGCGCGGGCGGCGTGGCGCGGACGCCGCGGGCAATCTCGCGCGCCATGGCCGTCAGCAGGTCCGCGCGATCAGCGAAATGCCGGCTCACCTGCGTCTCGTCGACGCGCAGCCGTTCCGCGACTGCAGCGAGCGTGCAGCCCGCCAGCCCATGTTTCGCCTGCAGCGCCAGCGCAGCCGCGATGATCGCGTCCTTGTCGACCCCCACCGCAAAGCGGTCCAGCACGGCCTTTCCGCCCGTCATGATTTCTACTCCCGGCTCGCCGCGACATGCCAAACCCGCGTGATGGTCCCATTTCGCCTGATGGTCAACGGCCCTTGGCGCGCCGGCGCTCCGCGCGCAAAGCCTGCCGAAACCGGGAAGATCGGCCGCCATGGAAATTGACGACTCGCCGGGCAGACGGCAGACAGACTCAACACAAGACACGAGGCCGCGATGCGGGGCCGGAGGAGCAAGGAATGCTGACTGGACGTTTGACACTGGCTGCGGCCGCCATCTCCCTCGGGGCGACGACCACCCCCGCTCTGGCCCAGGGAAGCCTGCCCGACCAGCTCGCCGTATGCGCCCGGATCAGCAAGAAGGATGCGCGCCTCGAATGCTATGATTCGATCGCGCGAGCCGCAGGCGAAGGCGCTTACACTTCCGGCTTCGGCGCATCCTCCATGCGCACGCCGCCGGCACCTGCCACTCCTGCCCCGACATCGCCCCCGGCGCCCGCCGGCGGCGCCGGCTTCGGTGCCGAGCAGATTGCCCGTCCGCTGTCCGAGCGCCGGGCCGACGACGGCGCGAACGAGATCGACGTCGCGGTGGTCTCGGCGCGCGATAACGGCCTTTCCATGTGGCAATTCTCGCTGGCGGACGGCGCAGTGTGGCGCATGACCGAACGCTCCGTCAATTTCCGGCCGCCCGCGCCCAACGAGACCGTGACGATCCGCAAGGGCGCGCTCGGCAGCTATCTGATGCAGGTGGGCAAGCAGGCCGCCGTCCGCGTCGAACGCGTGCGATAGGCCGACGCCTCGTCGGGCGTCCGGCCCCCGTGCGGGGCGGCCATCCTGACCTACCCCGTTACCAGATGCCCGTGGCTCAATCGCTACCCGGCATGTCCCGCTTCATCTGCTCGCGGATTTTCATGCGGCGCGCATAGTCCGGATGATCCGCATAGGACATCATGGCGTCGATGACTTCCTGATCGCGCGCTTTCTGTCCCTCGGCGAACTCGGGATAAGGCAACACCCAGAACCGGTCGTTGCGCACGGCATCGAGCACCACGCGGCCGAGATCGACCGGGTCGAAGCCATGCTCGATCACGCGCTTGAGCCCGGCGAATACGGTTTCGTCGCGGCCATAATAGCCCGTATTGCCATATTTCTCCGGCCGGGCTTCGACCGACCGGTGGATGTTGGTGTTCACGCCGCCGGGGCAAAGCAATGAGACGCCGATGTTATATTTCGGCATTTCCACCCGGAGCGATTCGGCAAGGCCGCGCACGGCATATTTGGTCGTGCAGTAGATTCCCGTCGTGGGCAGCGCCACAAAGGCGGACATCGACGCGGTGATGAGGATGTGACCGCCCTGCCCCCGCTCGATCATGCGCGGCATGACCGTCATCACACCGTTGATGACGCCATTCACGTTGACGTCCATCTGCCAGTCCCAGTCGTCGAAGGTGGCTTTCTCAATGGGGCCGAACTGGCTGACCCCGGCGGTGTTGCACAGCAGGTCGACGGGGCCGAACACCTGCTCGGCCTCGTCAACGGCGGCCGCATAGGCGGCGCGATCCGTGAGGTCGAGGCGGACAGGGTGGACGGCGACATTCTTCTGGCTGAAGTAGCCCATCGCCTCGTCGAGATGATCCTGCCGGATGTCGGCGATCACCACCTTCATCTGCGCTTCCTCGGCAAGCACCTTGGCCTGGCCGAGCGCCACCCCCGATCCCCCACCGGTGACGAACGCGACTTTCCCTTCCAGATCCTGCACCCTTGCTCTCCTTCTCATGCGGATCGACGAGCAGCTGGAATGCCGCAGCGATCGATCCCTTGTTCTTTTCAGCCGGGCACCCGCGCCGGATAAAATCATCCGCGTTGGGTGAACGGGCAGACACAATCAACATATCTTGTCGTTGTTCTTGTCCGGCGCTCCCGACGATGGACCGACGTTTGATCGTTTATTCAAGGTCAAAGTCAATGATTCTCTAGCTGGACAAGTCTATTTACCTCCCATAAATAAGACTTTCTCAAGCTGAGCCGCGGCAAGCGGCCGGACGCGATCAAAGGAGAGGATGAGATTTTTTCAACGCACAGCCACGCCCGGACTCCGTCCTCCCGCTCCCCCGCCTTGCTGCGGGCCGGTGCGGCTTCGTGGCATGCGTACCCGCTTCCGCGTGAGCATCCCGCCGCATGGCCCCACGCAAGGCCGAGATCGACCAACGGTCCAATATCAACGTGAGCATCCTCCGGCTGGGCTGCGCGCCGCGCGGGACGGGCCGGATCAGGACATGGAAGGGGAGAAGTGCCTTGAAGACGGATATCGATACCATTGCGTGCGGGCCTCGCCGGGCCCTGCGGGTCGCGCTGCTGGCAAGCTGCGCCGGGATGACCATGCTGACGCTGGCCACGCCGGCCCGCGCACAGGATGAAGCAGGGCAGCAGGCCAGCCAGGACCAGGCCATCGTCATCACCGGATCGCGCATCGTGCGCCGTGACTATGAAGCCAACAGCCCGATCGTCACCGTAGGTTCCGAACTGCTGGAGAACAGTGCCACCGGCGCCATCGAACAGAGTCTGAACAAGCTCCCGCAGTTCACGCCGACGCTCAAGAACCCGACCCAGGGCGGCGACATCCAGCCCACCGCGCAGAACACGCCCGGCGCGGCGACCATCTCGCTGCGCGGCATTGGCTCGAACCGCAACATCGTGCTGGTCGACGGCCGCCGCGCTACGCCCAGCAACGCGACGATGGTGGTGGACATCAACACCATTCCCTCCGCCGCCATCGATCGGGTTGAGATCATTTCGGGCGGTGCTTCATCCACTTACGGCGCGGACGCGGTTGGCGGCGTCGTCAACTTCATCATGAAGAAGAACTTCCAGGGACTGGAACTCGATGCCCAGACCGCGATCACGCAGCGGGGCGACAACTTCGAGTATCAGGTGTCCGGCATCATGGGCGCCAATTTCGACGATGGGCGCGGCAACATCAGCCTCTCCTTCTCGATGAACGAGCGCCAGGATGCCCGGCAGTCCAACCGCCGCTGGTATCGGGACCTGTGGGAGAACCCCACGATCACCGGCACGCAGTTCTTCCCCGACCGGCCGGGCTTCAACATCGGCTTCGACCCCGAGCAGGCCATTCCCAATGCAGTGCTGAACTCGGTGATGGGCGTCACCGGCTGGACCAACAACGGCGTCGGCTCGATCATATACACCAATCCGGACGGCTCGGCCTTCGCCGGCTTCGATACGGCGGGCATCGCGGGCGTACCGGCCAACAAGGTGGTCGACGGGCTGACCTACAAGAAGCTTTCCAACGGCACGCTCGGGAAGAACTTCACTGACAACTACCTGATCTTCCCGCTCGAGCGGTTCAACATCTACACGCGCGGCAATTACGAGATCAACGACTGGATCGGCGTGTTCGCACAGGGCATCTTCAGCAAGGTCAAGACGACGACCGTGCAGGAGCCCTCGCCGCTGACCGGCGGCTGGGGCGTGCTGGTCCCCTACAACTCTGCCGCGCCGCAGGCCGGCATTCCCGATTCGATTGTGACGCTGCTCAATGCGCGGGCCAATCCCAATGCGCCCATCGACCTGCGCGGCCTGTTGCCGTTCAATCGCGGATCGGAAACGGAAGTCTACACCTACAACATGATCGCCGGCATCGAGGGCCGCATCCCCGGTTCCGACTGGACCTTCGAGATCTATGGCTCACATGGCGAATCGGAAACGAGCGTGCTCCAGACCGGCTTCGCCTCGCTGCAGCGCTTCCGCGCCGTGATGTCCGCACCGGACTTCGGCAGAGGCTTCCGCTCGCAAGGCAACGCCGCGTTCGGCGGCTTCGGCGCGGCGACGGCGACCTGCACCAGCGGCCTCAATCCGTTCATGGACCCCGCGCTCATCTCGCAGGACTGCATCGACGCCATCAAGGCGGACATCAAGACCAAGGCCGTCATGCAGCAGACCGTCTGGGAAGCCAACTTCCAGGGCGGCCTGTTCAATCTGCCGGCGGGCCAGGTCCGCGCGGCGGTCGGCGCAACCTATCGCCACAACGACTACAAGTTCCAGAACGACACGCTCACCACGCAGGGCACATCCTTCCAGGAACAGGCGCTCGGCCTCTACCCGAGCGGCAATTCCCAAGGGCGGATCGTCGCCAAGGAAATCTATGGCGAGTTGCTCATCCCGCTGCTGTCCGACCTGCCATTGATCCGCAAGCTGGACCTCGAGGTCGGTGCCCGCTCCTCCGATTACAACACCACCGGCAACAGCTTCACCTGGAAGATCCAGGGCGACTGGCAAGTGACCGAGTGGCTGCGCTTCCGCGGCGGCTACAACAAGGCAGAGCGCGCGCCCAACATCGCGGAGCTGTATCTCGCGCCCGAGCAGACCTTCGCCATCGCGGAAGGCGGCGACGTCTGCTCGCTCAACAGCGGCCTCGGCTGGTCGGCGAACCCGGCCCGCAACAGCAACTGGGCCAATGTCGTGGGCCTGTGCGGCCAGATCATGGAAGCGTCCGGCGATGCCACCGCCGACCAGCAATATTGGGGCGTGGACTATCGCACCCTGGCCGCGGCTGGCAGCGAAGCAGCCGCACGCGCGCTGGTGACGATGCCGCAGGCAGCCGGCCAAGCCTTCGTCTTCCCGACGCTGGCAGGCAACAACAGCCTGCGCCCGGAAAAGGCGGACACCTGGACGGCCGGGATGGTGATCCAGTCGCCCTTCGAATCCGCGATGCTGCGGCGTCTCCGCCTCACGGTCGACTATTACAACATCAAGGTAACCGACGCGATCGGCGCCCAGACCGTCGACATCGCCCAGCGCCAGTGCTTCGATTCGGCCTTCAACGGCAGCTACGATCCCAGCTCGCCCTTCTGCCTCGGCATCGATCGCAACCAGACGGGCGCGCTCGGCAATGTGGTGCGCACCTTCTTCAACAATGGCCGGTTCCAGACCTCCGGCATCGATGCCCAGCTCGACTGGGCATTCGACCTCGGGCCGGGCACCGTGAATTTCAACAGCATCTTCAATTATCTGATCGAGATGAAATCCGCGGAGCTGGACGTGCTGCCGCTCACCGAGTTCGCCGGCACACTCGGCGGCACGCAGAACGGCCTCAATGGCGGCATGTTCCGCTGGAAGCTGCTCACCACGCTCGGCTACACCTACGGGCCGGTCTATCTCGGCCTGCAATGGCGGCACCTGCCCTCCGTCAAGTCCGCGACCGCGGCCCAGGTCCCCAACACCAGCGTCGCCGGCGCGCCGGCCTATGACCTGTTCAACCTGCAGGGGTCCTTCGCGATCACGCGGGATGCGACGCTCCGCTTCGGTGTCGACAATCTGTTCGACAAGGCACCGCCAATGATCAACGTCGATACGGCGGCGGTTCCTCCGACGCTGGCGAACGGCGCTTATGACAGCAACAATTACGACGTGATCGGTCGCCGCTTCTATATCGGCGCCAAGTTCCGGTTCTGACTCTCCCGAGCATGAACCAGCTGGCGGCCCTCCTCCTTGCGGGAGGGCCGCCTTTCTGCTCCCCTGAGCGGCAAGCAGCGGGGACCGCAGCGGCGGCAGCCAGACTATTCTCCGGCCCACGGCAAGCCGGACATATGAGCCTCGACAAAGGAGATTGATGCAATGTTGGACGTAAGCGGCAAGACCGCCTTCATCACCGGCGGTGCCAGCGGCATGGGCTGGGGCATGGCCAAGGCCTTTGGCGAGGCGGGCATGAAGGTGATCATCGCCGACATTCGCCAGGACGCGCTCGATCAGGCCATGGAAGGCTTCTCGAAGACCAATCTTGCCGTTCACTCCATCCTGCTCGACGTGACCAGCCGCGAAGGCTGGGCCAGGGCGGCGGATGAAGCCGAAGAGCGGTTCGGTAATATCCACGTCCTCGCTCTCAATGCGGGGGTGGGCACCGGCGGATCAATGCTGACGGCCACCTACAAGGACTGGGATTTCAACATGAGCGTCAATGTGGGGGGCGTCGTCAACGGCCTCGTCACCATGCTGCCGCGCATGCTGGCCCATGGCGAGGAAGGCCAGCTCGTCGTCACCTCCTCCACCGGAGGCTTCTCCGCGGTGGGCGGCGCCGGGCTCTACTGCGCCGCCAAATATTGCGTGGCGGGCATGTTCGAGAGTCTGGCGACGGACCTGCGCGGCACCGCGCTTGGCGCCTCCGTCTTCTTCCCCGGCCCGGTGCAGACCCAGCTCGGCATCTCGACGCAGGCGACCCGGCCCGAGCATCTGCGCAACGAAGCGCCGCCGCCGCCGCCCGCCAGCGTGGGCGCGCAGCAGGACAAGCGCCCCGCGCCGGGCTTCGACCCGAGCCTGTTCATGACCAGCGAGGAAGTGGGCCAGCGCGTGCTGCGCGGCATCCGCCGACGCGACCTCTTCATCATGACCCATCCGGAATTCACGAAAGGCATCGAGGCGCGCAACAACGCACTGCTGCGGGCCATTCCGGTCGAAGCGCCCAACGAGGCGCGGGCCAATCTGGTCGCCCAGTTCGGCACCCTCATGTACAACCCGATCTACGATGGGCAGCAGCCGCTCGACGAGCCGCTCTGAGCGCTACGGCGCAGGCAAATGGCCCGCGCACCGGCTGAAGAGGGTTCGCCGCCGCCGGAGGTGGCGCGGACCCTCCTCAACCGCCGGGGATTTCACACAGCGCCTCGCTGTCCTGTTCCCCAGCCTTCCGGCCTTCCCTAGAAGGCAAAGTCCGCAATCAGGAGAGGGATGACATGGCGAAGGTCGTTCGCGTGCATGAACTGGGCGAGCCCGAAAAGCTGGTCTTCGAAGATATCGAGATCGGGGCCCCGGGGCCCGGCGAGGTGCGCATCCGGGTGGAAGCCGTCGGCCTCAACCGATCGGAAGCCATGTTCCGCGCCGGCCGCTATCCGACGAAACCGAAGCTGCCGACGCTGATCGGATATGAGGCCTGCGGCATCGTCGAGGCACTGGGCGAGGGCGTCACCGGGTTCAAGGTGGGGCAGCGGGTCAGCGCGCTGCCCATGTATCGGCTCGGCCAATATGGGGTCTGGGGCGAGCAGGCCATCGTGCCCGCGCGCTGCCTCCTTCCTGCCCCCCCGGGCCTCTCCCCGGCCGAGGCGGCAGCAGTGTGGATGCAGTATATGACAGCCTTCGCGATCATCGAAGTGGGCCAGGCCGGCATCGGTGATTTCGTTATCATTCCCGCTGCCTCCAGCAGTGTTGGCCTTGCGGCGATCCAGCTCGCCAACTGGGCGGGCGCCGTGTCCATCGCCGCGACGCGGACCAGCGCCAAGGCGGATGAACTGAAGGCGCTGGGCGCGCAACATGTCGTCGCCACGCAGGAAGTCGATCTGGTCGAGGAAGTGATGAGGATCACGGACGGCAAGGGCGCGCGCCTCGTCTTCGATCCGGTGCAGGGCCCCTATGTGCAGACGCTCACCAGCGCGATGGCTGAGCGCGGCATCCTGTTCATCTATGGCGGCCTCTCGGAACAGCCCACGCCCTATCCGCACTGGAACATGGCCTTCAAGGGCCTCTCCATGCGCGGCTGGGTCGCCTCGGAAATCTGGAACCATCCCGCGCGCTACAAGGCGGCGCAGGAGCGCATCCTGCTCGGGCTGAAGCTCGGCCATCTCAAGCCGGTGATCGCGCGGACCTTCCCTTTCGACGAAATCGTCGAAGCCAACCGCTTCCTCGAATCCAACCAGCAGATCGGCAAGATCGTCGTCACGATGTGAGCAAGCGGCGCCGCGGACCTCACGCAGCGCGGCAGGCGACATGATAGTCCAGGAGAGTCCATGACCGATCCCGAACCGCCGGGCCATATCCCCGTCAGCATCCGCGCGCGTGACATCGCGCCGCCTCTGACGATCAGCCCCGCCGCGCGTCAGGCGCTCTCGGAAGGCGCGGCGATGGCCATGCCCGGCTGGCCCGCGCCCGACGACATGGCAGGCTGGCGCCAGCGGATCGGCGCGAGCGACGCCCTGTGGGAAGACATGGCCGCGCCGATCCTCGCGAGCGCCGCAGCCACGGTGGAGTCCGTCTCGGTCGGCGGCGTTCCCTGCCATGACTGCCTGCCCGAGCGCGGCGCCGCGCCGGACGGGCCGGTCTATCTCTACATCCATGGCGGCGCATTCGTCTTCGGCGGGGGCGCCTATGCAAAGGCGCTTGGCGCACGCAACGCCGCTGCGCTTGGCTGCCGCACACTATCGGTGGACTACCGGATACCCCCGGACCATCCTTTCCCGGCGGCACCGGAGGATTGCGTAGCGGTCTACCGGGCTCTGATCGAAACGATCGACCCGGCGCGTATCGTCATCGGCGGCGGCTCGGCGGGCGGCAACCTGGCAGCCGTAGCGACGCTGATGATCCGTGATCGCGGCCTGCCGCTCCCCGCCGGCACGGTCCTGCTCACGCCTGAGGTCGATCTGACCGAAGCGGGCGACAGCTTCCGCACCAACGAGGACCTCGACGTGGTGCTCAAGCGAGGCCTGCCGGAATGCAACGCGCTCTATGCCGGTGGGCATGATCTGGCCGATCCCTATCTCTCGCCTCTCTTCGCCGATTTCACGCGCGGTTTTCCCCCCACGCTGGTGCAGAGCGGGACGCGTGACCTCTTCCTCTCCAACTCGGTGCTGATTCATCGCAAGCTGCGGCAGGCCGGGATCGATGCAGAGCTGCATGTCTGGGAAGCCATGCCCCATGGCGGCTTCGGTCGGGGCGAGGCGCCGGAGAATGAGGAGATCAATGTCGAGGTGGCGCATTTCATCCGTCGTGTGACGGCGGGCTGATCGCGCAGGCGAAGAGCCCCGCGCGATCCAGCACATAAGGACGCGCCACGCACGCCCTCGTCATCGCCCCGCGAAGCAGGCGCCCTTATTCGGCCGCGATGGCGTCCACTTGCGCAGGCAGGTCAAGGCCATAGAGCTTGGCCGCATTCTCGAAGGCGATCTTGCGCACAAAAGCGGGATCCGCGCCTTCCGTGAACTCGGCCAGGATCTTGCGGCTGTTCGGCCAGATGCTGTCCGGGTGCGGATAATCCGTGGCCCAGAGCAGTTTGTCCTCGCCATAGAATTTGGCAAGCGCCACAGCGGTGGGGCTTTGCTGGAAGGTGCCGTAGACCTGCCGCTTGAACAGCTCCGATGGTTTCATCTTGTGCGGGATGCCGCCGCGATCCGCCCAGAACTCCTCGGCTTCCCAGAGCCGCCAGTGGCGATAGTCCAGCTCCTCGATCACCCAGGGCAGCCAGCCGATGCCGCTCTCCGCGATCACGATCTTGAGCCCCGGATGCCGCTCGAGAATGCCCCAGGCGAAGAGATCCACGAACGGATCGAGGAACTGTTCGATGAACATCTTCACGTGCAGGAATGTGGCGCCGGGGCTGCCCTTGTACTTGTCGAAGGCGCGGCTGACGCTCGCGAACACCGTGACGTGGAAGGAGAGGATGATGCCGCTCTTCTCCAGCATCTCCCACAAGGGCTCCCAGCGCGTGTCCTCCAGGCGCGGCTGCGCCATCGCGATCTGCAGGTTGGCTTGCCGGAAACCGCCCAGCGCGATGATATGCTCCAGTGCGGAAACAGCCGCTTCCGGCTCCGGCGGCAACATGGGCACGCCGATCAGACGATCCGGCGCGGCGGCGCAAAATTCCTTGAGCCACTCATTATAGGCCCGGTAGCAGGCGTCGCGCAGCTCGGTGTCCTCGAAGTTCAGCGACGTGACCGGGCCGAAGATGACATGGGCATAGACACCGTCGCGGTCCATGTCCGCGAGGCGCAGCTCCGCGACCGCCGGGCGCCGTTCCGTCTGATCGACGATGCCGCCGCGATCCAGCGCGGTGAAAATGGGCTTGGGACCGGAAAAACCGCTCGCCACGCCCGACCAGGAGCCGAGATTCTTGCCTTCGCACATCCAGACGGCGCGTCCGTCGATCATTTCGACATGCGGGCCACGATCCTTGAGATGCGCGGGAAGCCGGCTGGTCCACAGGTCGGTCGGAAGCTGGTTGAGATCGAGATGATCGTCACAACTGATCAGGGGGTAGTCCACGTCTTCCGTCCTCTCTTGCCCTGCCTCGGCCCGAAGAAATCGACTCAGGGCGCCGGCGCTGGCCATGTCGTTAGTGCGCTAACGATATTGCCCCTAAAGCAATCGAATTGCAAGTTTCGCCTGCGGTCTGAGGCGGGTCGTGGCCGTGAAGCGCCTTCCCCGAGGAGGAAAGTGACGTTCCGGCGGAAAGCGTCTAACGCGCCGGCATGACGGGCGCGCTCATCATCATTGCATCCTTCGCCACGGCGTTCCTGTCCGGCGTCTTCGGCATGGCCGGCGGGCTGCTGCTGATGGGCGTTCTCGCCTTCCTGCTGCCTATCTCGGCCGCGTTCGTGACGCATGGCATCCTGCAGCTCGTGGCCAATGGCTGGCGCGCGGTACTGCATCGCCGCTACATCGTCTGGCCGGTCATGAGGACTTATGCGCTTGGTGTTTTTGCTGCAGCTGCGCTGGTCGCCGCGGTCGGTTTCGCGCCATCGCGGCCACTGCTGTTCCTGCTCCTAGGGCTGGTGCCGCTCACGGTCTGGCTGCCGCGCCGGTGGATCAGCTTCGATGCGGCAAAACCGCCCCACGCCTTCCTTGCCGGCTTCACGGTCTCCGGGCTCAACCTGAGCGCCGGCGTGGCCGGTCCGATGATGGACATCTTTTTCGTTCGCACAGGGCTCGGCCGGCACCAGATCGTCGCCACCAAGGCGACAGGCCAGGTATTCAGCCATCTCGGTAAGATCATTGTGTTCGGCGCGCCGCTGATTGGCGCGGGAGAAAGCGCGATGCCGCCGCTCTGGGTGTTCGCGATCGCCATCCCTCTGTCGATGGCCGGCACCGTGCTGGGCGGCCGCCTTCTGGATCGGATCAGCGATGGTAATTTCAAACGCTATACCGCGTGGATCGTCACCGGCATCGGCGGTCTTTATCTCGTGAAGGCAGGACTGGAATGGAGCTGAAGGAAGAGCGAAGCGTGGCGGATGCCTGCCTCGCAGTGTTGCAGTGCAGCGAACCAAGGGCGAAAATCATGGCGGCGCGCGCAGCGGCGCGGGACTGGCGATTGGGGCGGCTCGCGCATCGGTTCGACAGCGCGCCGCCGGACCGCCCCGGCCGGCCCGAGCGCCCCCTGCTGCTGCCACCCCAGCGCATGCCTCGCCGCGGCCGCGGCGGATCGGAGCGCGCGCGCATCGCGATGGTCCACGCTCTGGCCCATATCGAGTTCGTCGCGATCGACCTCGCCTTCGATCTGGTCGCACGCTTCGGCGACGATATGCCGCCGGATTTCGTTACCGACTGGCTGCGCGTCGGTGCGGACGAAGCCATGCATTTCGCCCTGCTTGCCCGTCGACTCGCCGAGCTCGGGAGCGATTACGGCGCCTTGCCCGCCCATGACGGTCTTTGGGAAGCGGCGCAGGAAACGGCGCATGACGTCACCGCCCGTCTCGCCATCGTGCCGATGGTCCTGGAAGCCCGCGCCCTCGACATCACGCCGGAAACGGTCCTGCGTTTTCGGCATTTCGGGGATGAGCGGACGGCGCGGATGCTCGAACGAATCGTTGACGATGAGATTCGCCATGTCGCCGCAGGCACCAAGTGGTTTCTGTGGGCGACGAACCGAGTGGGCGCTGATCCGCAGGAAACCTACCAAATGCTGGTCCGCCGCCATTTCCGGGGAGCCGTTAAGCCACCGTTCAACGACTCGGCGCGGAGTCAGGCCGGTCTGACGCGTGATTTCTATGGGCCTCTTGCGGGTTAACCCAATCTTCGCTCGAAAGGCTTCCAACGGCCGACATGAGCCGAAACAAAACAATCTTCGAGGGTCCGATCCCAGGGACCCGACATGGGGTCCGCATGATTCAGTCGCTCGCCGTCAGCTTCCTCCGGGACGGTTTTCATCGCACTGCAACCCGCGTACTGGCCATGGCCACGCTGCTGGTCGCATCACCCGCTCTGGCTGACGAAGCCGCCAGTGACGCGCAGTTCTCCTCGCTTTTCGCCGCCTGGGTGAACATGGACCGCGCGACCGAACAGAGCACTACGACCAAGGCATCCATCCCCTCGCGGGAGCCCGTCGAAAAGCTCATGCTGACCTCCAGCTTCGGCAACCGCTCAGACCCGTTCAACGGCCGCCGCCGCATGCATCAGGGCATCGACATCCCCGGCCCGGTCGGCACGCCGATCTACGCTACCGCGGACGGCATCGTGAAGCGCGCCGGATGGGCCAATGGCTATGGCAATCTCGTCGAGATCAATCATGGCAACGGCCTCGAGACGCGTTATGGCCACATGTCCAAGCTGATCGCCCAGCCGAACGAGCGCGTGCGCCGCGGCCAGCTGATCGGCCTGATGGGGTCCACCGGACGTTCCACCGGCAGCCATCTTCATTATGAAGTGCGCATTGCCGGCGCGGCGGTAAACCCGATGCCCTATATCGAAGGCACCAATTACGAACTCGCTCTCGCCGAGGCCAAGGCCCATGACGAGCGCCTGGTCCAGGTTGCCATGGGTGGTCCCGAAGCTCGCAAGAGCACCGACAACAAGGACAATTGAGGTCCTCGCCCCGGTTTCGCCGGGGTTTTCTGCATCAGGCCAGCGTCAGACCACACGCCTGCCGGTCACGAGCTGATAAATCAGCACGGCCGCCGCCAGCACGAGCAGCAGATGGATCAGCCCTCCGCCCACATTGAGGGCAAGGAATCCAAGTGCCCAGAGCACCAGCAGCACGACGACTATGGTCCACAGCATGGCTCACCTCTCCTATTATCGCATCTCCGAGTGATGGAGGCATAACGCCCGGCGGAGCGGGAAGTTCCGCCTGCACATGAGGGAGGGGCGGGACGGATGCGCAATCCATCCCTTGCGATAGGTTCCCCGATTGACCCAGGCGCTGGTCGCCCCGCTGTTTCCTCATCGCAGTCTGTCCGGATCGGTTGCCTTGCGGGGGCGCCCGGACACGCCTATCTTGCGCGCATGGACATTGCTCTCACTCCCTCGGCCGCAGCCCGCGTCGCTTCGATCGCCCAGCGGCAAGGCAAGCCGCCGATCCTGCGACTGGCCGTGGAAGGGGGCGGCTGCTCCGGCTTCCAGTATCGCTTCGGCCTTGCCGAGGTGCCGGAGGAAGACGACCTGATCGTCGAAACCGATGGCGTCAGGCTTGTCGTCGATTCGATGAGTCTCGATCTGGTGCGCGGCGGCACCGTCGATTTCGTGGACAATCTCGGCGGTTCGGCCTTCCGGGTGGAGAACCCCAATGCCACGGCCGGCTGCGGCTGCGGTTCCAGCTTCTCGGTCTGAAGCCCAGCCTGCTCTTCCCCGGTCGGGGCGAAGCGGCTAGGGCAGGGTCATGCGCATCGCCACTTTCAACATCAACGGCATTCGGGCGCGTCTGCCGCGCCTGCTCGAATGGCTCGCCGAGACGCAGCCTGACGTCGCCTGCCTGCAGGAAATCAAGACGCAGGATGAGGGCTTTCCCATCGCGGACATTGAGGCGGCTGGTTATGGCGCCATCTGGCACGGCCAGAAAGGCTTCAACGGCGTTGCGATTCTCGCAAGGGGCGCGACGCCCACCGAGGTGACACGCGGGCTGGACGGCGAGCCGGAGGACGAGCACAGCCGCTATATCGAGGCGGACGTGGACGGCGTGCGGATCGCATCCATCTACCTCCCCAACGGCAATCCCGTGCCGGGGCCGAAATTCGACTACAAGCTGCGGTGGATGGCAAGGCTGCGCCAGCGCGCGGCGCGGATCCTCGCGGAGGAAGTCCCGGCGGTGCTGGCCGGCGACTATAATGTCATCCCGTTCGACCGCGACGTGTGGAAGCCGGCCGCCATGGCCGCAGACGCGCTGATGCAGCCGGAGAGCCGGGCAGCCTACAAGGCACTCATGTTCGACGGATGGACCGATGCGCTGGCCGCGCGCCATCCTGCGGGTGGCGTCTGGACCTACTGGGATTATCAGGCCGGCGCCTGGCAACGAGACGCGGGCTTTCGCATCGACCATCTGCTGCTTTCGCCCGCCGCCGCAGACCGGCTGGTCGATGCGCAAGTGGACAAGGCCTATCGCGGCCGGGAGAAAGCCAGCGATCACGCGCCCGTGTGGGTGCGATTGAAGGATCAGGGCTGATCAGCCCTAAGGCGCTTCGCCCCCTTCCGGCCCCCAGAAGATCACCCAGGCGGCGAAATCGTCGCTCATCTCGATGAATCTGTGCTCGGCGCCTGCCTCGACGAAGATGGCGTCCTGCGGGCCGAACGCGCGCTGCTCGCCATTCTTCACGAACAGTCCGCTGCCAGAGGCGATAATATAGAGTTCGTCCCGGCTATGGGGCGACTGCGTATCCGGACCGCGCGGCGCATAAAGGCCAAGGCTCATCATCCCGTGGCGCATGAGGTCCGCATAGCGCATCGCCGCCGACAAAACCATCGACAGAAGACTTAACACTGCTCTTCAAACAAGGGGGCAGCACAGTCGCCATTTACCGGCGCGGTTTCTGTGCTGAACAATTACGCGCAGTGGCAATTGCAGATCGGCTTTTCGCCTATGCCTCGCGGTTCGACCGCCGAAAAGCAAATGGCCGTTTGGCTTTCAAACCTGCGCGGCATTGAAGGCTCATTCGTGTATTACCCTGCTGATAGCGGCAAGAACATTACTGGCAAGTCTCTTGCCAGCATGGGTTACGTCTATAGCAACTCGACCATGGTTGCTGGTTGGACAGGATCACAAGCCACCTCGCTTGAAGGTGGCGACTTTTTCAGCATCGGCAACGAGCTTTACCGGATCACCTCTGCGCCCAGCACTTCAGTTTCCGGAACGGCAACGCTCACATTCGAGCCACCATTGCGCCGGGACCATAACGGCGGAACGACCGTCAATTTCCAAACCCCACGGTGCGAATTCCGCGCAGCAAATGCGGAAGATGCACAGGGGTTCAGCAAGGACCCAGAGTTCACATACCTTAAGCCCCTCGTCGCGGTGCAGGTGCTCTAATGCGCGACGGGATCACACAGGACTGGCTCGACGCGCTTGCAGTTAAGGGCATCCGCACAGCGCTTATACGCCGCAAAAGGTAGGCCGCGGGCAATTGTGAGGCATCAAAAAAATCAATCTTCGATCCATCGATAGACGTGAGTAGGGCCCTTCTGGAAAGCGAACTTGTCAAGATAGGTCAGTGCGTAGCTCCGCAACTGGGCAAGGTCCTTCACCTCGCAGGTGTCATCCTTGTCCTTTTTCAAGCGACGGTCGGTAGCCAGAAAATCCGCACAATCGAGCAAATACATTTTTAGGACCCGACCCTCGGTTTTCAGAACCCAATACCATACGTCATCCCTGCCTCCCTCTGTTCCCGCCGGATTATAAGAGATGAGGTAAAAGTTCTCGCGAAGATGAGTAGCGCGGACTGGCCTGCTGCCGGTTTGGTGGACACCGAGATAGGCTCATTTAGGCTACCCCAGCTTCTCGCTCGAAGTCGATAGGGCTGAGGTAACCCAGGGTCGAGTGACGCCGGGTCGGATTGTAGAAGCACTCGATGTAATCGAACACGTCCGCCTTCGCCTGCGCCCTCGTGCGGTAGACCTTTTTCCCGATCCGCTCGGTCTTGAGCGAGGAGAAGAAGCTTTCCATCGCGGCGTTATCCCAGACGTTGCCGGACCTGCTCATCGAACAGGTGACGCCGTTGTCGGCCATGAGCCGCTGGAACTGCTCGCTGGTATATTGGCTACCCTGGTCCGAGTGATGCAGCAGGGCATCGGGCTTTCCGCGTCGCCAGATCGCCATGATGAGCGCATCGGTAACGAGCTGGGCGGTCATCGTGTCGCTCATCGACCAGCCCACCACCCTGCGCGAGAACAGGTCGATGACGGCGGCCACGTAGAGCCATCCTTCGGCAGTCCAGACGTAGGTAAAATCTGCCACCCACTTCTGGTTGGGCCTGTCGGCCGTGAACTGGCGACCCAGAACGTTGCCGGCGATGACCGAGCGTTCGCCCTGATCCTTGGGCAGTCCACGGCGGCGTGGCCTGGCCCGCAGCCCTTGCGCTCGCATGAGCCGTTCGACCCGATGCAGACCGCAGGAGATGCCTTCGGCGAGCAGGTCGTGCCAGACACGCCGGGCGCCATAGGTGCGATAGCTGCCAACATGGCTGGCCCTGACCCTCGAGCCGATCACCTCGTCGTCGCGGGCACGCTGTGACGGCGCCCGGGTGAGCCAGGCATGGAAGCCGCTCCGCGAGACACCGAGCGCCCCGCACATCCATGCCACCGGCCAGATCCCTCGGTGCTTCGCGATGAAGGCGAACCTCATATCGAGTCCTTCGCGAAGTAGGCGGCGGCTTTTTTTAGAATGTCGCGCTCTGCCTTCAGCTTGGCCACTTCCCGGCGCAGACGGTCGATCTCCAACTGCTCCGGCTTCATCTGACCCTGCCCGGGAAAGGCATGGCCAGGATCAGCGGCCAACTCCTTTACCCATTTGCGCAGCAGGTTCTCGTGCACATCCAGATCGCGGGCCGCCTGCGCAACTGCCACACCGCGCTCACGGACCAACCTTACCGCCTCAAGCTTGAACTCGCGGCTGAACTTCCTTCGTTGCATTGTGGGCCTCCGATAGGTGAAAACACCCTATCTCGGTGTCCACCAAACCGGCAGCAGGCCAGTCGACACATCCCTCGATAATTATATGGTTCCCCCACCGCTAACCCCTGAAGAAGAAGAGCTTGCTGATCTACCTGTGCGATTCGATGCGAGCACAGCTGGGTTTGAGAAATTACGATCAATGCTAAATGCCAGAAAAGCTAGGGCTCGCCGCTTCAAGCACCTCTGCAACATCGAAACCCGCAATTATGACGGTTGTCCAAGCGACCTTGGTAACAAGGTCGGTGGATTTTATAGTGAGGTTCTTAATTCAGTAGAAGCTTATGTTGCTGATCTACCGGTGGACTATCGTGGCTTGATGGCCCTAAATGCCACGTCTTACGGCTTCGGCGATTGGCTCCGCTTTAGTCGTGAGGAAGGTAATAGATTAGTCAATCTAGTTGAAGCTGCTCGCGAAATCGTATCGAATCGCCGGGCGCAGATCGAACCAATACTGCGCCCGCAGATCGTTGCCGATATGGCTTCAGGCACGAAAAGCGGACTCTTTTTTGACCTTTTTGGTATCGATAAGGGGCTTGAGGTTCAGTATCGTGAATGGGTCGCCATCGCTAAAATGACCAAAAGCGTTCCCTCTGTTGCCACTAATGAAGGAAAGATTTTGAGGGCAGCAATCAAAGCCCTCGCCAGTGCTCCAACATTTGCCCTTAGCCGAGGAATTGGAACACTTCAGGAATTGCCTAGCTCCGTCCGGATCGGAATGACTGGCGCCCGGTATGACTATCTTGTTGAAGTCAGAAACGCAACCTGTCGCCCATTGAAGACGGCAAACTCATGCACATATGAAGCAAGACTTGGATACGAGTATGTGTTGGCAGGCATGGCACTTCCGAAGATTCAATCCGAATGGTTCAAAAGAACCGATACATTTTTGTCTAAAGATGGGTCGTTTTATTCGGCGGACTTGAATTCTGCTATGGCCAAGTTTGCCGAACCCAGCGTTCGTGCATCATCTCAATCAGGGGATCCTAATAAGCATCTCAATGATCACTGGAACAGCGTTCAGTTAATGCAGAATATTCAAGATGTCAGAGATGGATTGTATAGGCATTAGAGAAATCGTGTTAGGTCACCGCCACGAGCGAGCGGCGCCAGCCACTCGATCTAAATAAATACTGGAGCAACTTTTTATGAGGCTCCGGACTTGGCTGTTTATCTTATCGGCTCGCCTCGCCTGCCTCAGGCAGCGCTGCATGGGCCTCGCCGAGCGTCACCAGCCAGTCCCTCATCGACTCTCCTTCCCTCAATTCACCGGCGCGCGCCGGCGATAGCTCAAGGCCTCGGCCACGTGCAGTCGCCCGACCCGGTCCGCACCGGCAAGATCGGCAATGGTGCGCGCCACGCGGAGCACGCGCGTATAGCCCCGCGCCGAGAGCTTCATCGCTGCGGCGGCCTGCGCGAGCAAGGCGCGGCCCGTCTCGTCGGGCATGGCGATCGTCTCGAGCGCATCGCCCTCCAACTCGGCATTGGTGCGCGCTCCGCCGGTGGCCGCCGAACGGGCGGTCTGGAGCCCCCGGGCTGCCGCGACCCGCGCCGCCACTTCCGCCGTTCCTTCCGCTGCCGGCGGCAGGACCAGATCGGCGGCCGTCACCGCGGCCACCTCGACATGCAGGTCGATGCGATCGAGCAGGGGGCCGGAGAGCTTCGCCTGATAGTCCGCAGCGCAGCGCGGCGCGCGCGAGCAGGCCAGCGCGGGATCGGCGATATGGCCGCAGCGACAGGGATTCATCGCCGCGACGAGCTGGACCCGCGCCGGAAAGGTCACATGCGCATTGGCCCGCGCGACGCTGACTTCCCCGGTCTCCAGGGGCTGGCGCAAACTGTCCAGCACGGCCCGCTGAAACTCGGGCAGCTCATCCAGGAACAGCACGCCCAGATGCGCAAGGCTGACCTCGCCCGGTTTCACGCGCAGGCCGCCCCCCACCAGTGCCGCCATGGACGCGCTGTGATGCGGCGCGCGATAGGGCCGCGACTGGCTGATCCGCCCGGCCGAGAGCGTGCCTGCGACCGAAGCGACCATGGAGACTTCGAGGGCCTCGGCGGGCGTGAGCGGCGGCAGGATGCCGGGAAGGCAGCTTGCCATCAGTGATTTGCCGGAGCCCGGCGGGCCGGACATCAGCAGATTGTGCCCGCCCGCCGCGGCGATCTCCAGCGCGCGCTTGGCGGTTTCCTGCCCCTTCACTTGCCGCAGGTCCGGCCCGTGACGCGGCGGCTCCGCTTCGCCCGGCGCCGGACGGGGCAGGATGGTGCCGCCCTTCAGGTGATTGATCAGGCCGAGCAGATCAGGCGCGGCAAGCACGCCGTCCGAGCCTGCCCAGGCCGCTTCCGTGCCCTGCGAAGCGGGGCATATGAGCGTAAGATCGCGTGCGGCGGCGTAGAGCGCGGCCAGCAGCACACCCGGCACCGGCGCGATGCGGCCATCCAGGCCCAGTTCGCCGACGACGAGATGTTCGCTCACATGCTCGGCATCGATCACCCCCATCGCGGCCAGCAGGGCCAGCGCGATCGGCAGATCATAATGCGACCCCTCCTTGGGAAGGTCGGCCGGCGACAGATTGACGGTGATCCGCTTGGGCGGCAACGACAGGCCGATGGCGGCAATGGCGTTGCGCACGCGCTCGCGGCTTTCCGCCACGGCCTTGTCAGCAAGCCCCACCACGATGAAATTCGGCAGGCCGGAAACGAGCTGGCATTGCACCTCGACCGGACGCGCTTCCAGCCCGAGAAAGGCGACCGTCGCCACCGTTGCGATCAACTTCGCCCCCCTTTTGTTCCCCCGCGCAGCTATGGAGCGGCGCGATGCGGAAGTCGAGGCTTTTCCGGTGGTCCCCGGCCGGCGCTATGACGCCTGCGACGGCACATAGCGCGGCGGCAGCGCGAAGAGATCGGCAAAACGCGTCTCCAGCCCCGGGTCGCCGCGCATGGTGAGCACGCCAGTGACGGCAAGCTGCTCCGGGGGGACCTTGCCATAGAAGCGGGCGGCAAGCCCCCGCGCCGTGCTGCGATAGGCAATATCCGGCACCAGAGCTTCCCCCGCCGCGACGCTGAGCACGCCATGCTCCAGCTGGCCGCGATAAGGCGTCCCTTCGATGTCGAAACCCAGCGTCAGGGCAAGAGCGCCCGCCCTGGCGACGTCCAGATTGATCCTGAGCGAAAGCAGCATGGCGACGCCGCTCAGCGGCAGCATGCGGTCATGCGCCGGCGAGCGATAGGCCCATTTCGCCATGGCCAGCACCATGGGCTCGGCCTCCCGCCCCCATTCGGTGAGGCCGTAGACCTGCACGCTCGCGGGCGGGGGCAGGCGCAGGCGCTCGATGACATGGCGCTGCTCCAGCTCGCCGAGGCGCTGGGTGAGCACGTTCGCGCTCAGCCCCGGCAGCGCGGAGCGCAGGTCCGAGAAGCGCCGGGGCCCCAGCAGCAGTTCCCGGATGATGATCAGCGCCCAGCGCTCCCCGACGAGATCGAGCCCGTGAGCAAGGCCGCAAGCGTCCTCGAAATGGCGCTTCTGCCGGGATGTGGACTTGCTAGTTATTTTTTCTAACTCCGTAGTTGCCTTACCTAATTACATGAGCGACACTCGTCAAGGTCGGACGATTCGGCGAATGGATGCGAGAAACAGGAAGCTGCCGCCATGGAGAGGATGTTGATTGTCGGTCTGCCATGCGTGGACAGCTCGCGATTCCCCCCGATCCAGCACGGTTGCCGCGGCCGATCCGCCTGACCACGCGGCGACACCCGTCCCGCCGCGTCCCCTTATGCCTGATGAGGAAGGAATGCCCGCATGACCTATGTCGATGGATTTCTCTGCCCCGTGAAGCCCGGCCGCAAGGCAGACTACGAGGAGATGGCGCGCATGGCCGCGCCGCTGTTCCTCGAATATGGCGCGCTCCGGGTGGTCGAGACATGGAACGACGACCTGATGGTCGGCAAGACCAACGATTTCCGCACCGCCGTCATCGCGGAAGAGGGCGAGGATATCGTCTTCTCGTGGATCGAATGGCCGGACAAGGCGACGCGCGATACAGGCTGGGAAAAGCTCATGAAGGACGAGCGGATGAAAGGGCCGGATGATAGTCCCATGGCTGGCGCCCGCATCATCTACGGCGGCTTTTCCACCATCCTCGATGCATCGGCCGAGGCGCCGGCGGGGGCCGGCGCGTGAGCAACCGGCAGGGCGAGTTCATCTGGTATGAGCTCATGACGACGGACATCGCCGCCGCGCGCGCCTTCTATGCCGCCGTGGTAGGCTGGACGATCAGCGAGAGCAGCGACATGCCCGGCATGGACTACCGCATGGTCGCCGCGCCGGATGGCACCGTTGCCGGCATGATGCCGCTCGATGCCGAAATGATTGCAGGTGGCGCACGGTCCATGTGGGTCGGCTACATCGCCGTCGACGATGTCGACGCAGCGGCGGCGCGCATCACGGCGACCGGCGGCCATGTCTTCGTGCCGCCGCGCGATATCCCGGAGGTCGGCCGTTTCGCGATGGCCGGCGATCCGCAGGGCGCGACATTCTACGTCATGCGCGGCTTCCCGGACCAACGCAGCGATGCGTTCCGGGCCGACGCGCCCGGCCATTGCGCTTGGAACGAGCTGACCACGCCCGACCAGCCCGGCGCCCACGCCTTCTATGAGGGCCTGTTCGGCTGGACGAGCCCGGACAGCATGCCGATGGGCGAACTGGGCGATTACCGGTTCCTGTGGGCCGGGGATCTCCGCCTCGGCGCCACCATGCCCGGCGAAGGCCCCGCGCACTGGCTGTTCTATTTCGCCGTCCCGTCGATCACCCGGGCGATGGACGCGATCACGGCGCATGGCGGCACCGTCACCAATGGCCCGCACGAGGTCCCGGGAGGCGGACACATCGTCACGGGCACCGATCCGCAGGGCGCGCGCTTCGCTCTCTTCGGCAGTCTTGAGGAGGCGGACACATGACGCAGCCGATCACGCCCTGCATGTGGATGGACGGCACCGCCGAGGAAGCCGCCACCTTCTACGTGTCGATCTTCGAGGATTCGCGGATCGACTCGATTTCGCGCTACGCTGCGGATTCGCCCTTCCCGCCGCACTTCAAGGCTGGCACGGCCATGCTGGTGACCTTCACTTTGAAAGGGCGCCCCTTCGCCGCGCTGAACGGAGGACCGCAGTTCCCGCAGACGGAAGCGGTTTCCTTCGTCATTCCGGTGGAGGATCAGGCCGAGCTGGATCGCCTCTGGGACGCACTCATCGCCGATGGCGGGGCGGAAAGCATGTGCGGCTGGTGCAAGGACCGCTTCGGCGTCTCCTGGCAGGTTGTCCCGCACAGGCTGCTGGAGATGCAGACACAAGGCGCCGCCGAACAGAACGCGCGGATGGGGAATGCGCTCATGACCATGCGCAAGCTCGATATCGCCGCCCTTGAAGCGGCCTTTGCCGGGGAGGCGGCATGACGTACCAGCTCTACGCTCACCCCTTCTCGTCCTATTGCTGGAAAGCGATGATCGCCTTCCACGAGAAGAATCTGCATTATGAGCTGGAGATGGTGGAGAATCCCGGCGTCATGGCGGCGCTGAAACGCCACTGGCCGCTCGGCAAATTTCCCGTCCTGGTGGACGACGGCGCGCCGGTGATCGAGGCGACCACCATTATCGAATATCTCGACCTGCGGCACTATGAGCGCGCGCCGCTGATCCCTGCCAACGCCATCGATGCGCTCGATGTGCGCTTCATGGACCGGCTGTTCGACAATCATGTGATGACGCCGATGCAGGCCATCGTGAACGAGGCGCTGCCCGGCATCACGCCCGATCCCGCCCGGGCGGCGCGCGGAGCCGAAGCGCTCGACACGATCTACGCCTGGCTGGACGTGCGGCTTGCCGGCCGGGAATGGGCATGCAGCCATGGTTTTTCGATGGCCGACTGCGCCGCCGCGCCCGCGCTTTTCTATGCGGATTGGGCGCGCCCTATTCCGGACACCTTTCCCGAACTGCGCGCCTATCGCGCGCGGCTCAACGCACGACCGTCCGTGGCGCGCTGCATCGAGGGAGCGCGGCCCTATCGCCATTATTTCCCGCTGGGCGCACCCGAGCGGGACTGAAGGCGCCTGCGGATCCAGTGAACCCGCAGGCGCCTGACGCCGTAGAGCCATCACTTGCCAGGAAGAGAAACCCATGACCGACCAGCCGGATCTTACGCTCAGCGTCTCCACTTATATCGACGCCCCGCCCGAACGGGTCTGGCAAGTGCTCACGCAGCGGCAGGAGGAATGGTGGTGCCCTGCCCCCTGGACGATCGAGATCATCGAGCAGGACTGGCGGCCGGGCGGTCGCTGCGCCATGCTCATGCGCGGCCCCGACGGCGAGGAAGTGCCGCAGGATGGCGTCTTCCTTGAGGTCGTGCCCGGCAAGCGCTTCATCTCGACAGACGCGTTTACCGCTGGCTGGCAGCCCGCCGGTCCCTTCATGGTGGGCGTCTGGGAAATCGAACCGGAAGGGGAAGGCACGCGTTACACTGGCTCGGCCCGGCACTGGAGCCAGGAAGCTCGCGACCAGCACAGCGACATGGGCTTCGAGGCCGGCTGGGGCGCCGTCGCCGCCCAGCTCAAGGCGTTGTGCGAAACAACCTGACAGGCGTGCGCGGCATGTAACGAACCATGGTCCGCGCTACCGGCAGAGAGAGCGGAAGGCGGCCCGGCATTGGAAACGGACTGTCGGGCCCCGCCTTCCTTGCCGGTCAGCCCGAAGCGCCATCCGCTGCGCTCCACTGGAGGGAATCGCGGACCTGATGGCAGGCCCGTACTGGCCTTCCCTTCTCAAAGATCGATGCCGGCCGCGATGGCTTCCAGCTTGCGGATACGTTCCTTGAGATCGGCGACGTCGATGCGCGTCGCCGCTGTCGCGCTGCCCATGGCATCCATGCCTGCGCCGCGCTGCCCGAGGGCCATTTCCAGTTCGGCGCGCTTGAAAGCCAGCCAGCCGTTCCAGCCCTTGAGCCCGGCATAAGCGAGGATGCCGATCCAGCCGGTGACGATCAGCGCCATGGCGCCATATTGAATGATGCTGAGGTCGGTCATGTTCCTGCCTCCTTCCCTGAACGGGGCCTCACGGCCTCACATTCTGTCGATCTGCTTCAGTTTCTCGAATTCCCGATCAAGGGCGGTCGAGCTGTCGGTCGCCAGACGCTCCAGCACCGCAACCCGCTCCTTGAGCTGTTTCACTTCCTCGCGCAGCCGCTCGGCCTCCGCGTCGGCCCGATGGTCACGTCGGACGATGTCCTCGCCCTTGCCGCGGCGCACGACGCCGTATTTCGCGCGGATGACGCTTGCGATGGCGGTGATCGCGACGATGGCGACGACCATTTCAAACCCATTCATATTTTACCCTCCTCCGGGAAATATTGTCAGTGCTCGATCGGGCGGGCGGGCACAGGCTCTTCGCGCAGCCCGTCGATCTCGGCGGCAAGGTCCAGGCCCTTGTCGGTGACGATCCGCTCGAGCACGCGCACCCGCTGTTCCAGGCGCTCCGTCCGGGCCGCATATTGAGCGGCTTTCTCCGCGGTTTGCGAACCCATGATCTCCAGCTCGCGCTCGCGCAGGGCGGTGTTGCGCTTGTGGATCTTGTTCAGCACGTCCGCGATCACCGGGATGCCCACCACGATCAGGAAAAAGCCGAGAACCAGTGACGTCTTGTCCATGACAGGCTCCTCAGTTGCTCGAGCCGCGGAGGCTCTCGATCTCGTGGTTGAGATGCAGCGCGCCGTCGGTCACGATGCGCTCGACATTGGCGAGGCGATCCTTCACCGCGCCCAGCTCGGCGCGAAGTTGCGCATTTTCCTGGCTGAGCAGCTTGATGCGCTCGACCATTTCCTCGTTCTTCTGCGGATAGATCGCCTTGCCCCAGCTGTTTTCCAGCGGATAGCCGTTGCGGATGCGCAGCCAGGTGGTGAAGATCCATCCCGCCACGGCGAGGGCGCCGATGCCAAGGCCGCCCATGGCAATGAAGGGCAGATAAGGGGCCAGTGCTTCGCTCGGTTCCATTGTGTCGTCTCCCTTATTTCAGCCGCTCGATCTCGGCGGACAAGCGCGCGGGCGCGTCGGTCGCGATGCGCTCCAGAACCGCGATCCGCTCCTCGAGCCGGCCGATCTTGTCCGTGAGCTTCGCATTCTCGTTCGTCAGAAGCTCGATCTTGCGCTCGGCCATGAGATCGCTCTTGCTGACCATGCCGCCCCATTCATTCTCGATGGGATAGCCATGCCGGCTTCTGATCCAGGTCGTCGCGATCCAGGCGCCGTATGACAAGGCGATGATCGCGATCACGAATGCCGGTCCACCCCAGCTCATCTCATTTCTCCCGTCCAGCGGCCGCGCTCAGCGCGAGCCCGCTCTTTCCCCGTGGGACCGGCCCCTTGCCGATCCCCTGTTCATCCTGTGTCGCCCATGGGCCTGGCCCAGAAGGATGCCGACGCTCCCGACCGCGAGACCCAGGACGAAGATTGGTACTGGATCCATGGTCTCCTCCCCTTCCGACAGACCGCGCTCAGCGCAGGCTGTCGATCTCGTCCGCGAGGCGCGTGTTGCGGCTCGTGTAGAAGGCCTCGATGTCGGAGAGGCGCCGGTCGATGTCGCGGAACTTGCTGCGCACGTCCCGGGTCGAGCGGGCGGGATTGGTCCGCACCCCTTGCCAGAACTTCTCGTCATCCCGGTCGTGGTAAAGGCCCGAGGGCTTCGGGTCCGCCATCCACGCGGCGAGGAAATAGGCGATCAGCGTCCAGGGGAAAGCGCCCATCAGGGTGATCAGCACGGCGCCGATGCGAACCCAGAGCACGTCGATCCCGGTATAGTCGGCGATCCCGGCGCAGACGCCCATCCACTTGGCATTCTGCTTGTCGAGGTAGAATTTGGTGCGACGAGCGGACATCTCAGTTCCTCCTCTCGAAGTGATAATCATCTGCCTCCACCGGGCGGGCGGGGCGGAAATCGGGGTTGTCGGCGGCGATGATGCGCTCCACGGTCTGGAGCCGCTCCTCGAGCCGGCGGGCAAGGATGTGCATCTCGTCGAGCAAGCGCTCATCCTCGTCCGTGATCTTCGGGGCCTGCTTCCACTTGGTCACATAGTGGAAGATCAGCCAGGGCATGCCGATGAAGAGCATGCCGCAGATGATGATCGGCAGAAGCACGTCTTCCATGGCTTAGCCTTCCTTGTTGTGCTGCGCGGCCTTCAGCGCCGCCAGCTCGGCCTCGACCTTGTCGCTCGACTGCAGATCCGCGATTTCCTGCTCCAGCGTCTTGGGCTGGTTGCCCAGTCCCATCGCGTCGGCATGACCTTCCGCCATGTCCACCCGGCGCTCGAGCATCTCGAAGCGCGAGAAGGCGTCCTGCACGCGCTCGCCATTGTACATCTCGCGGGCCCGCAGGCGGGTCTGTGCGCTTTCCATGCGGGTCACCAGGCTGTTCTGGCGAGCGCGTGCTTCGCGCAGCTTGCCCTGCAGCTTGGCGATGTCTTCCTCCGAGGCGGCGAGCGCATCGTCGAGCACGGCGATCTGGCCCTTGAGCTGCGCGGCCATGTCGGCGGCCTTCTGGCGCTCGACCAGCGCAGCCTTGGCGAGATCCTCGCGGTCCTTGGAAAGCGCCAGCTCGGCCTTTTCCTTCCAGCTGTCCTGGAGCGACTCGAGCTTCGCGATGTGGCGACGCATTTCCTTCTGGTCCGCAATCGTGCGGGCGGCAGACGCTCGCACCTCGACCAGGGTTTCCTCCATTTCGAGGATGATCATGCGGATCATCTTCGCCGGGTCCTCCGCCCGATCCAGCAGATCGGTGACGTTGGCGGCAATGATGTCGCGGGTGCGAGAGAAGATACCCATCTGTTCATTACTCCAATTCGAAAATTCAGGGTGCCGGGGCGGGTGAGGGGCATCCGCCCCGGCTATCAAGCAAGCCGTCAAGCAAGGGATTATGCCGACTTGCCGGAACCATTATCATGATTTGCCGCCGCAATCTGCTGGTCCGCCTGGGGACCGGTGTAAGCAGGGCCCACCGCGCCGAGCACCATGGTGGCGCTGAAGACGATGGTGAGGAGGGTGGCGAAAACACTGTTGCTGTAGTTGTTCACGAAACGGGTCATTGTCTGTCTTCCTGATCCTGTATTTGGCCTTCAAAGCCCGCCTTCTGGCGGATTGCCCATCATATTGCACAGGCCGTGCCAATTTCCGGAAATGGCTGAAATCCGCCACTTTCGTTCATCCGATATTCAGCGCTACCAGTTTCATCTTGCCAAGATGTAGGAATTATCACTAATCGTTGGCTCGTGGAAAAAACGACGCATTTCGTCGGCCAGTCGCTGGCCTTTCTGGACGCGGTCGAACAGGCGGGCCGCGCGGCCGAACTCATCCGCCCGGTGCTCGTCATCGGCGAGCGCGGCACCGGCAAGGAACTGATCGCCGAGCGCATTCACCGCCTGTCTCCCCGCTGGGACGGCCCCCTCATCACCATGAACTGCGCCGCGCTGCCCGAGACGCTGATCGAGGCCGAACTGTTCGGCCATGAGGCCGGCGCCTTCACCGGCGCCACCCGCGCCCGCGCCGGCCGGTTTGAGGAAGCGGATGGCGGCACCCTGTTCCTCGACGAGCTGGGCACCTTGTCCATGGCCGCGCAGGAGCGCCTGCTGCGCGCGGTGGAATATGGGGAAGTGACGCGCATCGGTAGCTCCCGCCCCCTCAATGTCGACGTGCGCATCGTCGCGGCCACCAATGAGCATCTGCCCGCCGCGGTGGAGGCCGGACGCTTTCGCGCAGACCTGCTCGATCGCCTCTCCTTCGAGGTCATCACCCTGCCGCCGCTGCGCGGACGCGAGGGCGATGCCGAGGTGCTTGCCGAGCATTTCGGCCGGCGCATGGCAACCGAGATGCGCTGGCCCGGCTGGCCCGGCTTCTCCGCGCGCGCGATGGCGGAGCTGGTCGCTTATGGCTGGCCGGGCAATGTGCGCGAACTGCGCAATGTGGTCGAGCGCGCCGTCTACCGCTGGCAGGACCCCGCCCATCCGATCGACGCAATTCAGCTCGATCCCTTTGCCTCGCCCTGGCAACCGGCGCCCATGCCCTCCAGCCTTCCCCGGCCGGACGATAGCGCCCGGACGGCCATCGCGCCCGCACCGGCCCCCAATGGCGACATGCGCGAGGACCAGTTGTCGATCGCGCTCGATGACATCACGGATTTCCGCGCCGCGGTCGATGTGCATGAAGCCACGATCCTTCGCCGCGCGCTCGAGCGACACCGCTTCAACCAGCGCGCCACGGCCAAGGCGCTGGGCCTTTCCTACGACCAGCTTCGCCACTGCCTCAAGAAACACGCGCTGCTGTAGCACGCGCCCCGGACGCCGGCCGGGCGGTGCGATGCGCGCGCCAGCTTCATGTCATATCGATTTTATCTTCGCGCCTCATCGCTATAGTCTGTTGGCAAGTCGCGCCCGTCCGCGCCAATGCTGGCGGGCCCACCCGAACGATTCGCATGATCCATGCGTTTCGCCACCCAGAACAGAAACCACTGCTTCAGGAGCTTCAATCATGGCATTCACCCTTCCCGACCTTCCCTATGCGAAAACGGCTTTCGGCGAAGACATGTCGGCCGAGACGTTCGACTATCATCACGGCAAGCATCACAATGCCTATGTGACGAAAGCGAACGAGCTGGTCGCCGCCGACCCGGCGCTGCAGGGCAAGTCGCTGGTCGAGCTGATCCGCACCGCCAAGGGCGGCCTGTTCAACCAGGTCGGCCAGATCTGGAACCACAGCTTCTTCTGGCAGTGCCTCTCGCCCGAGACGCAGGAGCCGACCGGCAAGCTCGCCGAGCTGATCCAGGAAGGCTTCGGCTCGACAGACGCGCTGATCGAGAAGCTGAAGGCAGAGGCAGTGGGCCATTTCGCCAGCGGCTGGGCAGCGCTCAACCTCACCGACGGCAAGCTGGAAGTGACCAGCTATCATGATGCCGACTGCCCCGTCGCGCATGGCGCCACGCCGCTGTTCATCCTCGATGTATGGGAACATGCCTATTATATCGACTATCGCAATGCGCGTCCCAACTTCGCCGACACGATCCTCAAGAAGCATGTGAACTGGGCCTTCGTGGCCGAGAATCTCGACGGCAACGGCGCCGAGCGCGCCAACCAGCCGGGCTGACCCCGGCCCGGCCCGATCGACGAAAAGGGAAAGGGCGCCTGCGGGGCGCCCTTTTTCTAGCAAGAGAGGCAAGGGGGCGCCCAGAGGCGCCGGAGGGGCTCGTCGTCTCGAGCCATATGCTTACTTTTCCCCTGTCCTACACACCCGCCACGATGGCAGACCAGCCGGCCCCCTCCTCCTGCCGACAGGAGGAAGCGAGGCAGGGCTCTTTCTCATCGCAGGCCTTCCATCGTCCGGTCGGGCTGCGCAGGCTTGTCGGAGCGGGTTCTCGCGCCTGCCTCATCGGATCTCCCGCAAAGTTCAGGGAAGCGGAAGATGACGGGGACTGCCGTCATCTTTGTAAACTTCCAGACCGCTGTGCAGTGTTGGAGCGGCATGGCGACGCTCTCCAGCCGTGAGGCGGCCCCACCCCGTTTCAACCGTCTCGGACTCCCGAAGACCCGGCGGTTACTCCGAACGCCACCTCGTCCACAGAGCCTCGGGCGGCTCCCCATCAGATGCCCGAGTCACCTCGTTAACTTCCTCAGCTCAGGCGCTCGATGTCCTCGTGGCTCAGCGAGCCGGGGATGATCATCACCGGGCAGGGCAGCGTGCCGGCGTCATGGCCCGCGAAATGCGTGACCAGAGGGCCCGGCGCGCCCTTGGGTGCCGCGCCGAGCACCAGGGCCGCCACCGGCTCGCCGGATGCCAGCATTTCCCGGACCGAGCCGACCGGATCGCCGATCTTCACGGTGATGGCCGGCTGGATTCCCGCTTCCGCCATCAGTGTGCCCGCCGCGCTCATGGCCAGCGCTTCCGCGCGGGCGCGGGCTTCCTCCTCCATGGTCGCCTGCACGGCGCCCCACTGGACGAACTCTGTCTTGGGCACGAGCGCGAGCATGTGGACGCCGCCGCCGGTCTTGGCCGCACGGCGCGCCGCGAAAAGCAGAGCGGATTCGGCCTCGGTGCTTTCGTCCACGACGACGAGATAAGTGCGCATCATCGGGCGGCTCTCCGGTTTTCTCTCACGCTTGGTGGGCGAAATTCGCGCCCGATGCAAGCGATGGCCTTGACCCGGCAAGGCAAAGCGTGAAGGTGACCGTTGATTGTCCAACCGCAAGCAAACAGGAAAGCCTGGCCCTCATGGCGATCAACATCCAGATGCCCGCCCTCTCGCCCACCATGGAAGAAGGCACGCTGGCCAAATGGCTGGTGAAGGAAGGCGACACCGTCAGCTCCGGCGATCTTCTCGCGGAAATCGAGACGGACAAGGCGACGATGGAATTCGAAGCCGTGGACGAAGGCGTGGTCGGCAAGATCCTCATTCCGGAAGGCACGGACAATGTGAAGGTCGGCACCGTGATCGCGGTGCTGGTCGAGGAGGGCGAGGAAGTGCCGGCGGATGCCGGTGCCGCCGCAGCGCCCGCCAAGACCGATGCGACGCCCGCCAAGGCCGAGCCGGCCAGCGCGCCGAAGCCCGAACCGGAAGTGGCCAGAGCCGCTACCGCGCCAGCGGCCGCGCCGGCCGCGGAGGGTGAGCGCATCAAGGCAAGCCCGCTGGCCCGTCGCATCGCCGAGCAATCCGGCATTGACCTGGCCGCAGTCGCGGGCACGGGGCCCAACGGGCGAATCGTCAAGGCCGACCTTGAAGGCGTGAAGCCCGGCGCAGCGGCCGCGCCGCGCCCCGCAGAAGCGCCTGCCGCCGCCGCACCGGCGCCTGCTCCTGCGCCCGCCCCGGTGGCGGCTCAGGACTTCGGCATCCCGCACGAAGTCGAGAAGCTCTCCAATATCCGCAAGACGATCGCGCGGCGCCTCACCGAATCGAAGCAGACCATCCCGCACATCTACCTCACCGTGGACGTGCGCCTCGATGCGCTGCTCAAGCTGCGCGGGGAGCTCAACACGGCGCTGGAGAAGAGCGGCGTCAAACTCTCCGTCAACGATCTGCTCATCAAGGCGCTGGCCAAGGCGCTGCTTGCCTGCCCGAAGTGCAACGTGCAGTTCGCGGGCGACCAGCTCCTCAAGTTCAGCCGCGCGGACGTCAGCGTCGCCGTTTCGATCCCCACCGGCCTCATCACGCCGATCATCGTCGATGCCGGCGCCAAGGCCGTGAGCGCGATCTCGACCGAGATGAAGGACCTCGCCAGCCGCGCCAAGGAAGGCAAGCTGCGCCCCGAGGAATATCAGGGCGGCACCGCCAGCCTCTCCAACATGGGCATGATGGGCATCAAGCAGTTCGAGGCCGTCATCAATCCGCCGCAGGCGATGATCATGGCCATCGGCGCGGGCGAGAAGCGCCCCTATGTGATCGACGACGCGCTCGGTATCGCCACGGTGATGTCGGCCACCGGCAGCTTCGACCATCGCGCCATTGACGGCGCGGACGGCGCGGAGTTGATGAAGGTCTTCAAGGAACTGGTGGAGGCGCCGCTGGGTCTGGTGGCGTAAATGCCCCGGACCGCAAAGCCGAGCCTCTCCCTCTCCCGGGAGGGGAGAAGGGCGGACAAGGCACGCTGATGCCCGACGCCGCTCCCACCGCCGCCCCGACCATCCGCGTCACCACCATGCCGGCGGACGCCAATCCCTATGGCGACATCTTCGGCGGCTGGCTGATGAGCCAGATGGACATGGCGGCCGGACTGGTCGCCGCGCGGCACAGCGCGGGGCGAGCCGTCACCATCGCCGTGGAAGGCATGCAGTTCCACCGCCCGGTATTCGTGGGTGACGAGGTTTCCGTCTTCGCGACGCTGGTGAAGGTCGGCAACACCTCCATGGCCATCGACGTCGAGACCTGGCGGCGGGACCGCCACGGCGAGGCCATGAACAAGGTGACGCAGGCCCGTTTCGTCTTTGTCGCCATCGACGAGCAACGCCATCCCCGCAAGGTGCCGCCGATGGTGGCCGCCGCATGAGCCGTCTCATATTCACTCGCCGCGCTGCTGGTCGCGGCGCGCAGTTCTGGAGAACATGACGTGTCCGAATCCTACGATCTCATCGTCCTCGGTTCCGGCCCCGGCGGCTATGTCGCGGCGATCCGCGCGGCGCAGCTCGGGCTCAAGACCGCGATCGTCGAGCGCGAGCTGCTGGGCGGCATCTGCCTCAACTGGGGCTGCATCCCCACCAAGGCGCTGCTGCGCTCGGCGGAGATCTTCCATTATATGAGCCATGCGAAGGACTATGGCCTCGCGGCGGAAAAGATCAGCGCCGACATCGAAGCCGTGGTGAAGCGCTCGCGCGGCGTGGCGAAGCAGCTCAATGCCGGCGTCACGCATCTCATGAAGAAGAACAAGATCGCCGTGCACATGGGCACCGGCGTGCTGACGGCCGCGAACAAGCTGACGGTGACGGACAAGGACGGCAATAAGACCGACCTCTCCGCGAAACACATCATCGTGGCGACGGGCGCACGCGCGCGCGACCTGCCCTTCGCCCCGGCGGACGGCAAGCGCATCTGGACCTATCGCACCGCCATGACCCCGCCGGAAATGCCGGGCAAGCTGCTGGTCATCGGGTCGGGCGCCATCGGCATCGAGTTCGCGAGCTTCTACAATGACATGGGTGCCGAGGTGACGGTCGTCGAAATGATGGACCGCATCGTGCCGGTGGAGGATGCCGACGTGTCGGCCTTCCTCGAGAAGCAGCTCGTGAAGCGCGGCATGAAGATCGTGACCGGCGCGGCGCTGGACTCCCTCAAGGCTTCCGACAAGGGCGTCACCGCCGCCATCAAGGGCAAGGACGGAAAGACGGAGACCAGCGAGTTCAGCCACTGCATCGTCGCCATCGGCATCGTCCCGAACACCGAGAATATCGGGTTGGAAGCGCTTGGCGTCACCATGGAGCGGGGACACATCAAGACCGATGGGCTCTGCCGTACCAACGTCGCCGGCCTGTGGGCGATCGGCGACGTCACCGCGCCGCCATGGCTCGCGCACAAGGCCAGCCACGAGGGCGTCACCGCCGCCGAAGCGATCGCGCAGGCGCTCGGCAACAAGGATGTTCATCCGCACGAGATGGACCCGCGCAACATCCCCGGCTGCACCTACTGCCAGCCGCAGGTCGCCAGCGTGGGGCTGACCGAAGCCAAAGCGAAGGAAGCCGGCTATACGGTGAAGGCAGGCACTTTCCCCTTCATCGGCAATGGCAAGGCCATTGCACTGGGCGAGGCGGAGGGCTTCGTGAAGACCGTGTTCGATGCCAAGACCGGCGAACTGCTCGGCGCGCACATGGTCGGCGCGGAAGTGACGGAAATGATCCAGGGCTATACGATCGGCAAGACCGCCGAGCTGGTCGAGGCCGACTTCATCCAGACCGTCTTCCCGCATCCCACGATCAGCGAAACCATGCATGAAGCGGTCCTCGCCGCGTTCGGACGGGCGCTGCATATTTGACCTGCGGCTTCCGGCAATGGCCGGTGCGCGGCGCCCGGCAAGGGCAGGCAGCAGCGGGGCGCAGGCCGGCGAACAAGGTGCGCAGATGAGCCCGCGCCGCCGCCTGGCGCTGGCCGCCATGCTGCTGGTGTCGCTGCTTCTGCTGGGCTTCGCCCGCGCGGCCGGCCTGCCCGCGCCGGCCGACGAGCTTGCCATGACCATCGTCGATGCGGTGCAGATCCATTATCCTGCGCAGGCCGCCGGGGTCACATCCGTGGCCAGCGTGCTGCATCGAGCCGGCGACACGGGCGCGCTGATCGCAACCATGCTCGTCCTTGGCCTGTTCCTCGCTTATGCCGGACGACCGCGCGAAGTGGGCTGGCTGCTTGCGGCGGTGATGACGGTCATCCTGTTCAACCCGGCGTTGAAGGCGCTCTTTGCCGAAGAGCGCCCAGACCTCATTCCCCGGGTCGTGGAGGTGACGGGACACAGCTTCCCGAGCGGTCATGCCGCCGGGACGATGGCGCTCTATGGTGCCGTGGCACTGCTCTTTCCCGGTCGCCTCATATGGATCGCCTGCGCTGCGATGATCCTCCTCACCGGCGCGAGCCGGGTCTGGCTCGGCGTGCACTGGCCGACAGACGTGGTCGCCGGGTGGCTCGAGGCGGCCGCCTGGCTCCTCGTCATGTCGATCTGGCTGCCACGCAGGGAGCGACGCGCCTGACGCCCCTCATGATGCCCTTGCATCATGGCGCTCTGCGCGACCAATCTGCCAGCGACAGGGATTCCGGGGGACAAGCATGACAGAACAAGGACCTTTACGCAGGCTGGTGTGGCTCATCGCGGGCATGGCCGCAGCCTTATCTGCGCCGGCCCATGCGGAGACCCAGGTCTTCACCGCTGCCCGGATGATCGATGTCGCGGCCGGCAAGGTCGTGGAGCATCCTGCCATCTTCGTCACCGACGGCAGGATCACCTCCGTCGCAGACGCACGCCTCGTACGCTGGGGCAGCGATGTGAAACATATCGACCTTGGGGACCGCACCATCCTGCCCGGCCTCATCGACATGCACGTCCATCTCGATGGCCTGGCGGAGATCGGCGGTTATCGCGGCCTGCAATATACGGACAGCTTCTGGGCCATGATCGCCGTGCGGAACGCGCGAGACATGCTGCATGCCGGCTTCACCACCGTGCGCAATCTTGGTTCCGAGAACTACAATGATGTCGGCCTCATGCAGGCGATAGACGAAGGCTGTGCCGAGGGGCCCCGCATCGTGCCGGCCGCCCATGCTCTCGGCGCGACCGGCGGACATTGCGATTCGACCTTCCTGCCGCCGTCTTTCGAGGCAAAGAGCCCCGGCGTCGGCGATGGCGAGCAGCAGTTGCGCCAGCGCGTGCGCGAGCAGCGCAAATATGGTGCCCAGGTCATCAAGGTGTGCGCCACGGGCGGCGTATTCTCCCGCAACACCGAGCCCGGCCAGCAGCAGCTCAGCGAACAGGAACTGCGCGCCATCGTGGAAGAAGCGCATCTGTGGGGCCTGCGCGTTGCCGCCCATGCCCACGGGGCAGCCGGCATCAAGGCCGCGATCCGCGCGGGCATCGACACTATCGAACATGTCAGCCTGCTGGATGATGAAGGCATCAGGCTGGCGCTGAAGCGCGAGCGACCTGTCTGGTTCTCGATGGATATCTTCAACACCGACTACACCCAGGCCAGCGGCCGGGAAAACGGCGTTCTGGAGGAGAATCTCCGCAAGGATCGGGAAATCGCCCAGATCCAGCGCGACAATTTTCGCAAGGCGCAACAGGCAGGCGTGCGCATGATCTTCGGCTCCGACGCGGGCGTCATGCCGCATGGTACGGCGGGCGGCCAGTTCCGCTACATGGTGGCCTATGGGATGACGCCGCTCCAGGCCATCCAGGCCGCCACCATCACGGCCGCGCAGGCGCTCGGCAAGGAAGAAGAGGTGGGGCAGATTGCGGCGGGACGCCATGCCGACCTGATCGCCGTGGATGGCGACCCCCTCTTGGATGTTCGCCTGCTCGAGCATGTGAGCGTGGTCATCAAGGGCGGCCAGGTTGTGAAGGATGGGACCGCCGTCCGGTGATTCTCGCCATTGAGACGCAGAGGTCACTGATCGGACCCGGCCCATGGCTCTTCGTCGCCCCGACCCAGATCGCACGATCGATTTTCTGAGGGAGCGTTGCATCCATGCCGCACCGCAATATATCGACTTGAAAATACGCGATTTTGCGCGCCTCTGCCCCCTGAAATGGGGTGTTTTTCAGGCATATCCCGCGATCCAGCCATTATTTCGCGATAGCGAGCCGGCACGGGCCGCCGATATAGGGCCGCCATCGTCATAAATCAGCAACATGCGGGCTCCACGGGGCCGCCAGCAAGTGAGAGGACGCATCGGTTCCTTCGGGCGCCGAGAAGGCCGTGGCACATATCTGCCACAGTCGAATGAACAGACCTGCATCGAATCCAAGGGGACCACCGATGACCAAATTCCGCATTATCCTCGCGGCGACTGTCGCCAGCGGGGCACTGGCGACGGGAGCGCATGCTCAGTCGACCGGCGCGATCGACTTCGAAGACGCCATCATCGTCACCGGCTCGCGCTCGAGCGACGTGGGTGGCATCCGGATCCCGGACACCACCAAGGCGACCGGCGTCATCACTGACGAGCTGATCAGCCGCCAGGGCACCAACACGATCCTCAACACGATCAACTTGCTTCCGGGCGTCAGCTTCCAGAACAACGACCCCTATGGATCGGCCGGCGGCACGCTGAACATTCGCGGCTTCGGCCCCGACCGCGTCTCGCTCACCTGGGACGGCATCCCGCTGAACGACACCGGCAACTACGCCATCTATTCCAACCAGCTGCTCGACATGGAGCTGATCGGCGAGGTGAACGTCAACCTCGGCAGCACGGACGTCGACAGCCCGACGGCGGCCGCGTCCGGCGGCACGGTGAACTATCGCACGCGCCTGCCCTATGAGGAATTCAATGTCACCGTCGTCGGTGCGATCGGCGAGTATGATTTCTACCGCATGTTCGGCGCGATCGACACGGGCGTCTTCACGCCCTTCGGAACGCGCGCTTTCTTCTCCGCCAGCCGCACGGGCAACGACAACGTCTTCAACAACTACGGCAAGATCGACAAGCAGCAGTATAACGGCCGCATCTATCAGCCGATCGGAAGCAACGGCGACTTCATCTCCATTGCCGGCCATTACAACGAGAACCGCAACAACTTCTTCGGTTCGCTGCCGCTGCGCACGGACGCCAACCGCGTCGTCGGCCCCAATGGCAACAACCGCTTCCCCACGAACCGCGATGAGCGCTTCTACACGCTCGAGCCTTGTGAGCTCGCCGCGGCACGGCCGGGCGTCGCCGACGCCGTCAACACCTGCGGCGCCGCGTTCGACTATCGCTTCAATCCCTCCAACACCGGCAACATTCGCGGTAGCTCGCGCTTCACCCTGTCCGACGGCCTCGTGCTGACGGTCGATCCGAGCTATCAGTATGTGAAGGCCAACGGCGGTGGCGTGACCACCAGCATCAGCAGCTCCACCGGCGCCGCTTCCGGCGGCACCTTCGAAAGCGGCCGCGTGATCGGTGGCAACACCTATTACGGGTTCATCGGCGGCAGCTATTATGCAGGCATCGACCTCAATGGTGACGGCGACCGCCTGGACCGGGTGACGACGCTCAACCCGAGCCAGACCCAGACGCACCGCTTCGGCGTGATCTCGTCGCTGCGTTACGACATCAACGAGTTCCACACCGTCCGCATCGCCTATACCTATGACCGCGGACGCCATCGCCAGACCGGCGAGCTGGGTTACCTCCAGCTCGGTGGTGCGCCCTTCGACGTCTTCCCGGTGAACGATCCGATCCGGGACGCGAATGGCAATGCCATCCAGAAGCGCGACCGTCTCTCTTATGCCATCCTGAACCAGGTTTCGGGTGAGTATCGCGGCCAGTTCCTGGATGAAGCGCTGACGGTACGGCTGGGCGTGCGCGCTCCCTTCTTCAAGCGCGACCTGACCCAGAACTGCTTCACCACGTCCGCTTCCGGCTTCGTGGACTGCGTCGCCGAGGGCCAGCAGGCGGCTTATGCCGCGGCGAACCCGAACTATTCGCGTCCGCAGAACCGTACGCTGAAGTATGACAAGGTGCTGCCGAACGTCGGTCTGAGCTATCGCATCACGCCGGCAGCCTCGATCTTCTTCAACTATGCGAAGGGTCTGCAGGTTCCGGGTACGGACCCCCTCTACAACAGCTTCTTCTTCGCCGAAGGAACGGCCGGATCGCAGCCGGCGCCGGAGACGACGGACAGCTTCGACGTGGGCGCGCGCTACACGACCTCGAAGATCCAGGCTCAGCTGACCGGTTGGTTCACCCGCTACAACAACCGGCTGGCCTCCGCCTATGATCCGGAAGTGAACGAGACCGTTTACCGGAACCTCGGAACAGTGGACAAATGGGGCATCGACGGCAGCATCGCCTACTCGCCCTTCCAGATGCTCACCCTCTATGCCTTCGGCTCGTACCTCAAGTCGGACATCAAGGACGATGTCGTTGGCGGCGTCTGCAGCGCCAGCCAGGCGAGCAGCGGTTTCCGTGGCTGCACCGCGGCGGGGCAGGTCTTCTATCTCCCCACCGCCGGCAAGCGTGAATCGGGTGCTCCGGTGTTCCAGCTGGGCGCGCGCGCCGAGCTGCATCTGGGCGACTTCGATCTCGGCGTCCAGGGCAAGCGCACCGGCAAGCGGTACATCTATGATACCAACGAGCCGATCGTGATCAGCGGCACGGAAGTCTATGGTGCCGTCGCTCCGGGCTACACCCTGTTCGATCTCGACGTCCGCTACTCGCTGGCATCGCTGGGTGCGCCGAACGTCTTCGCGCAGCTCAACGTCACCAACGTCTTCGACAAATTCTATGTCGGTGGCTTCGGTGGCAATCTGTCGCCGGGCAGCAGCCCGCCGTTCGTGCAAATCGGTGCACCGCGCGCGGCCATGTTCAGCGTCCACGTGCAGATGTAAGTCACGCCCGATCGGGATGAAACAGCAAGGGGCGGGGGCAGAAATGCCTCCGCCCTTTGGCATTGGTGTCCAGGGCGGATCGGCACGGGCCGGACGCCGGAAGTTGACGAAGATGACGATACGTCCGTGTCATCTTTCGCTTCCGTGAACTTGGCGGCAGCGCCCATGAGATGGGCACGAGAGCCTGTCCCGGCAGGCCTGCGCGGCCCGTCCGGATGATGGAACGCCCGCAACGCGAAAGAGCTGTGCCATTGCCTATACCTGTCGCCCGTTAAACAGGGCTGCCGGCCCGCCACGGCGGAAGGGGTGTAGGACAGGGGAAAAGCCAAGCTGATGGGGGATGGAGCGCGACCCCAGGCCTGTTCACCCCAAGACGACCATCTCTCCCGCCAGCAATGAAGACCTGACGATCGCAATCTGGATGTCGATCAGCCCCCGCCTCCACGAGATCGTGTCATGACCGCGAGGATCGACCGGTCTGCGCATGATGCAGGTCCCGCCCTTTCGTGGGGACCGCCGGCCGGCGACCCGGCGCGATCTCTCGATCTGTCTCTTACAGGTCGAGGCAGGCATCCAGCCCTTGCGTCCGCACCACGCCGATATAGCGCGCGATGCGATTGCCGTGGCGCAGCGTGAAGCCGGAGGGCGCGATCGCCGCGCGCTTCTTGGGGAGCGGCAGCACGGCAGCGATGCGCGCTGCTTCGGTGCGCGAGAGCTTGTCCGCTCCATGGCCGAAATAGCGCATCGCGCCAGCCTGCACCCCGTAGGTCCCGATGCCGGTCTCGGCCACGTTGAGATAGACTTCCATGATCCGGCGCTTGCCCCAGATCGCTTCGATCAGCACCGTATACCAGGCTTCGAGGCCCTTGCGGAAGAAACCGCCGCCTTGCCAGAGGAACACGTTCTTCGCGGTCTGCTGGCTGATGGTGGATCCGCCGCGAATGCGCCCGCCGCGGGCATTATATTCCATGGCCTGCTGGATCGCCTGAGTGTCGAAGCCATGATGCTGGCAGAATTTGGCATCTTCCCCGGCAATGGCGGCGCGCGCCATGTCGGGATCGATGCGCGAGAGCGGCGTCCAGTCCTTCGTGATGCCATTCTTGTCGAAGATCATGGTCAGCGTGACCGGCACAGGCACCCATTTGTAGACCAGCACCTGCAGCAACGAGAGGCCAACAAACGCCAGCACGGCGGTCAGCAGCCAACGCAGGACGCGCCCTATCGGGCCACGCTTCGACGGGGTTGCCTTGCGCCTGCCGGACGCCTTGTCTGCCATGCCCCTGCTCCCTCAGTGTCCCGGAAATTCCGTCGCCTCGAAACGGACCGGCTCGCCGACCGCCTCGTTGGCAAGCTGATTTTCCCACATCACGCGATGCCCGCGCACGATGGTTCCCACCGGTCGACCGGTGACCGTCATGTCCTCGAAGGGGCTCCAGCCGCAGCGCGACGCGAACCAGTCGGCCGTCATCGTCCAACGCGCGCGCAGGTCCACGATCGTGAAATCGGCATCATAGCCGACCGCGATGCGGCCCTTGCCCACGAGGCCGAAGACGCGCTGCGGGCCCGCACTGGTGAGATCGATGAAGCGCTGGAGCGTCAGGCGGCCATTCGCGACATGATCCAGCAGCAGCGGCACCAGTGTCTGCACGCCCGGCATCCCGCTCGGCGAGGCCGGATAGACTTTCGCCTTTTCCTCCAGCGTATGGGGGGCATGGTCCGACCCGAGCACATCGGGCACGCCCTGCCCGACCCAATGCCACAGGCCTTCGCGATGCGCGGTGCTGCGGATGGGCGGGTTCATCTGCGCATAAGTGCCGAGGCGCGGATAGGCCTCTTCGGCCGCGAGCGTCAGATGCTGTGGCGTGACCTCGCAGGTCGCGATATCCTTATGCTGCCCCAGAAACGCCAGTTCCGCAGGCGTGGTCACATGCAGCACATGGATGCGCCGCCCCGCCTCACGGGCGAGCTTCACGATACGGCGGGTCGCCAGCATCGCGCTCTCATCATCGCGCCAGACGGGATGGCTGGCGGGATCGCCCTCGATCCGCTCGCCGAGCCGGGCGTTCATGCGCGCTTCGTCCTCGGCGTGGATGGCGACGCGGCGGCGGCCATGCGCCAGGACGCGCGCGAGCGCCTCGTCTTCCGCGACGAGCAAGCTGCCGGTGGACGCGCCCATGAAGATCTTGACGCCGGCCGTGCCGGGCATGCGTTCCAGGTCGCCCAGCATCTCGGCATTGTCACCCGTCGCGCCGACATAGAAGGCATGGTCGCACCACATGCGATGACGGGCGCGGGCCAGCTTGTCCTCCACCCGGTCGGCACTGTCCGTGTTCGGGCTGGTGTTAGGCATCTCGAACACGGCGGTGACTCCGCCCAGCACGGCGGCGCGACTGCCCGATTCGAGATCCTCCTTGTGCTCCAGACCCGGCTCGCGGAAATGAACCTGACTGTCGATGACCCCGGGCAGGATATCCAGCCCCGTGCAGTCGATGATCTCGCCGGCGTCGCCAGGGCGGGCGCCGATGGCCGCGATCCGGCCCGCGACGATGCCGATATCCGCCGACACGGGCCCTCCCGGCAAATGCACGGTGCCATTGGCGAGAAGCAGGTCGAAGCTCTGGGTCATGGGATCGTTCATCTCCTGTCCGCCTCGCGGGCCATGTGACGCAAAGCCGTTGAAGGCATCGCTGGCCTTGGCTGCGAGGCTTCACTGTCCTACCTAAGAGCAATGGTTCCTACTACCCTTCGTGATCGATCGATCGTCCGCGTCGGCGGCCCGGAAGCGCGCCCCTTCCTGCAGGGATTGCTGACGCAGGATGTGCTGACGCTGGCGCAGGGCGCGCCGCGCTATGCCGGCCTCCTTTCGCCCCAGGGCAAGGCACTGTTCGACATGATCCTGTGGGCAGACTCCGCAGGGGGCGAGGACGTGCTGATCGATTGCGAGGCAGCCCGGGCCGACGCGCTGGTGAAGCGCCTGTCCCTCTACCGGTTGCGCCGCCCGGTCACGCTCACCATCGAGCCCGCGCTGGCCGTCCATTGGTCGGCGGACCCCCATGCCGACGCGGCGCCCGACCCCCGGCATCCGGCGCTTGGCTGGCGCTGGCTGGCACTGGCCGGCGAAGGCGACGCATCCGAAGCGTTCCGCGCCTGTCGTCTGGGCCAGGGCATCTCCGAAGGCGCGGCAGAGCTGGGCGAGGACAAGACGCTGTGGCTCGAATGCAATGCGGAGGAGCTGAACGGCGTCGATTATGCGAAGGGCTGCTACATCGGCCAGGAGAACACAGCCCGCATGCATTATCGCAACAAGGTGAACCGGCGGCTGGTGGTGGTGCCGCTCGACCAGTCCGACGAGGCGCGCAGGCGAATCGCATGGCCGGCGCTTGGCCTGGCGACGGACCACCGACCAGTCGATACGCTGGACAGTTTGTCGCTGCCGGACTGGCTCTCATCCGCGCTGTCACAGACGACCGATTGATGCGCCTTTTTGTTGTTTTTCTGATGTTTCTCGCCGGGGCCAGCGCGGCGCGGGCGGAGATCAAGTGGGACATTGTCCGGACACTTCAGCACAGCCAAGACGCGTTCACGCAGGGTCTCTTCATCGCGGACGGCGTGCTTTATGAGAGCACGGGGCTAGTCGGGCAATCGGAGTTGCGGGCGCTGCGCCTGAAGGACATGCGCCTGCTGAGACGCCAGCCCATCCGCGCCGACCTGTTCGGCGAGGGCATCGCGCCATGGGGCGACCGGATCATCAGCATCACCTGGCGCAGCGGCATCGGCTTCATCTGGAGACGCAAGGATTTCAAGGAGCTGGCAACCTTCTCCTATCCCGGAGAAGGCTGGGGACTGACCAGCAATGCCGACAGCCTCATCATGAGCGACGGCACGGCCGAGCTGCGTTTCCTGGACCCCGCCACGCAGCAGGAGACGCGGCGCGTCACCGTCACCTGGAACGACAAGCCGGTGCGGCACCTCAACGAACTCGAGTTCGTCGAGGGCATGATCTACGCGAATATCTGGTACTCGCCGCTGATCGCGAAGATCGATCCGGAGACCGGGAAGGTCGTGGACTGGCTCAATCTGGCCCCACTGGTGGCCGAGAATGTCGGAAATGACACCGATTCCGTGCTGAACGGCATCGCGTGGGATCCCAAGGCGCGGCTGCTCTACGTCACGGGCAAGAAGTGGCCGCGCATCTACGCCCTGCGCCTTTCCGACTGATCCGAAATTCCTCGCGCCGTTTGATCCCGGTCAAGGCGGCAGGAAGCCGCGCCAGCCAGATTGCTCTCAGACGGCACGAGCCGGAACCGCAAGGTTCAAGCCCGCCGGTCCCGCTTTGAGTACGCCACGTCCTTCCGTCCGGGCAGTCTTGGCGTGCGCAAGGGGAGGCCCTCTTCTGGCAGCGGAGAGGGCCTCCAACCTTCCTCATCATCCGTTCACTTCACCGCTCGGCTTGCCCTGCGCGGTCATCATATCGCCCAGCGGTAACTCGTCAGAAGTGGGGCTCGGCTGCTCAGCCGCTCTTGCGCGACTTCTCGATGGCTTCCTTCAAGGTCTCATAACCCACCGAGCCGTTGAACACCTGGTCGCCAACCACGAACAGGGGCGTGCCTTCCGCCCCGAGGGCCTGTGCCAGCCGGATATTCTGCATGATTGCTTCGTCGCCGCCGTCATCGCGGATCGCTGCCCGCGCCTTAGCGGCGTCGATGCCGGCTTTGCCCGCCGCCTTGACGACCGAATCGGGCTGGACATTCCCCGCCGCATACATCGCCTGATGGAAGGCAGGAAAGCGCCCCTCCTCCGCCGCGAGCAGGCTAACCTTGGCTGCGCCGACACTATCCTGTGTGATGACCGGAAGCTCGCGATAGACGATGCGCAGATCCGGATTTTCCTTCAGCAGCCGGGCGAGGTCCGGCAAGGAGGCCCGGCAATATCCGCAGGCATAATCCATGAAGGCGACCAGCGTTACGCGCGGGGCCTCGGCGCCTTCCCACGCGCCCTTGTACGGCGTTTCCAGCTCGCTGCGGTGCGCGGCCACCTTGCCGGCGACCTGCTTGGCCTTGAGCCGCTCGATGGCCTCGGGAATGATCTCCGGATGCTCGAGGATGTAGGAACGCACGATCGCCTCGATCGCCGCGCGATCGCTCGGCGCACCATCCGACTGCATCGCATAAGCGGTGACCGCGCCGCCGGAGACGAACATAGCGACGGCCGCCGCCGCAAGCAGGCCGCGCCTGCGCGCGCGCCTGTCGCCCGTCCGCGCCGCCAGCGCCGATCCCACCCGAGATGCCGCACGCCACATCGTTCCGAAACCTGCGTTAGAACTCACCTTTTCCGTTCCTTTTCCATGGCGGCGCGACTGACCATAGCGATGTCCTGCGCGCGCAGATAGTCGGGGCTGGCCTGCTGGATGCCACCCATGGCGATCTCCGCATGGCGCAGCGCCAGCGCATTCTGCCCGGACATGGAATAGCGCTCCGCCGTGGCAAGGGCGGCCCGTGCCGTGTCCCCCTTGCGCTGATAGACATTGCCGAGCGCATACCAGCCGAACGGATTGTCATTGTCCCGTGAGAGCGCATTGCGCAGCACCCGCTCGGCTTCCTCCAGATGCGCATCGTCGTCCGTCGCGACCAGCGCATGGCCAAGCAGCGTGGCGATCAGCGGCTGTCCGCCGGTCCGCTCGACCGCTTCGCGCAGCGGGGCAATGGCGTCCGCAGGCTTGCCCGATTCGAGCAGGATCTGCCCCCGCAGTTCCAGAAAATAGGGATCGTGCGGCGCCGATGCGAGCAAGGCATCGATCTCCCGCAGTGCCTGATCGGTATAGGCGCCCTTGTGATAGGCATAAGCCCGCGCATAATGAGCGGGGATCGACTGATCCGAGAGCGGATAGAGCTGCAAGGTGCGCGGCGGATCGTTCACGAAGCCGGTGAGCTTCGCCTTCACCCTTTGGAAGCGGGCCTCCAGCGCCGGATCGGTCTTAACGTCCCAGGCGGGATCATGCTGGTAGAGGTTGGTCAGCACGGCGACGCGCTCGCTGGAGAGCGGGTGCGTACGCACATAGCTGTCCTGCGGCACATAGAGTCGGTATTCGAGATTCTGCAGCTTCTTGAAGAACTCAATGCTGCCCTTGCCGCTGATCCCCGCTTGATGGAGATAGCGCGCGCCGGCGGCATCCGCGCTGGATTCCTGTGCGCGGCTGAACGACAGGAAGCGCCCCATGGCTGCCTGCTGGCCGGCCGCCATGATGCCCATGCCCGCCTCGCCGCCCCCGGCGGCGAGCGCCGCCGCGCCGAGCAGCAGGGTCACCAGCTGGATGCCCGTCGCTTCCTTGATGCCTTCCATCGAGCGTATGATGTGCCCGCCCTCGATATGGCCAAGCTCATGGGCAATGACGCCCTGAACCTCATTGAGATTGTCGGCGGCGCCGAGCAGCCCGCTGTGGATCCATACGATCTGCCCGCCCGCAACGAACGCGTTGATGCTGGGATCATTGATGAGGATGATCTGCGCATTGCGCTCGTCGAGCCCGGCTGCGCGCACCAGAGGCGCCGATGCATCCCGCATCAGCGCCTCGGTCTCGGCATCCCGCAGGATCATCTGCGCCAGCGCCGGCCGCGCGCTCACCAGACCGAGCAGCGCGGCGAACATCAGGAAGCGCGCGAGCAGCCGGATGCCGCCCGGCCTCCGGCGCCGGCCTGACAGCGTGTCGGAAGATGGGCATCGCGCGCTTACCATCCGGCGCCCTATGCCGGGGCCAGCCTGAACACCCGCTGACAGGCGCGCCATCATCCCGGCCATTGCTAGGACCCGGAGAACCCGGCGGCCATCACGCTCCGAACGTGCGCTGCCACCATCCGCGGCGGGGCGGCTCCTCCGAAGCGCCATCCTCTAGCGCCACATCGTCCTGCGCGCTCATCGCCGGCCCGGCTTCCTGGGGGGCCTCCGAGGCCGGCGCGTCGGCGGCAGGCGCCTCGGCGGTCGGTTCGGGTGCTGCCTCGGCAGGCGCCTCCGTCGCAACGCTTTCGCTCACCGCTTCGGCAGGTGCTGCCTGCGCGGCAGCCGCCTTGCTGCGCGTCCGACGCCTGGGCGCGGGCTTCTCCGCCTCCGGAGCGGCCTCTTCGACCGGCGCTTCGGTCACGGCCGGCGTCTCGGTTGCGGCAGGAACGGCCTTCTTGCGCGAGCGACGCTTGGGCTTCTCGGCCACTTCGGGCGTTTCCGCCGCTTCGACCAGCTCCGGCGATACCTCGACAGCGACCACCTCACCCTCGCCTTCCGGCGCGGTTTCGGCAACCTCCTCAGCAGGCGCCGCATCGGCGGCGGGTGCGGCGGCGCGGCTGCGGCGACGGCGACGCGGTGCCACGGGCTCTTCTGCTTCCGCCGGCGTCTCGACCGGCTCGGCAGCGGGTACTTCGCTCTCGGCGGCGGCTTCGGGCGCTACTGCCTCGGCGGGCTCATGCGCCTCCTCCGAAACCGTGGCATCGCTGCCCTGGTCGGCCATATTGCCACGACGGCGACGACCGCCCCGACGACCCCGGCGGCTGCGACGCGGTGCATCTTCCCCGCCTTCGGCCGTTTCGGCAGGCGAGTCGGTGACCTCGCGATCCCCTTCCTCGCCGGCATCCTCGGACGCTTCGCCCTCGGCCTCATTCTCGCCTGCGGCGCCGGGCGTGCCTTCCTCGCCATCGCGACGGCCGCGCCGGCCGCGGCGACGACGCTTGCGCTTGCCGCGTCCCTCGCCCTGGTCGCCATTGGTGGGCCGGGTCGACTCATCCGACTCCTCGGCCTCTTCTTCCTCGGCCTCTTCCTCCTCGACGAAGTCGTCCTCTTCCTCGACGTCCTCGACGATCGGCGCGTAGCTGATCTGCATCGTCGGACGGGGGCCGCTGGCCTCCACCGACATGCGGGCGCCTTCGACCTCGCCATCCGGCAGGATCACGATGGTCACGCCATAGCGGTTCTCGATCTCACCCAGCTCGCGACGCTTGTTGTTGAGGACGTAGAAGGCCGCCTCCTGGCTCGCCCGCAGCGTGATGATGCTGCCGCGACCGCGCGCGGCTTCTTCCTCAAGCATGCGCAGCGCGGAAAGGCCGGCCGACGAGGCCGTGCGCACAAGGCCCGTGCCCTCGCAATGCGGACAGGCGCGCGTGGAGGCTTCCAGCACGCCGGTGCGCAGCCGCTGGCGGCTCATTTCCATCAGGCCGAAGCCCGAGATGCGCCCCACCTGAATGCGCGCCCGATCGTCCTTGAGCGCTTCCTTCATCGCCTTCTCGACTTTGCGGATATTGGAGTTGTGCTCCATATCGATGAAGTCGATGACGACGAGGCCGGCCATGTCGCGCAGGCGCAGCTGCCGAGCGATCTCGCGGGCCGCCTCCAGATTGGTCGCCGTCGCGGTCTGCTCGATATTGTGTTCGCGCGTCGAACGGCCCGAGTTGATGTCGATCGACACCAGCGCCTCGGTCGGGTTGATGACCAGATAGCCGCCCGACTTCAGCTGGACGACCGGATTGTACATGGCGGCCAGCTGATCCTCGACGCCGAAGCGCTGGAACAGCGAGACGACATCGGCATATTGCTTCACCCGCCGGGCATGGCTGGGCATCAGCAGCTTCATGAAGTCCTTCGCCGCGCGATAGCCTTCCTCGCCCTCGACGATCACTTCCTCGATGTCGCGATGATAGATGTCACGGATGGCGCGCTTGATGAGATCGCTGTCGTTGTGAATCAGCGCGGGTGCCGCCGATTTCAGCGTCTTGTCGCGGATCTCGTCCCACAGGCGGGCAAGATAGTCGAAGTCGCGCCGGATCTCGGTCTTGGTGCGCGAGAGACCCGCCGTCCGCACGATGCAGCCCATGGTCGAGGGCAGGTTCATGTCGGCGATGATGGACTTGAGGCGCTTGCGATCGGCCGAATTGCTGATCTTGCGCGAAATGCCGCCGCCATGGCTGGTGTTGGGCATCAGCACGCAATAGCGGCCCGCGAGGCTGAGATAAGTGGTCAGCGCCGCACCCTTGTTGCCGCGCTCCTCCTTCACGACCTGGACGAGCAGCACCTGGCGGCGCCGGATGACGTCCTGGATCTTGTAGCGGCGGCGCAGCGCCATGCGCTTGCGGCGAATCTCTTCGGCGGCCTGGCTGTCCACCTTGCCGCCCTGCCCGCCCGACGCGGATTCGGAAGGCTCGCCATCCTCGTCCTCGTCGTCGCCCAGGTCCGGCCGCTCGACCACCTCGACGTCGCCCGAGTCGTGCGAACCGCCCTCATGCTCATCGTCTTCCTCGGCGCGAAGAGCGGCTTCCTCGGCGGCATGCGCCGCTTCCTCGGCGAGCAGCGCCTCGCGATCCTCGCGCGGGATCTGGTAGTAATCGGGATGAATTTCCGAGAAGGCGAGGAAGCCGTGGCGATTGCCCCCATAATCCACGAACGCCGCCTGGAGCGACGGCTCGACGCGAGTCACCTTGGCGAGATAGATATTACCCTTGAGCTGCTTGTGCTCGGCTGACTCGAAATCAAACTCCTCGATCCGGTTCCCCGTTACGACCGCGACCCGGGTTTCTTCCCGGTGGCGCGCATCGATCAACATACGCATTGTCATTCAAACTTCTCCGGCCGGCCATCGCAGCTCTCCGCAAGGGAGCAGCGCGATCCGGCGTAATGAGGGACTGCGCGGCCCGGCGCGTCAGACAGACGCGGCGACGGCGGAGCGAATCCCGGTTCTCAACGAAAAACTCTGTGCCTTTCGGCCGTGGATCCGTTGCGCAAGCAGGCCTGACCGTAGCGCCAGGAAGCTCGGAGGGCGCCCGCAGCCCGATAATCGCTTGCGCGCTATCCGAGCCTGTCAAGCCATGCCCCATGCAACATCAACCTATCAGATCGCCTTTGAGGGCGATGATTATCCCGTATTCGGACCAGACCTTGCGGCAATCAGCCAGCCGGATCCGGAAGGCCAAAGCGCTAGCAGGGCTTTGGCCGCAGAGCAACGACGAAAAGGCCCGCAAGCATCCGTAGCGCCCGGAGAATCCCCGCCGGCGACCCGCGGAAAAGGCCACACATCAAATTCGGCTGGACGAGAGGCGACGGCACGCGGCAAAAGGGCCGGGCCATGGCCCTGCTGGCTGCCCTTTTCGCTCTCCCCTTCGTTGTGCCCGCGACCGACCTTCCCCTCCGGGAAGCGGTGAGCCGGCCCGCGACGCTGCGCATGAGCAAGCCCTCCAACCCCGCGCGGATCACCGTGCGCATCCCGGACCCGGCGCCGAGCATTGCCCTGCCCCCGATCGCCGGGCCCAGGGACCCGCGCCGCCCGCTGGTCGTGATCGACGCGGGCCATGGCGGCCACGATCCCGGCGCGTACAACCAGAAGCTCGACCTGCGCGAGAAGGACCTCACGCTCGCGATCGCACAGGCGACACGGGACGAGCTGCTCAAGACCGGGCGAATCCGCGTCGCCCTCACGCGGGGCGACGACCGCTTCCTGGTGCTGCAGGAACGCTATGGCATCGCCCGCAAGCTGGGCGCGGACCTGTTCATCTCCATCCATGCGGACGCCGCAGAAACGCCCACCGCGCGCGGCGCCACCGTCTACACCCTGTCTGATGTCGCCTCCGACCGGGAAGCCGCTCGCCTCGCCGCGCGCGAGAACCGGGCGGACGTCATCAACGGCATCGATCTTTCGGACAAGACCTCGGCGGTGAGCTCGATCCTCATCGACCTGACGCAGCGCGAGACAATGGAAGCCTCCACGCGCTTTGCCGAACTGCTCCACCGCGAAGCGCTGCCGCATTTCCCCTTCCGCTCGCCCTATCATCGCTTCGCCTCGCTGATCGTCCTCAAGTCGCCCGATACGCCGTCGGTCCTGTTCGAGGCAGGCTATGTCAGCAATGACGAGGATGCCGCCTGGATGGCCGGCAAGGACGGGCGATTGCAGCTCGCCAAGGGCCTCGCGGCCGCGATCTCGGTGCACTTCGCCCGCGCGATGTCCACGGCGAAGCCTTGACCGGCGTCATCCCAAGGGCGGATGGGCGCAGGGCTGCCCGGCCTCACCGCTCCCCCTGCCGGGGCAAAAGCGGACCAACTGCGCGCCGCCGCAAAAGCGGTTCCCTCGCACGGTGAAAATGGTCTAGGTGGCGCCCATGGACGACGCAGCCAGCGAGGCGACAAAATTCCGGTTCAGGCGCCGGGAAGGCGGAGAACCGGGCTGGGCGCGAGGCCTGCTCGGGAGGATCCGTGGCCTTCACATGCGTCGCCGCTGGCGCTGGCTGACCTATGCCGCGCTGGCGCTGCTGGCCGCCCTGCTGCTGTTCTGGCTCCTCTTCGCGCGGGGCCTGCCCGACGCCAAGAGCCTGCTGGACTATGAGCCGCCGCTTCCGACCGTGGTGCGGGACATTGCCGGCGAGCCCATCTACAGCTTTGCCCGCGAGCGGCGCGTCCAGCTGCAATATTCCGATTTCCCGCCCGTCCTCATCAACGCCTATCTCTCGGCCGAGGACAAGACCTTCTTCAGCCATCATGGCCTGGACTTCCCCGGCCTCTTCCGGGCCGCGGCGCAGGGCATCATGAGCGGCCAGACGCCGCGCGGCACTTCCACCATCACCCAGCAGGTGGCCAAGAACCTGCTGGTCGGCAATGAAGTGAGCTACAGCCGCAAGCTCAAGGAAGCGATCCTCGCCTGGCGCATGGAAAGCGTGCTGACCAAGCAGCAGATCCTCGAACTCTATCTCAACCAGATCTTCCTCGGCCGGAACGCCTATGGCGTGCAGGCGGCAGCACGGGCCTATTATGACAAGGACGTCGCCGACCTGACGCTGCCCGAAGCGGCCTACCTCGCTATCCTCCCCAAGGGCCCGGCCAACTACCGGCCCGAGGTCCACATGGAGCGAGCACTCGAACGGCGCAACTGGGTGCTGGGCGAGATGCTCAAGAACGGGTTCATCAACCGCGCGCAACATGACGCCGCCGTCCGTGAGCCGCTCGGCACGGTGCAGCAGCGTGGCAGCGGATACAGCAATGTCGGGGGCTATTATATCGAGGAAATCCGGCGGCGGCTGATCGCCGAGTTCGGCGAAAGCGCGGAAGACGGGCCGAACAGCGTCTATGCCGGCGGCCTGTGGGTGCGCTCGCCGATCTCGCCCTTCATGCAGGACCATGCCGCGCGCGCACTGCGCGAAGGGCTGCTGCGCTACGATTCGGGCAAGGGATGGTCCGGGCCGATCGCCAAGGTCGACGTGGACCGCTGGCAGAGCGAACTCGCCGTCTCCAATATCGATGTCGACTATGCCGACTGGACGGTCGCGGTGGTGCTGAGCAAATCCGGAACCAGCGCCGAGATCGGCCTGCGCGACGGCAGCACCTCGACCCTGTCGCGCAGCCTCGCGATGCTGGTGGACCGGCGCACCGGCCAGCCGACCTTCGATTCGCTGAAGCCCGGCGACATCATTGCGGTGAAGCCGGAAGGCAATGGCTATGCACTGCGCAACATTCCCGGCGTCTCGGGTGGCATGATGATCGAGGACGTCCACACCGGCCGGGTCTATGCGATGCAGGGCGGCTTCGATGCGCGCCTCTCCTCCTACAACCGGGTGACGCAGGCGATGCGCCAGCCCGGATCGACCATCAAGCCCTTCGTCTATGCCTCGGCGCTCGACAACGGCATGACGCCTGCGACCATCATCGTCGATGGGCCCTTCTGCGTCTGGCAGGGCGGCAATCTGGGGCAGAAATGCTTCCGCAACTTCTCCGGCGGCGGCGGCGGCGCACAGACGATGCGCTGGGGCATCGAGCAATCGCGCAACCTCATGACGGTCCGCACCGCATCGCAGACCGGCATGGAACGCGTCGTGCGGACCATCAAGAACATGGGGATCGGCGACTATCAGCCCTATCTGGCCTTCGCGCTCGGCGCCGGGGAGACCACCGTCGAGAGGATGGTCAATGCCTATGCCATGCTCGCCAATCACGGCCGCCAGCTCACGCCCAAGGTCATGGATTATGTCCAGGACCGCAGCGGCAAGGTGATCTGGCCGCTCAACTGGCGCCCCTGCCAGGACTGCAACCGCGCCGACTGGGACGGCAAGCCCATGCCGCGCTTCCCGCAGGCCGGCCGTCCGGTGATGAACCCCATGACCGCCTATCAGATGGTCCACATCACCGAGGGCGTCATCCAGCGCGGCACGGCAACCTCTCTGCGTGACCTCGATCGCCCCCTGTTCGGCAAGACCGGCACGACGAATGGCCCGACCAATGTGTGGTTCGTCGGCGGATCGCCCGACATCGTGGCCGGCGTCTATCTGGGCTACGACCAGCCGCGCAACATGGGCGGCTACGCACAGGGCGGAACGCTGGCGGCGCCGATCTGGAAAGCGGCGATGGCACCCATCCTCAAGGACATGCCGAAAACCCCCTTCGTCGCGCCAACCGGCGTGCGGATGGTGCGGATCGATCGCCGCAGCGGCCGCCGGGTCTATGGCGGCTGGCCATCCGACGACCCGCGCAGTGCCATCATCTGGGAAGCATTCAAGCCCGAAACGGAACCGCGCATCTCGATGCGCCGCGACGAACTGGCCGAGCGCGCCAAGGAAGACAGCCGCACCGGCGGAAATGCCCGGCGCGACGTGAGCCGTGACTTCGCGGGCGAGCAGGGCGGGATCTACTGAGCGCGGCGAGGCGGCGCGCCCCGTCTCCGGCGATCCGGCCGGGCAGGCCTGGACCAGACGCACGAGACCAGAAAGACGAGCGGCCGGACATCATCCGGCCTGAAGGGACCCTGCCCCAGCGGACCGCTGGGCGGCCCGGATGTGCTTCGCTGTCAGCGATCGCCTTACGCAGCGACCTTGTAGATCGTCCGGTTGCGGCCGCTGTTCTTGGCTTCGTAGAGAAGATCATCGGCCTGCCGCAGTGCGGCTTCGGGATCGTTGCGGCACAGGGCGATGCCCGCAGAGAATGTCACCTGGCCAAGCGGCTCGTCAGTATCGCGAACGCGCATGTTGCGGGAGCTGACGGCCGCGCGCGCCTTCTCGACCAGCGCGAAGGCCGTTTCCGCATCGACCTGGGGCAGGACGACGACGAACTCCTCGCCGCCGAAGCGACCAACGATATGGGGATCCATGGTCGCGGACAGCGTCTCGGCCACAACCTTGAGCACGCGATCCCCGACCGCATGGCCGAAGCGATCATTGATCGACTTGAAATGATCGATGTCGCAAAATGCCAGCGCAATCTGCGTGCCCTGCTCCGCGAAGAGGCGAAGCTGCCGGTCGATGGCGCGGCGATTGGGCAGATTGGTGAGCGCGTCGCGGGTCGCATCGTCGCGCGCGGCATCAAGGTCCTGCCGCAGGCGCTCGGTCTCGAGCCGCGTCTCGGCGAGACGCCTCTCCATCTCGGCCGTCCGCTCGAGCATGGCAGCGACGAGTCCGCCAAGATCGGACGCGCCCCCGATCATGTCGGCCCTTTGCGCGAGATCGCGGCCGAACGAACCGGCGCTGCTGATGGCTTGCGCCGTAAGATCGCTGAAGGACAGCATCTGGAGCCGCAGCCTGGCGCGATGCTCTTCCTCCGTGGCCATCGAGGATGCGGCAGCCCCATGGCCCGTTTCGCCCGGCGCAAGCTCCATGAGCCCGTCGACTTCCTTCTGTGCAAGCCGCACGCCGCCCTCGATGATGCCATCGACCGCCTTGCGGAGCCAGCCATTGGCCCCGGTCAGATAGAGATAGGCGAACGTGTAGTTGGTCGGCGTCGCATCCAGCATATGCGCATCGAGGAAGCGTATCGCCTCCTGCGCCATTTGCCGGTTTATGTTCTTTCTTTCCATCGATCACCCCCCACGAGCGCTGCGATGCAACGCTGGATAGTTCGCAGTTGATGAAAAGCCGGTTAAGGCCGTTCAGCCCCTGTTCTGCGCGTTCGCAATTCCTATCTTGGAAAGACGCTGCGAAGCGTGGTCCTAAGAACAGGGCGCGACTGCAGCATCCGCCTGTCGATGGGCGGATTGTCGCGGCAAAAAAGGCCTTGAAGGAGATGAATGCTTTCCATGGCAGAGCAAATTCTCGAGCGATTCACGCTCTGCTCACGATTGATGAGTCATCTCTGACGAACACACGAACAGGAACGGGCACGTTGAAACGCTGGATCATGGACAGGCTACCGACGCGCGAGCAGTTGCTCGCGAACCGTTGGCTGCAGCCGATGGCACATCGCCTGACGCATCCGCTGCTATGGCATTTCAACCGGCGCTCGATCGCCCGGGGCGTCGCGCTCGGCCTGCTGGCCGGCTTCCTGATCCCGCTGGGGCAGACGCCGGCGGCGGCCATGCTCGCGCTCACCGCGCGCGCCAATCTCATCATCGCGGCCTTCGCGACGCTGGTGACCAATCCACTCACCTTTCCGCCGATCTATTTCGCCGCCTTCAAGCTGGGGCACAGACTGCTCGGCGAGGGCCGGGTGGCGGACAGCGGCGACTGGCTGGGTCAGTCCGCGCAATGGATATACAATATTGTCGCGCCGACCGCGCTGGGCCTCCTTCTCTTCGGCACCGTCGCCGCGGCGCTCGGCTATCAGCTGGTCAATCTCCTGTGGCGGTGGCACGTGGCGCGCCGCTGGCGGCAGCGCTCGCTGGCCCGGCAGGACGACGGCCCCTGCCTCATCACCGGCAATCCCTGAGACCTGCTCCGGCGCCCATGCATGCGCAGGGCATGGATCACGCGGTGGCGCATGCGGCCAGAATCGCGCCGTCCTCTCCGCGCCATCGACCGCAACCACCGCGCCTCCCCCTTGACCTGCGCGGCTCCCCGTCGCATCCGGCGGCGCTCGGCCCTATATAGGGCGCTGGAAATTCCACGGAGACCTTCTCATGCGCGCCGAAGCAGAGGCCCATGTCGACCATATCAAGGCAGCGCTCGACTTGCTCCGCCGCTCGCTGGACTGGGACCGGGCGCTGCGCCGGCTCGATGAGCTGAACGCGCGGGTCGAGGATCCCACCCTCTGGGACAACCAGAAGATGGCGCAGGACGTCATGCGCGAGCGCACGCGGCTGGACAGCTCCATCGGCGCGACGCGCGCCATCGAGCAGGAAATGACCGACACGGTCGAGCTCATCGAGATGGCCGAAGCGGAAGGCGACGACGCGCTGGTCGACGAGGGAATCGCCAACCTGCAGGCTCTCGCCGCCCGGGCGGACCGGGACAAGGTGGCCGCGCTGCTGGCGGGCGAAGCGGACGGCAACGACACCTATCTCGAAATCCACGCCGGCGCCGGCGGCACCGAGAGCCAGGACTGGGCCGAAATGCTGCTGCGCATGTACCAGCGCTGGGCCGAGAAGCACGGCTACAAGGTGGAGATGATCGAGTATCAGGCCGGGGAACAGGCCGGCATCAAGTCCGCCACGCTGCTCATCAAGGGCGAGAATGCCTATGGCTACGCCAAGACCGAGAGCGGCGTGCACCGGCTAGTGCGCATCAGTCCCTATGACAGCTCGGCGCGGCGGCACACGAGCTTCTCCTCGGTGTGGGTCTATCCGGTCATCGACGACAATATCGAGATCGAGATCAAGGAAAGCGACCTCAAGATCGACACTTACCGCGCGTCCGGCGCGGGCGGGCAGCACGTCAACACGACGGACTCGGCCGTGCGCATCACCCACGTGCCGTCCGGGATCATCGTGGCCAGCCAGAATGACCGGTCCCAGCACAAGAACCGCGCGACGGCCATGAACATGCTCAAGGCGCGGCTCTACGAGGCCGAGCTGCGGCGGCGCGAGGAGGAAGCCTCCAGCGACTACCAGGCCAAGACAGAGATCGGCTGGGGCCACCAGATCCGTTCCTATGTGCTCCAGCCCTATCAGCTGGTGAAGGACCTGCGCACCGGCGTCACCTCGACGGCCCCGGGCGACGTGCTCGATGGCGATCTCGACCCGTTCATGGCAGCGGCGCTCAGCCAGAAAGTGACGGGCGAGACAGTCGAGGTGGAGGACGTCGACTGATGATGACGGGCCGGGGAGCATGGCTCGTCGCGGCCTTGCTGCCGGCATCCCTTGCTCTTGCCGCCTGCGACCTACTCCCGTCGAGAAGCGCGGAACGATCCGCCTCGGCGCAGGATTTTCCGCGCGCGGACCGGCCCGTCGCGCCGATCATCTCGACCCGCTGGTCCACCGAGGAAGCGCGCGACCGGGTCAACGAAGCCAAGGAAATCATGGACCGCGCCGGCATCCGCCCGGGCATGACGGTGGCGGACATCGGCGCGGGCGAAGGCTATTACACCGTGCGCCTGGCCAGCCGCGTGGGGCCGGAAGGCCGCGTGCTGGGCCAGGACATCATTGCCGAGGTCATCGACGCGCTGGGCCGCCGCGTGACGCGCGAGGACTGGTCCAATGTGAGCGTCAAGCTGGGTACGCCCGACGACCCGCGCCTGCCCGACGCGAGCTTCGACCGTGTCTTCATGATCCACATGTACCACGAGATCGCCGAGCCCTACGCCTTCCTGTGGCGCCTCTACCCCGCTCTCAAGCCGGACGGGCAAGTCATCGTCGTGGACATCGAACGGCCGACCGACCAGCACGGCACCCCCTCCGCACTGCTGCGCTGCGAGTTCGAGGCGGTCGGCTTCCGCTTCGTCGGCATGGAAGAACATACGGCGGCGGGCGGCTATCTCGCGCGGTTCCAGCCGGGCCCGCGGCGTGCCGAGCCCGGCGACATCGCAACCTGCAGGCTGGCCCGCCGGCAAGCGCCCTGAACCGGGCCGGATCGCGCCCGCGCGAAAGGCGCGCGCATCGCTTAGTCTTATGATAATCAGTGCGCGCTATGGGCTCTGCCATGAACGTGGGACATGCGCCGATCCAACCCCGCACACCACCCGCGCAGGACGCGGGGGCGAGCGGTGGCGAGGACACAACATGCCCGCTGGAGCAGGACGCCGCCGAGCCCAATCCCTTCTACCTCCCGCAACTGCTGGAGCCCGCCCGCCGCAGCCTCGATCCGCACGGCACGGTGCGGCTGATCGAAGCGCGCGATGAAGGTGGCGAACTGATCGCCCGCCTGCCGGTGACCGGTGCGCGCCGGCATGGCCGCTTTCCGCTGCGCCACACGACGAACTGGCTGCATCGCCACTGCTTCTATGGCGCGCCGCTGCTGCGCAAGGGGCGGGAAGAGGAAGGCTGGCGACTGCTGCTCGCACAGCTCGACGCCGCGCTATGGTCTGGCCCGCTGCTGCACCTGAGAGCGCTCGACCCCGATGGCCCCGCCGCCACCGCGCTGCGCCTGGTCTGCGCCCGGGACGGGCGGCGCTGCGAGGAACTCAATCGCCACGAACGCGCCCTGCTGCGCAGCGAGGCGGGGGCACAGGATTACTGGACCGCCAATGTCCGCGCCAAGAAGCGCAAGGAGCTTCGCCGCCTGCAGTCCCGGCTCGCGGAGATGGGCACCATCGTCCACCGGCATCTCACCAGTGGCGATGCGCTGGAGACGTGGATCGACGATTTCCTGCAGCTTGAGGCGCGGGGCTGGAAAGGCGCGGAAGGTACCGCGCTTGCTTCCTGCGCCGAGGACGCGCTGTTCCTCCGTGAGATCTGCCGGAATGCCCATGCCGCCGGCATGCTGGACATGCTGCGGATCGATTGCGACGGCCAGCCGATCGCCATGCTGGTCAATTTCGTGGGACCGCAGGGCGGCTTCTCGTTCAAGATCGCCATCGATCCGGACTTCGCCCGCTATTCGCCGGGGGTGCTCATCGAGCAGGACAATCTCGCGCGGGTGCTGGACGACCATGTCACGCCATGGATGGACAGCTGCGCCGCGCCGGACCATCCGATGATCGACAGCCTGTGGGGCGAGCGCCGCGCCATCGCCCAATATCGCATCGGCCTGCGCAAGCGCGGCCTTGCCGGCCTTGCCGGCGCCCTTTCGCTGCCTGCCATGACGCTGCTGGAAACCGCTTATGCCCGGATGAAATCTGGAGCCCGCTCATGATCGACACGCACACCGCCTTTCCGCCGGACGCCATCAAGGCCTTCGCCGACGCCTATCCCGACCGCCATCGCAAGCTGAGGCACGCACTGGTGGGGCATCCCCTGCTCACGCGCGACGCCATCGCCGCTCTCGCGGAACGGCATCCCGAGGACCGCATGGAATATAACCGGGGCACGCTGCCGATCGGCATCCGCCCCGAGGACACGCCCGCCAATGGTCTCTCGGCGGCCGAGACGATCCGCACCATCGACGAGAACCAGAGCTGGATCGTCTTCAAGAATGTCGAGCGCGACCCGGCCTATGGCAAGCTGCTGGACGCCCTGCTCGCGGAGCTGGAACCCGCGGTGCTGAAGAGAACGGGCCCCATGGAGCATCGGGAAGCCTTCATCTTCTTCACTTCGCCCGGCAGCATCACGCCCTTCCACATGGACCCCGAGCACAACATCCTCATGCAGATCGAGGGGGAGAAAGTGATGAACGTCTTCCCCACCGCCGATCCGGCGCTCGTGCCGGCCGAGCAGAGCGAGGCCTTCCATGCCGGCGCCCATCGCAACCTCCAGTGGGACGAGAGCTTCCTCGCAAAGGCCGACCCAGTGCGCCTGCAGCCGGGCGACGCGATCCTCATGCCGGTGAAGGCGCCCCACTTCGTGCGCAACGGCAACGCGGTGTCGATCAGCCTCTCCATCACCTGGCGCTCCGAACGCTCCGTGGCGGAAGGCGAGCTCCACAGCTTCAACCGCCTGCTGCGCGCGAGGAAACTGCCACTGGTGCCCGTGAGCACGCAACCCGAGCGCCAGACGCTGGCCCGCCTCGGCTACCGGGTGATGCGCCGCCTCGCTTCCTAGGCGGGGTGGCCAGATTCGATGGCTTTGAGGAAGCCAGGAGGGCGCTCTTCATCGCCGCAGCAATCGGCGGAGCCAGTATTCCGCTTCCAGCGCTGGCGAGAAGCGTTCGATCTGCCACCATTGCAGCTCCTCCGCGCCCGTCGCGAGGCTCTGCTTGTAGCGATCCTTGCCCGCGAGCAGCGAATAGAGCGACAGGCCGCGCCCGGTATAATGCGCGATGGCGGCCATGTGCGTGAGCAGGCCGGGCTTGTCCTTTGGACCGACCGGCTCGGCGAATGCAGACTGGTAGTTCATCGCGCGATCGCCATGGACGAAATTGAGGAGATAGCCGATGACCGCGCCGCCGATGGTGACGCGCAGCAGATCGACCGCGCCGGCCGCACGGCCGGCCAGCGCGATCTCGCGGGCGAAAGCGCGAAACATCGGCGCATCCCATGCATTGTCCGCATGCCGGCCGGCATTGAGCCGAGCCATCTCGCCGAGCCAGTCCGCGATCATGACTTCGTCGGCGGCCCGCTCCACGCCGAAATCGCCATCGCCATGATCGCGCAGTGCACGACGGATCTGACTGCGCGTGTTCGCCGAGAGGAGGGAGAGATAATCGCCCACCGCGCCGCGCACCGCCGCCAGCGAGACGCCATAGGCAGGCGACACGTCCGTGAGGATGCGGCGCCGCGCGGGCACGGCGCCGACCAGCAGGTTATCGTCCGCCACGCCCGAGAGACGCAGCACGCACCAGTCCCGGCGCCGGGCGAGGTGATGAGCAAGGGCCTGCGTCACGTCCACCTCATGGTCGCGCGCGGCAAGCGGCGCATTATACTCGATGAAGGGCCGATCCATCAGCGGATCGCCGCTCTCGTTGAGGCGCAGCGTGCGGACGCGGCCGAGCTTGCGCGGCTCGCGCGCGGCGCCCAGCAGTGCCAGCCCGATCTCGTCCCCCGCGCCGTCCCGGACGCTCACCAGATCGGGGCGGGCACCGGTCGCGCGCAGCCAGCTGCCCATCCATGTCCAGCCGAGAAAGAAGCTCGCGTCCGCCCGGTCCGCCAGTGCGCACCAGCGCGGCTCGAGCGCGTCGAGCGACGGCAGCGGCTCCTGAGTGACAGTCAGCATCGCTCTTCCCCCTGTTGCCTGGCGGCCCCACCCGGCTTCATCCGAGTCGCCGCCCCGCCCAGATCACCCGGCCGACAATCGATACGGCATCCGCATCCACATCGTCCCACGCCGGATAGAGCGGATTGTCGCTGCGCACCGAGAAGCCGCCGCGCCGGGGCGCCAGGGCCACTCGCTTGACCATCAGCACGTCGTCCATGCGCAGCACGTAGATGCCGTCGCGCAACCGATCGATCCCGTCGCTGCGATCGACCATGATCTCGTCGCCATCGCTGAGCGTGGGCGCCATCGATTCCCCATCCACCCGGATCATGCTCAGCATGTCCGGCCGCCCGCCGATGGCGCGCAGCCAGCGGGGATCGAAGCCCAGGACCCCGGCCGCCCTTTCCTCCTCGACCAATGCGCCGGGGCCAGCCGATGCGCCCAGCGCGAAACGCGGCACGATCACCAGATCGCCCGTGCGCTTGCGGGCGGGCGCGGCAGGGGAGGTCGGGACAACGGGCGCATCCGAGGCACCAAGCATCCGCTCATCGACGCCGAAATAGCGGGCCAGCACGCGCCGGTCCGCCTCGTCCAGCTTGCGCGGCGTGCCCCGCTTCACGAACTGCTGCACATAGGCGGGATTGCGGCCGAGCAGCCGCGAGAGCGCTTCATAGCTCACGCCCCGCTCCCGTATCAGCCGATCGAGAGTCTCCCGCACAGTGCCCGTGTCCATAGGCGTCATCATACTATAGGATTTTTCCTAGACAAGTAGGATTTGGCGCGAAAGATAGGATTATTCCTGTTTCGACTCGTTTACACAGCACCAGAAGGAGAGCCGGCTTCATGATCAGCCTGTCCACCATCGAGCGCTTCCTGCGCCATACCGGCATGGCCGCCACGCGGTTCGGCCGTGAAGCCGTCCGCGACCCCCGGCTTGTCCACGACATGCGGCGGGGCCGCGAACTCACCGACAGAACCCGGCGTCGTGTAGAACATTTCATGAACAAATTCCAGGAGCGCGCACAATGACGGTTGTCACGAGACCCCATGCGCAGGCCCGGCGATGGCATTGCCGCCGGGCGCCCACCCTGCCGATCCGCCCCGCCACGCCGCGCGCGCATAGGCGGGATTGCCAGGGCCAGCTCATCGCCGCGCTGGAAGCGATGCTCGCTCCCGCCCGGGTGCAGGATGCGCAGATGAGCCCCTGGTGCAGCGCTACCTTCGTCGGCACGCGCCACGCCATCACGCTCGGCCTCGCGGGCGAGGACGCGGTCGAGGAAGCGCGGCGACTGACCAACGGGCTCGGCGAGGCCGCGTTCGCGCTGCGCGGCCACATCGTCGTCGACCTGGCGATCGATGACATCTCGGGCGCGCCGGTACTGGGAAAGGCGCTGATCAGGCTCGCGGTCCTGACCATCGAGGAATGGTGAGATCGCGAGCGGGGCGCCGACTCAGGCGCGGCGCGCGCCGGCAAGCTGCCTCAAGGTGGCAAGCGCATCGTTGAGCGCGCTCTCCACGTCGCTCTCGACGCGCAGGCTTGAGAGGCCCGGCGCGTCGGCGGCGGCGAAAACCTCGCCTTGCGGAGGCGCAGCGACCGCAGCCGAGGGCAGATGCTTGCCGAGGGCGTGCTGCGCCTGGCGCGCGTTGACGATCGCTTCCCGGCGCGCGACGCCCTGCTCGAAACGGACGGCAAGCGTGCCGAGATCGGCATTCTCGATCAGCGGGAGACCGAGATCGGCAATCTTCCAGGATGATGCACGATCCGCCTGCGGGGCGGGCGCCGGCCTGGCCGCAAGCGGTGGCAGCGTCGCGACGGCAGTCGCGATCTCGGCGTCGCTGAGCGGCGCCGGAGAACGGGGCAGTGCGATATCCGGGGCGGCGGGTGCGGGCGGCGCGCTCGGCAGGTCGGCCGGAGCCGGCGCAAGGATGCGAGGGGCGGGCGCCGCGAAGCGCACCGCGTCTGCTGGGACCGGGGCCGCGATAGGATCGCTCTTCGGCGCGGGCGACTCCTGCGGATCGATCAGATCGGGCGGGGGAAGATCGCGGCTCGCAAACAACGGCGGGCGAGGCGGCGCGTCCGGGTGCCGGTCCCGCCGGCGGCGCTTCCTGAGCGGCACGTCGTCCCGGACGGCGGCCGGCTGCGCGCCGCCGCGGACGAATCGCTTGAATGCATCCCAGGGCGAAATCGAACTCTGCACGCGCGCGTTCATCATCTCGTTTTCATCCTCCTCGGGCAGCCCGATGTCGTCCCCGCTGCGCCCCTGCATGTCCTGTGCCGGCCCGGAACCCGGCGTGCGCCAGATGATCCAGACCGCGAGCACCGGAACGAGAGCGAAGGCCCCGGTGAGGACCATCCGCCCCGTCAGTCCCACGGGCGCCACGAAAAGATCGCTCGCGCCGCTCAGGCCTGCCGTCGCCACCAGCTGATCGAGCAAGGGGCCCGGCACGGCCAGCCCCACCCCGATCATGCCCCCGGCCGTCAGCAGCAACCGGGCGCCACGGACACCGAGGGTTCGCTCCATCCATGTCCCGGGGGCCGGGACCCTGACCATTGCTCGGGAATTCATGACCCAGCTCGCGATGACGTTGCCCTGCTCGCTATCAGCTCTTGGTAAACAGGTTCGTAACGCACGACATTGCGCGCCCAGCTGCGCTCCTGCTCGACGAAGAGCCGCGCCCGATGCCGGCGCTCGTCCCAATGCGCGCGATCCGAGAGGAGCGCAGCGAGCGCGCCGGCGAGCGCAGCCGGGTCGTCCGGCGGGAACAGGGTGCCGGTGACGCCATCCTCGATCAGCTCGCGATGCCCGCCCACCGAAGATGCCGCGACAAGGCGCCCCTGCGCCATGGCTTCCAGCGGCTTCAAAGGCGTGACGAGCTCGGTCAGGCGCATCGCCTTGCGCGGATAGACGAGGATGTCGATGAGGCCATAATAACGCTCGACCTCCTGATGCGGCACGCGCCCCACGAAATGGATGTGCGCGGCCGCGGGAGACGCCTGCGCCTGCCCGCGCAGCGACTCGGCGCAGGGGCCGCCGCCCACGAGCACCAGATGCACGTCCGGGCGCCGGGCGACCAGCGCCGGCATGGCCGCGATGAGATCGTCCAGCCCTTCATAATCGTAGAAGCTGCCGATGAAGCCGATGACTTCGGCCCCCTCCAGCCCGAGCTGCGCGCGGAGCCGTTCGTCGGGCGGCGGCGGCGCGCCGAACAGATCGAGATCCACGCCGTTGGGCGACACCGTGATCTTGCCGGGCGGTACACCGCGCGCGACGAGATCCTGCCGCAGCCCCTCGCAGATGACGATCACCGCATCCGCGCGGGCAATTGCGCGGTCCTCCAGGAAGCGAGTCGCACGATAACGCAGATCGCCCTCGCGGCCGGTGCCATTGCCGACTGCGGCGTCTTCCCAGAAGGCGCGAATCTCGTAGACGAAAGGCAGGCCATGCCGCCGTGCGACCGGGGCAGCGGCAAGCGCGCCGAGCACGGGCGAATGGGCATGAACGAGCGTCGGCCGCCAGTCGCGCACCAGCGACTCGATGCCGTGGGAGAAACGGCGCACGTCCAGCCATTCGGCGACCGGACCAAGCGGAAAGCGCGACCGGCCGGGCACGCGATGGAAGCACAGCCCGTCCACCGTCTCCACCGCCGGCCCCGCCGCTATGTGCCGGCTGCCGGTGATGCCACGCACTTCCCAGCCCCGTCCCTGCTGCGCCTTGAGCAAAGCGCGCGTCCGGAAAGTGTAGCCGCTCTGCAGCGGCAGGCTGTGATCGAGGACATGCAGAATTCGCGTCATGACCCCCTCCTGCCTGCAAAGGTTTAACGCCGCCTCAACCACCCGCCACTAGGATCACGCGGCAAATCAGGCGCACGACATCGTCCCTGATACTGTCAGCGAATTCTCGGGACACGCGCCGGATGGTCGATACATTCTCATTGTTGCTGACGCACGGCCTGATCCTGCTTGCCTGCTGGCGCCTGCTCGGCCGCGACGACCTCGACGATGAGAGCGGCGGCGAGACGCAGGACCTGCTCGGCCGCCCGCGCGAGGCAAGAGACCGCCACGATGCGTGACGTGTTCTTCATCGCCTTTCTCGCGGCCATGTTCGCGCTCGGCCTGAAGCGGCCGTTCATCCTCGTGCTGGTCTATGCCTATATCGACATCGTCTCGCCCCAGCGCCTTTCATATTATCTGCTGAACGCCATCCCGATCTCGCTCATTGCCTTCGCCGCGGCGGTGGGCGGATGGCTGGTCTTCGACGACAAGAAGGACTGCCGCCTCTCGCGCCGGCAGCTGCTGCTGGTCGCGCTCCTGCTCTACTGCGGCTACACGACGCTCCATGCCGACTTCCCCATCGAGGCCCGGACCAAGTGGGACTGGGTCTGGAAGGCGCTGCTCTTCGCCATTTTCCTGCCACTGACGCTGCGCACGAAGCTGCGGCTGGAAGCGCTCGCGCTCGTCATGGTGCTCTGCGCGGGCACGATCATCATCACCGGCGGCATCAAGACCGTGCTGGGCGGCGGGGGCTACGGCACGCTGCGCCTGATGGTGGACAACAATAGCGGCCTCTTCGAAGGCAGCATCATCTCCACCGTGGCGATCGCGATCATTCCGCTCATCCTATATCTTTCCCGGCACGGCACCGTGTTTCCGCCGGACTGGCGCGTGCGTAGCTTCGCTTATTGTTTCTGCGGCGCCTGCCTGCTGATGCCGATCGGCACCGAGGCGCGCACCGGCCTCGTCTGCGCCGCCGTGCTCGCCATCATGATGTGGTGGCAGACGAAAAGGCGGATGCTCTATGCGGCGGCGGGCGTCCTCGCGATGATCTGCGCCATTCCCTTCCTGCCCAGCAGCTTCACCCAGCGCATGGACACCATCTCGCAATATCAGGCCGACGAAAGCGCCTCGACGCGGCTGCAGGTCTGGAAATGGACGCTGGACTATGTTGCACGCAATCCGCTCGGCGGCGGCTTCGACAATTATCTCCAGAACAGCTTCACTTACCACACCGTCCAGAAGAGCGGCACGCCGGACAACCAGCGCGTCGAGCATGTCGTGGTGACGGACCGGGGCCGGGCTTATCATTCAAGCTATTTCGAGATGCTCGGCGAACAGGGCTTTCCCGGCCTGCTGCTCTGGCTCGCGCTGAATCTGGGCACGCTGGTGCAGAGCGAACGCCTGCGCCGCCGCTACAAGGACAGCGACAATCCGGATTATCAATGGGTCGCCCCCTTCGCGCGGGCGATGGTCCAGGGCCACATCATCTATCTGGTCGGCTCGCTGTTCGTCGGCATCGCCTACCAGCCTTTCGTCTTCATGCTGATCGCGCTGCAGATCGGCGCGACCACCTACACGCGGCGGCGCTGGCAGGCCGAGAGCTGGCGTCCGATGAGGGCACCAGTCGCGGCGACCGAATGATGTCACCGGCCCGATAGCGGCCGATTGACGCTCGCCCCGGCGCGTGCGACCAGTCCTCTCCTGAGAGGAACCTGCCTTGCCGATACCAAAGCCACTTGATCGGGGCATCCGCCTGCCGGTGATCGGCGCGCCATTGTTCATCATCTCCAATCCCGATCTGGTGATCGCGCAATGCAAGGCGGGGATCATCGGCGCGATGCCTTCGCTCAATGCGCGCGAGCCGGAGCGGCTGGAGGACTGGCTCGCCAGGATCCACGAGGCGCTGGCGGCGCACGACGCGGCGAACCCGGAGAGCCCGGCGGCGCCCTATGCCGTCAATCTCATCGTCCACCGCTCCAATCCGCGCCTCATGGAGGATCTCGCGATCTGCGCGCGGTTCAAGGTGCCGCTGGTCATCACGTCGCTCGGCGCCAATACGGACGTGAACGCGGCCGTCCATGAGTGGGGCGGGCTCGTCTTCCACGACGTCATCAACCAGCGTTTCGCCCACAAGGCCGTGGAAAAAGGTGCCGACGGGCTGATCCTGGTGGGCGCCGGGGCGGGCGGCCATGCCGGCGCGCAATCGCCCTTCGCGCTGATGGCCGAAACGCGGTCATGGTTCGATGGGCCGATTGCCCTCTCCGGCGCCATTTCCACCGGCGCAGGCATTCTCGCCGCGCAGGCGATGGGCGCGGACTTCGCCTATATCGGCTCGGCCTTCATCGCCACGGACGAGGCGCGCGCGGCACCTGCCTACAAGCA